>JAFGNR010000312.1 GCA_016926915.1 Anaerolineae bacterium
CAGCATTGGCTCGTGGAGCAGTATGCCGATGCGCTGTATCGCTTCGTCTACAATCAGGTCGGGGGGCACGTTCAGGAAGCGGAGGATATCGTCCAGGATACCTTCTTGGTCGCGCTGCGCAGTATCAAGCGTTTCCGCCATCAGAGCAGCCTGAAGACATGGTTGTTTGGGATTGCCAGTAACAAGGTAAAGGATCGCTGGCGACGGGTGGTGCGACATCCGGAGGTGGAACTGCCGGAGTGGTTCCCGGGCATTGGGGGGGCGGAGATCCCAGAAGAGACGCTGGCCCGTTCCGACGTCCGCAAGATGGTTCGTGAGGCGTTGACGGCGCTGCCCGCGCACTACCGTACGGCGTTGGTGTTGAAGTACGTCGAGGGGTGGCCGGTGATCGAGATTGCCGGGGCCATGGGCCGTAGCGAGAAGAGTGTCGAATCGATATTGGTTAGGGCGCGGCGGCGCCTGGCGGCGATTTTAGAGGGTGGACTGTGATGGAAGTGCGCGAACGGAATGTCGAGCGCCTGTTGCAGGCGCTGACAAAGGACCTGGTCAGGCCGCGGCCTGGGTTCAAGGCGCGCGTGTTGCAGGCGCTGGCGCAGACGCCGCCGGTTCCGGGATGGCGACGCTTGTTGCTTTCGCCAGTGTTTGCCGGTGTTGCGGCAGCCCTGCTTATCTTGGGAGGCGCCTGGCTCTTGACGCCTCGCGCTCCTGCGCGGGGTACCTTCACGCTCGCAGAGGGGACGGCGTATGTGGTTTGGGAACGTCCAATTCTGCTAAACTGGGTGCGGCGCGGCGAGCGTCAGGCGGCGCCGGGAGAATCCATTCCGGTAGCAGAGGGAGATCGTATCGTGACCGGCGCCGGCGGCGCCGGGACGCTGGCGTTTTTCGACGAAAGTACGGTTCAGATGCAGCCGGGTACGACCTTATGGCTGGCAGAAGTGCAGCCCGCGTCCAGCGACGCGCCTCTGGCGATTCGGCTCTATGTGACCTCCGGTGAGGTGCGCGCGCGGGTTCCCCATCTCCTGACCGGGGAGGACCGGTTCCAGGTAGAGACCCAGGCGGCGTTGGTGCGCGCCTGGGGGACTGTCTTGCGCGCGCGCGTGATCAGCGCCGATCACGTCTACGCAGCGACTGATAAGGGAGTGACCCTGGTGACGTTGCTGGACGAGACCCTGGGCAATCCCACCGTGGAAGTTCCCGCCGGATATGAGGTCGACGTCAGGGTAGGTCAACCTCTTGAAGTTCGGCCTCAAATGCCAGTCCTTGAATCCCTTCAGGTCGAAGGCGAACTACTGGCGCCAACCGGGTCGCTGGTGTCGCCGAGAGCCGGGTTAGCCTTGATCGGCGCGACCGATCCCGGAAAGATGGTTATTCTCTATGCGGACCCCGAGCATCGCGAGATGGGGCGCATGCAGGCGGACACGAACGGGGCATTCGTTATTCCTTACAGAGCGCAGGCGGAAGGCGCACAGGCGCTGTGCCTGGTAACCGAAGATGCCGCGGGCCGGCAGAGCGACTGCACCGACTATACGATTGTCTATGATGCAACGCCGCCTCTCCTGCGGCTGCTTTCCCCAACCGATCCGGTCGTTTCGACCTCCGAGGTGACCTTGAGGGGAGAGACCGAACGTGGGGCCGGCGTCACCGTCAACGGCGACAGCGTCCCCGTGGCGGGATCAGGGGCTTTCCAGGCGACGGTCTCTTTGAGTGCCGGCGAAAACGCCGTCGAATTGATTGCCTGCGATGGCGCGGGCAACTGTGTGACATTGCAGTTTACACTGGTGCGGGAGTAGGCCAGGGATCCAAAAGGACGCCGGCAAGATGAGAAGACAACGTGTGGTTTGGCCGGGGATGGCGGTCCTGGTCTTTGTGGCGGTGTTGAGCTGGCGCGCCGTCGTGACGCAAGCCGCGATGGGTGAGCGACCGTCTTTAGGACGTCCCACGTCAACGCCGCGCCCGCCGACGGCAACCTCCACGCCATTGCCGACGGCAACCCCTACGTCAACGCCGGCGCCTACAGCTACGTCGCTGCCAACGGCGACGCCTACACCTCTACCCACTGCTACGTCGACATCGACGGCGACGTCTACACCCGCGCCGACGGTAACACCGACGGCTACACCTATTCCCACTTCAACCCCGTCGCCAACATCCACACCCACTGCGACGGGGACGACAACTCCCACCGCCACCCCGCCGCCGACAGCTACACCCACTATACCGCCTACAACGTCACCGACGCCTACCGCCACGCTCGTAAGGCCCCCTACTGCGCTGCCGACCGCAACGCTTACGCCTACGTCCACTGCCACACCGGCGTGCACGCCCACAACCACGGCGACGCCTGATACACTCTATCTCAAGACCCGAACGCCGGCGCCCACGCCGGAGCCGCAGATTCCCCCCGCGCCCTCTATGACGCCTTCACCAACCGTCGCCGCGACGCCGACATCCACCCCCACAACGACGCCTACGGCGACTGCCACCCCGCGACCGACCGCGACGTCGCTTCCTGCACCCCGGTTGTCAGGAAGCAAACAGATATCGCCCGCTGTGGTCTATCCCGGCGCGGAAGTCGAAATTGTTATCGAAGCCTGCAATACCGGCAACGCCGAGGCGAAACAGGTCGTCATCGAAGATCCCGTGAGACGTCCCCTGATTGTGTCCGCCGTGACGGCCAGCCGGGGTATTCCCCAGGTGGTCGCGGGGATCGTAACAGCGCGGTTTGGTACGCTGAAGCCCGCTCAATGCGTGCAGCTGATCATCTTCGCGCGCGTTTCGGAACTCGCGGCCCCGCGCACGGCGCTTACCGACGTCGCCACAATCACGTCCGCCGAAACCAGCCTGCAAGTGGGATTCCCGGCGTTCACGCCAACGCCTGCGCCTACGTCTATACCAACGGAGACCGGCCCCTCTTCCTCTGCACCGGCGCTGCTGCTGAATCCGGAGAGCGGAGGCATTCTCCCCTTTTCCCAGGGGGCGCTGGTTTGCGGCGCCGGCCTTCTGCTGTGGGGACTAGAACGGCGGCGCCGCTTTCGCCAGCATCACCATGAGGAACGCTGATGACTGCCTCTGCACGTTCACACAGGTTATGTCTGTGAGGCGTTATCATGCATTCACCATTCGCTCATTCGCCATTCCCCAAGGAGTTACTATGCCCATCTATGAATACTATTGTCCGAAGTGTGAGGGGCGCTTTCGCCATCTTACCCGCGCGTTCGACACGCCGCCGCCCGTCTGTCCTGCTTGCGGCTCGTCCGAAGTCGAGAAGCTGATTTCCGCTGCGCACGTGGGACGCTCATTGTCACAACGCCAGGAGGCGTTTGAGAGAAACGCCCGGGATGTCGCCGGCGCGGATCTCCAGACGGCGGCCCAGGCTCTGCAAGAGGGCGGGGAGCTACTCGATCAGGTCACGCCACAGGGGATGGACCGGGAAACTTTCCGCGAGATCGTGCAGCGTCGCGCAGAGGGCGCGACCGATGCCGATTTGGAAGACATTGTGGAGGGCATGCCGCTGCCGGAGCCTCCGGAAGAGATGTTGCACCCTCACGAACATACTCACGACCATGAGCATGCCCACAGCCGCCGTCATGCCAGGGATTTGGGGTGGGGATGAGAGGGACGCACTGGCTCACAGCAAACAGCAGCTCAGAAGCGCATTGCCGGCTGCGTCTAGCAAGCGAGTCAGGTGCGTCCCATCTTGAATGTGAACGGTTCTACAACGCGCACTCAACCGGTGTAAGTCGGTCTCTGTTGTAGAGCAATAGGGTCACGCTTTGATCTGCAACGGTTCGCCGCAGCAGCTGAAGGTGCAGGGCTCAGAGCACTCACAGGCATCGACATCCGCGCCGCATTCGTCACATTCTTTGATCACTTCGAGCTCCAAACCGCATTTCTCGCAGACGAGAATTTGACCGAGTTTCATCTCGTGACAGGTAACCATCTACATTCTCCTTTCGTATATCAAGCAGTTTTGGCCTGAAAGGGCCTGTTTGCCCCTTTTGGGATACTGACTATACTGAATTATAGTAGGGTTGCAGTTATATGGCAATATCATTGAAAGGCTCAGAGTTCTGTAGTTCTGATGAGCTCTGATCCGACGGGAGTTATGTATGGATCAGGCATTGTACGACGCAATTCTCGAGCGGCGTTCGGTGCGCCGCTATGATACGCATCCCCTTTCAGAATCCACCCTCAACCGTATCCAGGACCTCACGGGGTCCGTCGCTCCCCTGGTCCCAAGCAACCGTTATACGGTGCTGGTGCGCGATGTCACATCGGTTGATGATCTTGTTCAGGCGTTGGGCGCCTATGGGCGGCTGCTGAGTCCTCCGCATTTCATGGTGCCGTACATCATCGGCGACGACCGGCCCTTGTTGGACTTGGCCTACCGTACCCAGCAATTGGTCATCCGTATGGGATTGCTTGATCTAGGGTGCTGCTATATCGGGAGTTTGGATCGGGAGACGACGTTGCGCGCGCGTTTCATCTTGCGCCGTGACGCGCGCATTGGCGCTATTGTGATTTTCGGACGGCCTTCCGCCTCCCTCGGCGGGCGCACCCTCAATGCCACGCTGCGCCGGGCCCTCAATTCGGCGCAACGCAACCCCATCGAGGCTCTGTTCTTCAACCGCGCTTTCGACAAACCCGCCAAACCGCCGGAGACCATCGCACCAATCATCGAGGCCGCCCGGTGGGCGCCGTCAGCGCTCAACGTACAGCCCTGGCGTTTCTTGTGGCGCAAGCGCACCCTCTATCTTTTCGTGCTGCGCACACACACGCGGTATGGAAAAGGCGTCAAGCAGGAATACCGGTATTTCGATGCCGGTCTCTGCATGGCTAACGTCAAGCTGGCCTTGGAGGCGTTGCAGAGTCCCGGTGAGTGGGTGTTGCTGGATGGCTCGGAGAGAGAGCTGCCGCAATATCCTGACGATCTGGAACCCCTTGCCAGACTGGATCTGTAGCACACCATTTGGGGGAGCGCCATGAAGACTATCGGTATCCTTGGAGGCATGAGTCCTGAATCCACCATTGCCTATTACGAATACATCACCCGGACCTACACCGAACGCTACGGCGATTACGGATATCCCCAGATTGTAATCTACAGTGTGAGTTTCCAGCCCTATGTCGATTGGCCGAATGCCGGTCGCTGGGATCTTGTCGCAGAGGGATTGCGCAAAGGGGCGCAACATCTTGAAGCTGCCGGCGCCGATTTTGTGGTGATCGCGACCAATACCATGCACAAGGTCATCGAGGATGTGCGCGCCGG
>JAFGNR010000313.1 GCA_016926915.1 Anaerolineae bacterium
CGACTTCTTAACCTTCCGGCTCTCTTAGTCTATCATAGGTTAACAATTTGTCAACCCGGCCAACTCTCCGGCCTCTTCTCTACTCCGTGCTGCCGGGTTTCCCCCTCAGCCTGCGAGATTCTACCACGCTCTAGTTTTTTGTCAATCCGACGAACCTACCTGCTCCAATAACACTTGAGAGAGCCGTTCCCCAAATTGCTGTTGAAGCTGCAAGATGAAGACTTCCATTTCCTCAAGCGTGGCTTTGGGGTGCGCGGCTTGCCATTCAACGGCTTCGGCTAGTAAGTTCTCCGTCGCTTCCTCAGCTGCGCGGAGCAGTTTGGCCTTCTCTAGATCACGGGCGAGATTCTTTTTCGTCATGCGTCACCTCAGGGATGATTTTGGAGCCGATTTTCGCTCTTTTTCCCCAAAAGTGAAACGCACCCAACCTACCATGTCAAATTCGTAATAACGACATCGGCATGACGCGACATACCCGGCGGGCCGCCAAACGATCTGAGAAATGCAGCGCAGTCGAACTTCGGACTGACGATCAACGCCAACGCACAAGCGCCCTCCCGCAAAACAGCGTTCGCCTCGAAAACTATCTTCTTTTTGAGGGCTTTGGCAGAGAAATCGTAACAGACCCGATCTTCAGCACGCCGGAGGTTGACCGGCATGTGCGCCTCCCGCAAAAACTGTACCAGCTGCTGCTCAGCATTCGGGAAGTGGCGCGGCGGCAGTTCCAACGCCAGGTGAAAGCGCTGTACAGATGCAGGATCAAACTGCATGCAGGTTTTCAAGACAAAGGAAGGGACTTCACTCTGTAACGCTGCCAGCAAGCTCTGAACATCCCAGGCCCGTAAGGCCACGACCGTTTCCCCACTGAACTGCTCGAAACGGCCTCGAAACTCCCGGCTCGAAAACAATGCCTCCTGAACTGCCAGGAGGTTTGTCTCTTGTGGGGGTAAGACCTTCAGGAATTCTCGGAGCAACCAGGCGTTCAACCATTCCGGCGCCGTTCCGGCAATTTCGGATGGGAACCGCACATGTGCATACGCGGGCTTCAATTGCCACTTTTGTCGCATCAAAGCCGGAAGGTGCGTCCAGTACCCACCCGCTGCCGGCTGTTTCACTTTATGGGTCAGCAACGCGCGCCGCTGTTCAGGAAGCGTACAGGCGCCACATCCCAAGCAATGCCCCGCCGAATCTTGCGAACCCAAACAGTACCCATCATCGATACCGGCGCGAGCCTGCACGTATTGTTGGTACAAGAAATCGGACGGAATCCCCCCTTCCACAAATGACAAGGCAAATTCGTAGTCCGGCGATTTCTCGCCCAAGAACAGATCATTCAACCGGTCGTGGTCTACCAGCCAGGCCCGCAGCGCATCCCAATAGCCCGGCGTTAACCGGGTATCATAGCAATGCCCCTCTTTGGCTAACGCGATTAGGGGTTCATGCACCCAGGTTCCCCCCAACGCCATCACCTGGGACGTGGCATACTCATCCCAGGGGGTGGCCATACGGAACTCAAAACCGTTCGTCTCGCAGATCGACTTGACCGGCCCGGCAATGTGTCGCCAGGCAGTTTCTTCCAAGAAGAGGCGATCGTAGCGTAGCGGCGTGAAGGGCATGCGCACCAACAGTCCCGCACTGAAAATCACCCGGATGCCCCGGTTCAATTGATGACGCAAGCCCTTGAGCTGGGCCACGAATCCCCGGAACTCCTCCAGGTCGGCCTCGCTTTCGTAGCCGGTCAGAATGTAGAAGAGCTTGATTTCCCGAATCTTCTCACGCAGCAACGCGGCAATGACGCCCAGAATCGCCTGCGTGTTGACGCTTTTGTGCAGGAATACCCGCTGCCGCTCGCTGATGCCTTCAATCCCCAGGGTGAAGCTGCGTTTATCGGCCATCACCTCGGCAGCCAACAATCCGGGAACCGTGTAGAGCAGATCCACCCGTTGACTCTTGAAGCTTACGCGGTCAAACCAACGGTTGAGTTCCAGGATCAGATCCAGTATCTCTGCGTGCGTGTTGAAATTGAAGCTATAGAGATCTACCGAAGAGGCGCCGCGCTCGCGCTTCAGGCGTCGTGCAGCCGCCAGAATATCGGGGAGTGATACTTCGCGATAAGGCTTGCGATCGTAGCCTTCGAAACAGAAAGAACAGAAAGCCGGACAGCCAAAGTTGATCTGAAGCCGCGCTGTTGTTGCATCCGCGCTGTTGAGCACGGGATAATCGACCAGCACCTCCTCACCGCCAGGACTGGCGCAGATCGCCTTTCGAACGCGTTGAGCCGGCGCCCCATTGGCGATCCATAATCCGGACACCTGCTCCGCGACCCCCGACAACCGCAAAGCCTTGGGCATGCCGGTATGGTCACAGAGCCACGCTACCAGAGACTCCACTCGCCTCTCACCCTCTCCGAAGAAGATCGCGTCGACGACCGCGTCGCCCTCCGGCGTGATCACGGCCTGCGACGCCAGGGCATTCGACCCCCCCAGGATGAACAGAGGCCACGCCTCGCTGCGCCGGCTGGCCATGACCGGTATCTGGGAGTGATGGAAAAGGTAGGGAAGGTTGAGCAATTCCAGCGTGTAGGCATTGGAGATCAACACCAGATCAAACGCCGCGACGCCTTGAAACGACTGCGTCCCGGTCAAAAACGGGATTCCGTCGCGCAAGAAACGTTCGCGGTCATGCAAGGGCGGGAAAAACGCCATATCGACGAAGGCATCAGGCGCAGCCCGGCGCACCGCTTGCGCCAGAAACAGATGGGGCGTCGAACGGTCGACGTCCCGAAACGGCGAAAGCCTGACAATCAATACCCGAAACCTGGCTTCTGCGAAGGCCGGATTCCGAAAGGTAGGGTTCGGATACGGAGCGTAGACGTCAGCCTGTTGAAGCACAGGCCAGTTTTCGGCGAAGTAATCGCGATAATCTGACATTGGGCTTATTCTAAACGGTGAAGCGGTAAATGACAAGAGGGGCATGCGAAAAGGTGGAATTGAGTCACACGAAGACGGCATTATAATTAGCGCACCGTCACGCAAGGAGGCTATCATGACCAAGGGAGATATCGCAGGTTTAGTGCTCTCATACGTGTATGCATTTGGCTTACTGTTTGTATCTGAGGGGCTGGGGAAATTGATGAAATGGCCCCAACGTGTCACGCGTAAGGTCACACACATCGGCGCAGGCATGTGGATTTGGGGTATTCTGGCTCTATTCGACCACTGGTATTATGGCATCATCCCCTTTGCCACGTTCATTGTGCTCAACTACGTGTTCTACCGGCAGCAGATATTCAAGGCCATGGATACGGAACAATCGACGCTGGGCACCGTCTACTTCGCCATCTCGATCACCGTGCTCTTCGCGGCGCTGTGGCGAACCGGCGGCGGCATCGATCGCGTCCCCATCGCAGCCGCCGGCGTAATGGCAATGACGTGGGGGGATGCGGCCGCCAGCCTGGTCGGAGAAACGTGGGGCCGGCGTACCTATACCCGGTTCGGGCACACCCGCTCATTGGAAGGCACCCTCGCGATGGCTATCGTCAACCTGGTCGCAATTTTCCTGACCCTGTGGCTGCTTTCCGGCTCAGATCTGAGTCCCAACAGCCAGGCGCTCACTACCGGCGCGGCCCTGTTGCTTTCGGTGATCGGAACCGCAGTCGCGACCTTCGCGGAAAGCATTTCCCCCGCCGGCAGCGACAATCTCAGCGTCCCCCTGCTGACCAGCGTTGTCCTTTTCGCACTCTACGGCCTGTTCTAATCCAGGGGGTGCACCATGCGATTGTGGATACAGCTGGCTATCGGTTTGTTACTCAGCGGGATCATCGCCTATGCCGGTTACCGTAAACGCGCATTAGCAACAAGCGGCGTCGCGGGCGCCATGATCGTAGGAACGGCTATTTTCGGTCTGGGGGGCTGGATATGGGGCATGCTGCTCATCACCTTCTTCGTCCTCTCCAGCAGCCTATCGGCCTATAAGAAGTCCACCAAACAAGTCCTGGCGGAGAAATTCGATAAAGGCTCCCAGCGCGATTTCTGGCAAGCTTTCGCCAATGCAGGTACAGGCGCGTTGATCGCCGCAGCCTACCCCCTGTTCCCGCATCCCGCGCTTTTTGCGGCCTTTGTGGGCGCCATGGCGACGGTCAATGCTGATACCTGGGCCACCGAGCTGGGGGTCCTTAGCCGCGTGCCCCCACGCCTGATCACGACGGGCAAAACTGTAGAACCGGGAACCTCAGGGGGCATCTCACGTCTCGGAACCCTGGCCACACTGGCGGGAGGGTTGAGTATCGGTATTGCCGCCCTGGTATTCGTCGCGCTCGATACCTGGCTGGGTGGAGCCGCCAACGCCCTGTTCGCTCCTGAGCAATTGGCAAACGCGATATGGCTGCTGCCTATTGCAGCGGTCGGTGGACTCACCGGAGCGTTCGGCGATAGCCTGCTTGGCGCAACGCTCCAGGTGATCTACTATTCGGTCAAACGTGAAAAAGAGACCGAAAAGCGCATCGATCCTGATGGAACGCCTAACACGTATCTGCGAGGTTGGCGCTGGTTGAACAACGATTGGGTAAACTTCATCAGTTCGGGGATCGGCGCAGCAACAGCGGCGCTACTCTGGCGTCTGGCGATAAGATAAGCACGGTTGCGAAACAGCAATCGGGCCGGCGCATGCGCCGGCCCGATGAGCATATCGATTCCAACCTCAAGGCAATTCAGGGTAAGCATTCAAAGGAGCATACGCCAGACCCACCAGACCGGGACCGGTATGCGCACCCAGAACCGGCGCGATGGAACCGATCGGCAGCCAGCTACACTTGAAACGTTTATCCAGCAAATCCCGAAGCCAACCGGCGCCTTCGGAATTGTTGGCATGCATGACTTGAACACGCAGCGGGCTACCCGCCGGACAGTCTTCCGCCGTCACATCGACCAAGGCGGCAACCGCGCGTTTGAAAGTCCGGGCTTTGGCCCGCTCGTAATACTTGCCATCCTCTTTACTCACACCGATCAACGGCTTGATCTGCAAGACGGACGCCAACAGCCCACTGAGATGGCTGATTCGCCCCCCATGAATGAGATATTTGAGATCCGGCAGGGTGAAGACCGTTTCCGTAATCTCGCGAACCCGTTTCAGGAGTGCGATGATCTTGTCCACAGGCCAACCGGCCAGGGCGGCCCGGGCAGCGGCTTCGACTTGCCACCCCTGGGCGCCCGACAAGGTCATGGTGTCGAAGAAATGCACGATAGCTTCGGGCACCAACTTGGCGCCCTCGCGCGCCGAATTAAAGGTACTACTCAGACCGGAAGAAATGTGGACGAAAAGGATTTCGGGATCGGTCTTGGCCAGCTTGCGGAACAGCTGTGCAAAATCCCCTGGCGAAGGTAACGATGTCGTCGGCATACCTTCAGCCGAAGCCAACAACTCGTAGAACTCATCAGGTTGAATATCCACCCCACTCACGTACGTCTTTCCATCCAGATTGATAGTCAATGGCGCAAGGTGAATATCTAACCCGGCCATCTGCTGCGCACTGAGATCCATGCCTCTATCACTTACAACGTGCATCTCCCCCCATCCTTTCTTGACTGCAACAAGCTCACCACTAGAACTACATTATACCAGAAAACCGCCCGATATTTATCGTAATCACCTTCCTTTTACATTGGCTACGAACGGGTCTTATGGTACACTCAGTACCGTGAAATCTCGTAGAGCACAAGGAGGCGCGTATGTCACAGGGCTTCGAATCATTGGATCCGCTACAGTTGCACGAGAGTCCTTTCAAACTGATCGGGAAAGACTGGATGTTGGTCACCGCCGGTTCGCTCGCGCACTTCAATACCATGACGGCCAGTTGGGGCATGTTAGGCCACCTGTGGGAACGCCCCGTCGCCTTCGCCTTTGTACGCCCTCAACGCTATACCTTCGAGTTCATGGAGACGTATGACGCGTTCACCCTGAGTTTCTTCAATCACCGGCAGTATCGCGAGACACTCCTTTATTGCGGCACCCACTCCGGTCGTGACGTCGACAAGATGGCGGCTACAGGGCTGCGCCCGCTCTCCGTGGGATTGAACACGGTGACTTTCGAACAGGCGCGCCTGGTGCTGGTCTGCCGCAAGCTTTACGCACAAGATCTCACGCCCGAAAGTTTCGTCGCTCCCGAGATCGATAGCAGTATCTACGCCGCCAAGGATTACCATCGCGTTTACGTGGGGGAGGTGGTGGAAGCGCTGGTAAAACAGGAAACCCAGGGGGTTGCATGAGCGGCGAGGCCTCTTGAGAACTGAGAAGGCGGGAGATTC
>JAFGNR010000314.1 GCA_016926915.1 Anaerolineae bacterium
CAATCCTTGAGTGCGCGCCAGCGCCGCCAGCGCGCGAGCGCTCTGTTGGCCATGGTCGGTCTTGAAGATCGCATGGACCACCTGCCGAACCAACTCTCCGGCGGGCAGCGGCAGCGCGTGGCCATTGCCCGTTCTCTGGCCAACGAGCCGGGCCTGATCCTGGCGGATGAGCCCACCGGCAATCTCGATTCCGAAAGTGGGCGCGAGGTCATCGCGCTGATGCGGCGTCTCAACCGCGAACTGGGCGCCACCTTCGTCGTGGTCACGCATGATCCGCTGGTAGCCCGGCAGGCCCGCCGTGTGCTCGTGATGCAGGACGGCGGCATTGTCGACGATCACCGGGTCGGCGCGCCTTTCGAGGAGGATCTCAAGGCTTTTCGCAATTCGGGTCTGGGCCAGGCGATCGTTGCCGGCGACCGCGATGTGTCGGACTACCTGGACGAAGCGGAACGCCGCGCCCTGGCGACGCTGCTTTCCGACGTACGCGTTGGATGACAGGTGTGTGAGGAGATGGGGATGAAACTTGATGCAACTTCTGAGGACGCCACACTGTTCGCGCAGATCGTGGACAAGATCCGCACGGGGCGTATGCCCTACGGTGCGTTCGTCGTTTCGGTTGTGACCGCCTACGTCTCCACATTGGGATTCTTCATCGGTCAACCGGACATCTGGCGCTGGTGGGTCTCGAGCGGTCTGGGCATTGTGTTCCTCCTTATGGGGACGGTTGGATTTGCATACTGTGAAGTGCGCTGTTCTGCCCTCATTTCGATCCTCTACTTCGTCTTCCAAATACCTCTTGCCTGGCTCATCGGTTGGTTGAG
The DNA here is from genome assembly GCA_016926915.1 of Anaerolineae bacterium. GTDB lineage: Bacteria > Chloroflexota > Anaerolineae > B4-G1 > SLSP01 > JAFGNR01. The sequence continues at coordinate 822 of JAFGNR010000314.1, forward strand.
CCAGTGGGCTGGTCTCTCGTGGTTGCTCTCTCTCTTTTTGATCGGGCACGCGGTAGCATTGCTCCCACAACCGGGCGTGGTGTTGATCGGCGTCTTGACCGTGTTGGAGTCTCTGGTTGCTACCGGCGTGCAAGGTAACCTGCGCGCCGCGCTGTCGGTCGGCGCCTCGACGCTGGCGGGCGTAGTCTTCGTCGCGGTGTTTACCAACGTGGCGCAGCGTGAGGAACTGGCGCGGAAAGAGGTGGAGCGACTCGCTGCGCAGCTGGCAGCTGCCAACGACCGGCTTCGCGCCCACGCTGTACAGGCCGAAGAGCTGGCGATGACCCGCGAGCGGAACCGTATGGCGCGGGAAATCCACGATGGACTGGGACACTATCTCACCGCCATCAATATGCAGCTCAAGGCTGCGCAGGCTGTCCTGTCGTTGGATCCCCAACAGGCCGCCGGTGCACTCGAAAAAGCCCAACACCTCTCCGGGGAAGCGTTGGCGGATGTGCGGCGTTCGGTGGGCGCGCTGCGTGCTTCTCCGACGAAAGGGCGTTCCCTGCCGGAGGCTATTGCGGCGCTGATCGGCGACTGCGAAGCAGAGGGGGTGTTCGTGGAGTTCGCGATTCGAGGTGAGGTTCGGGATCTTACGCCGCAGGTCGAACTCACACTCTTTCGCGCTGCCCAGGAGGGTCTCACCAATGCGCGGAAACACGCCGCGGCAACCCGGATCACGCTGACCCTGGATTTTGCTGCTCGAGATCGAGTGCGGCTGGTGGCGCTCGACAACGGGCGGGGAGCAGTGGAGACCGGCGGCGGTTTTGGACTCGTGGGATTGCGCGAGCGCGTGCAGCTGCTCGGCGGGACGACACGGATCCAGACGGCGCCCGGTCAGGGCTTTCAATTAGAGGTGGAGGTGCTGGCATGAATCCTTTCGGACGGATTCGCTTGCTACTTGTGGATGATCAATCGCTCTTTCGCCAGGGACTCAAGACCTTGCTTTCGACACAGCACGATCTCGAGGTCGTCGGCGAGGCGGGGAACGGGGAGGAGGCGCTCCGGCAGGCTGGCGCACTGAATCCCGCTGTGGTGCTCATGGATCTGCGCATGCCCGTGATGGATGGAGTTGCTGCGACCCAGGAGCTGCGCCGCCGTTTCCCCGAAATCCGCGTGATTGTTTTGACAACGTTTGACGACGACAGGGACATCTTTGCTGCCTTACGCGCCGGCGCCGTGGGCTATTTGCTCAAGGATGTAGCCTCGGAGAAGCTCTTCGAGGCTGTGCGGGCTGCCGCGCGCGGCGACTCATTTTTACAGCCCTCGGTGGCGGCCCGGGTCGTGGCGGAATTCACGCGTATGGCTGGCTCTGTCGCACAGCCGGAGAACACGCTCGGCGAACCGTTGAGCGACCGCGAGTGCGAGGTTTTACGGCTGATAGCGACCGGTGCGACCAACCGGGAGATTGCCGCGAAACTCTTCATTACCGAGGGAACGGTCAAGAACCATGTCACCAGCATCCTGGCAAAACTGGACGTGCGTGACCGTACCCAGGCAGCGCTCAAAGCCCGTGAATTGGGAATCCTATCCTGAGAGGGAGCTGTCTCTTTGCCGCCCCTAGTTGGCCGAGAAAATACCGATATCCGGCGGCGGGGTGCGGGTGAGCATGGCGTGCGTCAGGGCGACCTCGCGCCGGTAGCTTGCGTGTAGCGCGTGCAGCATGTCCACCGCGTTTTCGGTTGCCAGAAGCGCCTGCTTCTTCTCGGTGGGGATCTGCAACAAATGGGCTGCCGTAAAGGCCAGCGGCAGCGGGTGTGAGGGTAGGTACTCGGACTTGAACTCTGTATCCCCAATTTCTGCCAGCATTTCCAGATACCGCGCGACCCAGGGAAGTAGGCGTTCGCTCAAGGCTGCTAACAGAATAGCGTCGTCTGCCACGACCGGGAAGGTCTCTACCTGTCCGATGAGATAAGGGGCCGTGCGATCCACGTGCTGGATGCGGAACCGTTCTCGACCCACTGCAATGATATTCATCCGCCCCTCTTTGAGGCGGGTGACCCGCAAGATATTCGCCGTGCATCCCACGGGGTGGGGTGTGGGCAGCGGTCCCAGGGCTTCTGCGCCTTCGTCGATCAAGACAATACCGAACGGCTGGCTTGTCTCGATGCACACCCCGATCATCTGCTTGTAACGGGGTTCGAAGATATGCAGGGCCACCGGAATACCCGGAAACAGCACCGTATGTAGTGGGAAAAGCGGTAACTCGAACATGGTATCTCCTTCCGACTGCATTATACGCCCAATTTTCCCCCCTGCTAACAACAAGTCGTTCAGGAGAAATCAGCCCCGTTTTAAGACGGCGCCGGCGCACGGCGTCCATTGTGTTGCGCCTCTGTCGATTTTGCAGTATACTTTGTGCATCTGCACCGGCAACTATAGGATGGCGACACATGACCATAGAGCAACCTACCCGCACGCCGCCGCGACCTGAGTCGCGCCGTGGCTGGCCCCTGGTGCTGCTGGCGTTATTTCTCGGCGCCCAGGCTCTCCTCCTTGTCGCTCTCGGATACTTGCTCCTGTCGCCGCCTCCTGTCGCACACCTGCTGTGGTTGCCCCTTACGGGAGAGATTGTTCCTCTGAACCGGGCAGTGGGAGGATTGGGGTGCGGCCTGGCCTTCCTGGGTTTGGTGACGGCCTTCAGATGTTTCTTTTCCCCTGGGAAGGCCGTGTGGCGATCGACGATGCTGATTCAGGGGATTGTGCTTCTCGTGACCTTGTTTCTCTACTTCTTCGAGGGGCGCGCGCTTCTTGAGGCCGGATCTGGGTATCCCTACGGCCTTTATGCGATGCAGGTCAACGCCATTGCCATGGTGGCTTACCTTCAGGTGGTGGTACGTCCTCATCTGTTTGGCCCCACACCCTCTCCCCGGAGCGATGCACAATGACCACGGCGCCGGTTACGCCGTCGGACGAGGATCGCGCCCTGTTGCAACGGTTCGAACCGGTGGTGCACTTCACCGGCGGTGAGCGTTTCTTCCCCATGGACGTCGAGCGCTACGTGCAGGAGGCCAGCCTCTGGGTGCAGCGCCCTGGCGAACCTCCTCTCTGCCTCGTGGAAGAAGATGTGCTCACTCTGGAGTGTCTGGCAGAACCGCATCCCAATGAGCCTGAAACGGTTGTTTTCCTGAAGTTTATCGAGCCGCTCAATATCGCCGAGCTGGCAGCCTACGAAGTCAAGCGCGTGCGCCAGGGGCTGGCGGAGCACAAATCGAAAGAAGTGTTCCGCGCCGGATTGGGGCGGCTGGCGCGGGTCGGTTACCTCTCGCGGTTTGTCGATGCGCTCTTCTCGCTTTCTCTCCTAGCGCGGGGCCGCGTTCCCGGCGATACGGCGGCCGCGGCAGCGCTGGCCTATGAGCGGATGCAGCACGCGGACGAGCGCTATCAGTACTACGGGCGGGTCGTGCGGCAGGCGGGATGGATTGTCCTGCAATACTGGTTCTTCTATGCCTTCAACAACTGGCGCTCGGGGTTCTTCGGCGTCAACGACCACGAGGCGGATTGGGAACTCATCTCCATTTATTGCTACGAGCCGGATGTAGGCGACGTCCGCCCCCGGTGGGTGGCCTATGCCTCCCATGATTTTTCCGGCGATGACCTGCGCCGGCGGTGGGACGATCCCGAGCTCGAGAAAGTGGGAGAGCATCCTGTCGTCTACGCTGCCGCCGGGTCGCACGCTAGCTACTTCCATCCAGGCGAATACATGACCGAGCTGGAGCTGCCCTTCTTGCGTCCCCTGGCGCGGGCGACAGCCTGGTTCCGTGAACGGCTGCGGCAGGTGCGTCGTGAAGTCATCTCCGAAGACGTGCGCCGCGATAGCGATGGACTCAATGTCTTCCGGGTACCCTTCATTGACTATGCTCGGGGGGATGGTCGTGCCATCGGCCCTGGTCAGACCAAAACGTGGTCGCTGCCGGAGCTTCTGACCCCCGCATCTGCCTGGGTATGGGGCTACCGGGGCTTATGGGGGCTTTTCGCCCGCGATCCCATTGCCGGCGAAAACGCCCCTGCCGGTCCCCGTTACAATCGCGATGGCACGGTCCGGCGTTCCTGGTACGATCCGCTGGGGTGGGCTGGCCTGGACAAGGTCGCGCCTCCCCATCTTGTGTTGTCTCGCGTCGCGGCTCAATGCCGCGAAATCGCGGAACAGCGCGGGGTTCAAGAACAGCGCATCGCAGCATGCCTCCCGGCGTTGGTGCAGCTGGGCGCTGAAGCCGAAGCGCTGCAGTGCGCCCCGCATCTTGAGGCCGAATACCGCGCACATCAAGAACGAATTGCGGCCCTGTCCGAGGAACTGCGCGCCCTGCGTGAGATGCTGGAGACCGGCGCGGCGCGGCTGGAGGCGCTGAAACTGCAGGCCGGACGGCTGGCCTCTGGCGACTTCGGGCCGCCCCGGGCGCACATCACGCGCGCGCATCGGCCCGCTTCGGCGGCGGAACGCCGGATGCACCGCGTCGCCGAGCTATGGGCCGCCATCAGCATCGGCGCCATGCTCGTCGCCACCGTGCTGTTGGCTCTCTTCTCCCGGGAACACCTGGTTGGCGGGCTGGCGGCCCTCTTTGCCGTTTTCGTCTTCATCGAAGCCGGATTCCGCAAACGGCTCGACCGCCTGATTTCCAGCGTGACTCTGGCGCTGGCCCTGGTGGCTTCTTTGATTCTGGTTTATGAATTCTTCTGGCAGCTGGTCGTTCTGGGCGCCTTTTTGATCGGCGCCTACCTGATCTGGGAAAACTTGCGCGAACTCCTGGGGTAAAGGTTTTGCGTGTACAATTCATATATATCCATCCGCCGGCCTGGTATCTCTCCATTGATCTTGAGCGTAAACGTGATGTCGTTGAACTTCCCATCAATGGATACTTCGATATCAATGGCTGGGACATACGCAAAGCACTGTCGGCAAGTGTATAATCGGTGACGTGTACTGATCATTTTCGGCTCGGCATTGAAGCAGAAAGGAATCGTTAGCGTGCCATATTACGTAGAAGAGGAGATGACGCAGCTGCGGCAGCTGTTCGAGGATGAGGTGCTGCGCTGGCCCGAGGTCACGACCCGCAAAATGTTCGGCTGTCCCAGCTACCAGGTCAAAGATCGCCTGTTCGCCTTTCTGGTGACTGGCGGTGTGGTGATCACCAACCTGGTGAAGAACGATCGCGACCGGCTGGCCGAAAGCTACACGGTCGCCGAGTTCAAAGCCGGTGAACGGGTGGTGAAATACTGGGTGCAGGTTGAGATCTCTGACCGGCGCGCGTTGGGGTTTGTACTGCCCTACGTCCGCAAGAGCTACGAGACTGCCATCGACCGCGCCCTTGGCAAAGCGTGAGACGCGACCCGGCGCTCCTGTATTTGTTGCTATTGCGGGGCGCCTGGCGGCGTTGTGCCCCTGACGCGTGTCACGTCGAGATGCGCTCCCCGTAGCGTATTGACCATTCCCAATTCGCCCATTCGCTTATTCACCATTTCCAAGGAGCTTCTCTTGAAGAAACCCGGAATCCATACCCGCGCCATTCACGCCGGAGAGGACTCCGGCGCGCGTGATCTCACGCCGCCCCTCCACATGGCGACGACCTATCTTTTCGAAAGCGCCGCAGAAGCCGCCCAGGCTTTCGAACAGGAACACCTGCCCATCTACACCCGGTGGGGAAATCCCACGCTCCGGGTCTTCGAGCGCAAGATGGCGGCGTTAGAAGCGCCCGGCGCTCCGGAGGGCGCCATCGACGCTCTGGCGACGGCGTCCGGCATGGCAGCCGTCAGCACGGCGTTGCTCGCGGCGCTGCGGTCCGGCGATCATCTGGTGGCGACCACCGGATTGTACAGCGGCACCTACAACTTCGTGACCGGCGACCTGGCCCGTTACGGTGTTCGGACTACGCTGGCGGAGGCGACCGATCCGCAGGCTTTTGCGGCAGCGTTGCGCCCCGACACCCGCGTGGTCTACCTGGAATCGCCGGGTAATCCCATCCTGGTCTTGAACGACGTGGCCGGGATCCTGGAAGTGCTCCAGGGACGAGAGGTGTTGACCATCGTCGACAACACCTTTGCCACGCCGTTCAACCAGCGGCCGCTGGAGTTGGGCGTCGCTGTGGTGGTGCATTCGGCGACGAAATTCCTGGGCGGGCACGGCGACGCGGTGGCGGGGTGCCTTGTTGCGAGCGCGGACTTTATCGCCAGGGCGAAGCAGACGCTGCGCCAGTTTGGCGGCTGTCTTAGCCCCTTCAATGCCTGGTTGGTTGCCCGGGGCCTACAGACCTTTCCGCTGCGCATGGCGCGACATAACGACAATGCTCTGGCGGTCGCAGAGTGGCTGGCGAACCATCCGGCCGTGGCGTGGGTTCGCTACCCCTGGCACAGCTCCCATCCCCAGGCGGCGTTGGCGCGCCGTCAGATGCCGGGGGGCGGCGGTGGGGTGGTCGTTTTCGAGCTCAAGGGCGGCGTGGCGGCGGGCGCTCGCCTACTCGACCGAGTCGCCCTCTGTGCGCGGACCGTGAGCCTGGGCGACACGCATACCCTGATCACACATCCGGCCAGTACGACCCATCACAGCGTGCCTCGCGCGGCAAGGGTTGCCGACGGTATTAGCGATGGATTGGTGCGTCTGGCGGTGGGGTTGGAGGACGTCGCGGATATTGTTGCGGATCTTGATCAGGCTATCGACTGACGCCGGAACGCCCCTCGGCGCCGCGCCGGCTAGAGGTCAAGCCACATCTCGACCCGCGAGAAGGTGTTGAGATACCCAAATTCCTGGAGAATTGGCCAGCGCGGATCTTCGGCCGCCAGATTCTCCCGTTTGGTATCGTGGTTAGGGTAGGTAGTGTGAAGCGCGTGCAGCAACGCTCGCGTCACCGTCTCGAAGTCGCCGGTTTCCGGTTGTATGACCAGACGCGCCAGCTGAAAGGGCGTGTGCTGGTAGGTGATCCATCCCCGGTCGCCGTTCGCCAACGACACGTGCAGGGCTTTGCTGTACCCGGCGTTGCGCAATGAGGGGGTCTCGTCGAGCCAGGAGGGATGATCGCTGCGGCGTGCCAGCAGGGCCAGCGCCGCCTCGCCCTCCAGGTTGTGCATTGTATAGGGAGGAACCATTACTTCCGGCGGTCCCGGAGGGCGACGCAGCACCAGCAGCTCGCGCGTTTCCTCGAATCCGAGCCTGCGGAACAGGCGATGCGCGGGCCAGTTGTTTTTGATTACTTCCAACTGGATGGATCGGGCGTTCAGCTGCCGTGACTGTTCCAGGTGGTCTTCCATCAGCAATTCCCCGGCGCCGCGCCGGCGGCGCACCGGTAGAACGCCCAGGCGCGTGATCCAGGTGCGATCTCCCCGCACGCCCAGCATCGACAGCCCTAACATCTGGCCGGCTTCCATGGCCACGGCAGAAACGTCGAGCCGCACGTCATAGGCTACGATGTAGTCGTGCAGCCGCTTGACGTTCATCGGCATGGGGACGATGTAATCGACCCGCGTCTGATTATACGCCGCGGTCAGTTCTTCCAGTGTGAAAGCGCTGGCCCGTAGTAGTTGGATGCTGGCATGTGGATTTTCGTGAACCCGTTCCATGTCGTTTCCTTTAAGCATCATAGTCGCATGGTATCAGCGCCATGATGCTAGGAAGGCATGGTTCCCACGAAGAATGAGGCGATTTTCTCGGCGAAGTCCTTGACGCTGAACGGTTTGGAAATATACCCGGCGCAACCATACGCCTCGGCCATATCCCTGGCTACGTCTGGTGGCCAGGCGGTGACGGCGACAAGTGGAATGTCGGCCAGGGTGGATGTGTGTTTGATCACCCCCGCGACGGTCTGGCCATCCATATCGGGGAGTCCCATGTCCAGGAGAATCAGGTCAGGCGATTCTTCGGTAGCCAGGCGCAGGCCGTCGGTGGCATCCAGGGCGTGGAGCAGACGATAGTCGGGATTCTTCCCCAGCACCTGCATGACCAGCCGGGCGTCGTAGGGATTATCTTCGATCAGCAAAATTGTCTTCATCTGCGATCCTGTCATGCTGGAGAACCTTAGCATCAGGGCGTCCCCAGATAACCACCGATTTTATCGAGCAAGTCTCGCGCCTGCACCGGTTTGGATAGATAATCGTCACAACCGGCAGCCAGGAAGCGCTCCCGATCTCCGACCATGGCAGAGGCCGTCAGCGCCACGACCGGGATGTTACATACATCCGGCGTCCTTTTGAGCCGTCCCACGACCTCGATGCCATCCATGCCGGGTAGGCTGATGTCTAACAGAACCAGGTTGGGATGCAAATCGTGTACCATACGCAATCCGGAAATACCGTCCTCCGCTTCGAGCACCTGATAGCCGTGGGCGGTCAAGATCTTGCGGACGAGGCGTCGATTGTGGTAGTTGTCCTCGATATAGAGCACGGTATGATCATCCATAATATTACTCCGCAAGTAGGTTTTCTACGTATGCCAGCAACATGTTGCGATCCAGGGAGAGTTTGGACCAGATCGAATCCACTTGAGATGAGAGTTGTATGCGGGCTGCCGGCTCCAGTTCTTTGCCGGTGACTACCAGTACGGGGATCTGCCGGGTGCGCTCATCGCTGCGGAGGCGCGCCAGGAATTGCTCGCCCGCCGTGTCGGGTAGCAACAGATCCAGGATGATCAAGTCTGGCATCCGGTCTTCCAGTATTGCCAGGGCCTCGCCTGCCGAGTAGGTCTCGAGTACCTCGAAAGTTGGGCGGGATTCCAGCAACCGGCGCATCAAACGCGCTTCCCAGACGTTATCCTCGATCACCAGGATACGTGACCGTTTTTGCTGACCGAAATCTGACAGCAGCTGGTCGTCCTGCCGTGCATCCGGTGAAGCGACAAGGTGGCGTAGCTCCTCGGCATCGTCTCCCAACACCTCTGCCACGTGTTTCACCAGCTCGCGCGCACTAAAGCTCCCTTTCAGCCAGACGGAATCGGTATACTGGCGCAAGTAGTCGTGTTCGTTGCTGGAGAGGGACTTGGCGGAGATCACCACCACGGGGATCTCGCGAGTGCGCGCGTCCATTTTCAGCTCTGCCATGACCGAGAATCCATCCATGTCCGGAAGGGTCAGGTCGAGAACGATGAGCTCCGGCTGGCGCTGGCGCACCAGGTCTAACCCGTCCCGTCCGGTGTAAGCCTCGAACACCCGGTAGCTCTTGTAACTCTGTAGCAGCCGTCGAATCAGGCGGTTGTCGTGCGGGTTGTCGTCGATGATGACCAGGGTCGTGATCTGCTCGTCGAGTTGTTCCAGTGCTGCCGCCAGGCCTTCCACCGGTCGCGCTTCAAGGCTATCCAGGGAAGCTTCGAGGCGAATCGTGTAGCGATCCTCCAGGGCGTGCTTCTCTGCGCTGAAGGTGTGCCCGGAGCAGTTGATGATCACGCTCGCGTCTGGTTGAATATAGCCGCGTTCCAGCAGCTTCTCGAAACCGGCAAAGGCCACGCTGGCTGCCGGCTCCATGGAAAGCCCCTCGAGGCGCGCAACCCGCCGCATGGCGCGGAAAGCCTCGCCATCGGTTACGGACACCATGGCGCCTCCATATTGGGCGTTAGCCTGGTTGAGGATTTTGTAGGCCAGACCTGGACTCCCGGTTGCCAGTACCGTGATCAAACTGTCGGGGCGGACCGGTTCGGCCTCTTCACGGCCTTGTTCCCACGCCCGCACCATGGGCGCGCAGCCCTCTGTCTGCACCACGCCGATCTTGGGCACCCGGTCGATCAACCCGGCGGTGTAGAGCTCCAGAAACCCTTTATGTACGCCGAGCGGGCCGATACCTCCGGACACTGCCTGAATGTACCAATCGGGCGCGCGCCACCCCAACTGCTCTACGATCTCGAAAGCGATGGTTTTCATGCTTTCTTTGCACGGAATTGACTTGGCGCCCCGGCTGACGGGGAATCCGTGGCGCGCCGCGAAATCCGCAGCCACTTTCTTGGCCTGGTCGTAAGTCCCCGTGATCTTTACGACTTCTGCGCCATAGAGAGCCAGCTCGCGCATCTTCTCGGCGGGCACACTGCTTGTCAGGAAGACCCACAGTTTGATGCCGGCGCGGGCGCAGTAGGCGGCGTAGGCTGCCGCCGCGTTGCCCGTGGAAGCCAACACCACTTCTTTGATGCCCTGTGCGCGCAGGGCGCTTACAGCTACTGCGGCCTGCCGGTCTTTGAAGGAGCCGGTGGGTTGCCGGCGCTCATCCTTGATCCACAGGGCCGTGCAGCCCGATTCTTGTTGCAGCGCTGCGGCGCGGATAAGCGGCGTCCAGCCCTCGCCGATCGAGAGGATCTGGAAATCGTCCGCAAACGGCATGAGTTCTGTGTAGCGCCACATCGAGGCAGGACGCGTGTTCACGATGTCAGGCCAGTTCGCCGGCAAGGTTTCGCAAGCATAGACCGCGTCCATCCACGAGCTGCCGCAGGCCTCGCATTGGAAGGCGTAGGGATCGGGCGCCATCATATGTCCACATTCCAAACAACGTACTGCATTGAATAGCGTACTCATGTTGTTGTCCTTCATAGTCGCGCGCGCCTGACATCTGAACAGGCCGGGGCCGGTTCCCTCGCGGGCTGCTTGAAGTCCAGGACTTCAAAGGCGGGAATCGGCGCGCTGAAACCGTGACCGTAGAGAGGGAGGATCGGCGCGACGTTGGTATAGCCTTGCACGGCGTCACAGGTGCGACGGTCGATAAGAATCTGCCCCGGACTGGCGTGTTCTTGGATGCGTTTGGCCAGGTTGGGTGTGTTGCCAATGACCGTGTAGTCCATGAATTGATCCGACCCCACGTTGCCCACCACCGCCTCGCCGGTGGCGATCCCGGTCCCCAATCCCAGTTCGTTCAGGATGGGGTTTTCCCTCTGGAGTTCCCGGAAGCGTTCCTGCATGACCAGCGCGGTGCAGACGGCCTGCCGGGCGCCATCGACCAGGGTGATGGGCGCGCCAAACAACGCCATCAGGGCATCGCCCAGGTATTTGTCCAGGGTGCCGTTGTGTTCGAAGACCACGGGGGTGAGTTGATTGAACACCTGGTTGAGAACCTGGATGACGTGGTGTGCTTCTCGCTGCTCCGAAAAGTGGGTGAATCCCCGAATATCTGCAAACAACACGCTCACCGTGCAGGTTTGGCCGCCCAATTGCAGGTTCTGTTCGGGATTGCGCAGGATTTCCAGCGCCACCTCCTTGGAGATGTAGCGCATTAGCACCCGCCCCAACAGGGCGTTCTTGGCTTCTAACTCATCGTGAAGCTGCTTGATCCGCAGCAGCGAGCGCACCCGCGCCAGCAGTTCGACGGTGTTGAACGGCTTCACCAGGAAGTCATCGGCGCCGGCTTCCAGACCGCGCACCTTGTCCTCAAGTTCTCGAAGTGCCGTCAACATCAGGATGGGAACGGCCCGGGTGGCGTCGTCGTTCCGCAGCACCCGGGCGACATCGAAGCCGTTCATCACCGGCATCATCACATCCAGAATCACCAAATCCGGCGCTTTTTCGGAGGCGAGTCTTAAAGCCTGTTGGCCATTGAATGCTACGACAACCTCATACCCCTGCTTGGAGAGCAACATCTCCACCAGTTTGGTGTTCTGTTCGTTATCGTCGACGACCAGGACTGTAGCTTTGGAATTCTCACCAGACATCAGGCCGTCCCCATCTCTAAAGTGTTTGTCAACAGCTTACTCCGTCGGTTGGCCCTGCACCGGCAACTTCACCAGGAAGGTGCTTCCCTGGCCTGGTTGGCTCTTCACTTCGATGCTCCCGCCATGCATCTGCACCAGATAGCGGGTGATTGCTAGACCCAGGCCGGTCCCCTCAGACTGTCGCCGGCTGGACCCATCCACTTGCCGGAACTTCTCGAAGATCTGTTCGAGGTACTCCGGCGCAATCCCGATGCCCGTGTCTTTGACCTCGACGCAGACCCACTGGGCGCTCCGGTAACCGCGAATGCGGACGTAGCCTTTTTCGGTGAATTTGATCGCGTTAGACACCAGGTTCGCCAGCACTTGATTGATCCGCACCCGGTCCGCCTGGACCATCGGCAGATCGTCTTCTACCGTCACCTGAACTTCGACGTGCTCCTGTTTCTTGTATTTGTTCAGCAGCCCGACGCTGCTTGTCTTGACGTCCTCCAGCAACACCCCCAGGTCGAGGTCTTCCAGTTTGAGGTTCAGTCGCCCGGCTTCGATCTTGGCCAGGTCGAGAACGTCGTTGATCATGGCGAGCAAATGCTGTCCGTTTTCGTAGATTGCCCGGACGTCTTCCAGTGTCTCGGTATCCAGTTCCCCATCGATGCCCATGAGCATCACTTCCGCGTAACCGATGATGGAGTTGAGGGGGGTGCGCAGTTCGTGACTCATGTTGGCCAGGAACTCACTCTTGAGCTGGTCCATCTCGCGCAGACGCTCGGCGGCTTGTTGGATTTCCTCGAAGTAGCGGGCGTTCTGGAAGGAAGCGGCAGTCTGTCCTGCCAGGGTGCGGAATACATCCAGGTCGGCCTGCGTAAAGTAGTGCGCTTCGTTGTGGAGTACCTCGAAGACCCCCAATACCTGATGACCGAAGAGAGCCGGAACCGCAACCTGGGAACGGACCTGTGGAAGCAGCGGGTGCGGTTGCAGGTCGGGCGCCTCGGCCACGTCTTCGATCAAGATGATCTCTTTGTCGCGGGCCGCCCGGGCTACCAGGCTGCCCTCAGCCTCCAGCGAGATGGGTTGACTTTGTGTGACCAGGATGCGCCCGGTCTCCCCGTAACTGGCGGTCAGGGTGAGGCGTCTCGCTTCCGCGTCGAGTGTGTAGATGTTGACGTGGTAGAGATTGAACTGTTCTTTCATCAAGGCGACCACCCGGTCGAGGAGTTCTTGCGGATCGAGGATCGACGTGACCTGGCTGGAGATGTCGGCGGCGGTGCGTAGCTCTGCCGCGAACCGGGCGCGTTCTGCCTCAGCCCGTGTGCGTTCCGTGATGTCCCGGATGATGTTGACGAAACCGGCCGGTTTGCCGTCCGCGTCGCGCAGCAGGGCGGCGTTCATCTCAGCCTCGAAGGTGCTGCGGTCGCTTCGGATCATCCGGTACGCTGATAGCTCGCTGCGTCCCATTTCCATCGCGCGGCGCATCGTCTCTGCCGCTCTGGACCAGTAAGCGCGGTCGAAGAGCTGCATGGCGCTCCGGCCTACTACCTCTTCGCGGTTTTTGAATCCGTGCAGGCGTAGTGTGGCATCGTTGAGGTCCTCGATTTTCCCCATCATGCCGGTGACCACCAGCCCCTCCGTCATAGCTTCGAAGATAGCGCGGGTCTTTTCCACCGCTGCCCGGAGGGCTTGCTGTGTTTCTTTCTGTTGCTCGAAGAGCCGGGCTGTCTGGAATGCGGAGGCGATCTGTCCGGCGAGCGTGCGATACACGTTCAGGTCGGCTTCGGTGAAGAAGTCTACCTGGTCGGATTGCACATCGAAGACGCCGATGACTTGTTCGCCAATCATGGCGGGCACTGCGACCTCAGCGCGAGTCTCCGGGAGGAGCAGGTTGGGCATGAAGTCCGCTTCTTGCAATACATCGTTAGCGACGACCACATCTCGGATGGTTGCCGCGCGCTGTACCAGGCTTTGTTCTTGCTCGGCGCCGATGCGGTGGCCCTGTTCCAGCATGATCTGCCCGATCGGGCCATAGCCTGCGCGCAGCACCAGGTCGCCGGTGGCTTCCTCCAGCACGTAGACCTGCGCGTGGTAGAGACCGAACCGCTCTTTTAACAGCGGAATCACGGTATTGAGCAGTTCATCGGTGTCGAGGATGGTGCCGACCTGGCGGGCAATCTCGGCCGCTGTGCTGAGTTGGGCTGCAAAGCGCTCGCGTTCAGCCTGTGCCCGCTGGCGCTCGGTGATGTCACGCACCAGGCCCAGTCCTGTGGTCGGACTCACACGCCCGATGCGGGCTTCGTAGGTGTGTACCTCTTCGCCGATTGGAGATTGATAGACGAAGGTGTGAAGTTTCCGGGTTGCCAATGCTTTGTGCAGGTTCTCCATTGTCAAATCTGCGATGTGCGGCGGCAAGACCTGGTGTACCTTGCGACCCAGGAAGAGTTCTGGCGGTACCAGCAACTCCTGCCCGGCCTCGGCCTTGAAGTCCAGGAAGGTGCCATCCTGATTGAAGAGGAACATCATGTCCGGAATGGTCTCGAGGAGCGCCCGGCTGCGTTCTGCCTGGGCGATGGCCGTGGCCTCCGCTTCCTTGCGCGCGGTGATGTCCATGATGTAGCCGTCATAGTGTGTGATCTCGCCGCGTTCGTTGCGGATGACGATGGTGAAATCGTAAATCCAGATGACTTCGCCATCGGCCCGCACCATCCGGTACTCCTGTTCGAAATAGGAGTGGCCTTCTTCGCTGAACTGCTGTACTTCACTCCCCACGCGGGCCAGATCATCAGGGTGCACCAGGGTGGCGTAGGGTACTTCACTGCTCATGAGGGCTTTCGCCGGGTGGCCGATGAACGTCTCCACGTTGGGGGAGACGTACTCGACCGGCCATCCTTCAGTATTGACCCACCGGAAGACCACAACCGGCCCGCCGACGAAGAGTTGTCGCTCGCGTCGCAACTGGGTTTCCACCTGCTGCTGTGTTGCGAAGAGCTGCGCGTTCCGCAATGCGGTCGCCAGCTGTCCGGCCAGTGTACGGAAGACGTCCAGGTCTGCTGCGGTGAAGCGTCCGGCTTCATCATCCTGTACGTCGAAGACGCCCAGAATATCGTCGCCGACCATAAGCGGGATCGTGACCTCTGTCCGCGTTTCGGGCAGCAGCGGGTTCGGCATGAAGTCCGCGCCTTCGGTCACGTCGGTAACGACGATAATTTCTCCATCGCGCGCGGCGCGAGCCACGAGGCTCCGTTCCTGCACCAGTGGGATGCTATGGCCTTGTTCGCGCATGATCTTGCCGGCTTCACCCGATCCCGCCTGGATGTCCAGCGTCCAGGTTTCCTGGTTCAGTGTGTAGACGTGGACGTGATAGAGATCGAAGCGTGTCTTGATGAGCTCTACTGCGGCCTGCAGGAGTCGCTGTGGATCGAGGATGGTGCTGGCGCGGGTGGAGATGTCCGCCGCCGTAGCCAGCTGGTTGGTGAAGCGCTCGCGTTCCTGCTCCGCGGCCTTGCGGTCCGTGATATCGCGCAGAATGGCCGCGATGCTGACAGGCTGTGCGTTCTCGTCCAACACGGGGAACATCGTAATCGATACGTCGACGAATGTGCCATCTTTGCGTTTGGAATTGGCATCCCCAGTCCAACCGCCGCCGTTGGCCATGATCTGCTGCACTGCGCCGTTCTGGCGCGCGATCTCTTCTTCGGCGGCCAATTGGCTCATCGACATACCATGCATCTCTCGTTGCTCGTAGTCGTAGCCGAGCATCTCGTGCGCTGCGCGGTTGGCGTAGGTGACGCGTCCCCCCACATCGCCCATCGTGATGGCATCGGCGGCGTTTTCTGCCAGCGCCTGGAAGATGCGCACGCGGCTTTCGGCTTCCTTCCGGTCGGTGATATCCTTGGCCACCGAGAAGTAGATCTCCTCGCCGCCAAATTGCAGGTGACTGACGCTCACTTCCACCGGGAAGGTTTTGCCCTCCTTGGTGCGGTGCTGGCTTTCCAGGGTTACCGTACCTGCGGCTTTCACCTGCTCTTTCAACCCGGGCCAGGCCTCCTCCGGGAAGACCGGGTCGATGTCGAAGACTCGCAAGGCCAGTAACTCTTCGCGGCTATAGCCCAGGATGGCGCAGGTAGCATCGCTGACATCGGTGAAGATTGCCTCGGCATCGAACCAGAAGTACGCATCTTGGGATTGCTCGATCGAAGCTCGCGTCAGTTGCAGGGCCGCTTCGGCTTCCTTGCGCGCGGTGATGTCTTCAACGGTTGACCAGATCACTCTGCGCCCGTTGGGATCGGTCACGACCACGCCATTGAGGATCACTGGGAGGACTGTGCCATCCTTGCGGATGTATTCTTTCTCGTAAGGGCCATATCGTCCGGTTGTTTCCATTGCGTGGATTTGCTTCTGCTCGTCACCGGCATATTTCCGGGGCGTGAGATCCCAGTATGTCAGTTGATTTAGTTCGTCCAGTGAGTGTCCGACCATTCCCACAAAGGCTTCGTTGGCCTCCAGATACTCGCCGGTTTCAAAGTCGTTGAGAATGATGCCCAAGGGGGAGGCTTCGTACAGGCCACGGAAGCGTCGCGCGCTTGCATCTATGGCTTCATTCAGCCGCGCGGCCTGTAATGCCACGCCTCCTTGTTCGGCCAGCGCTTTATAAAGATGGAGTTTTCGAGTGTCGAAGTACCCTTTCTGGCTTGATAGAACTGCAATCAATCCTAGCCACTCATCGCCGGCGAGAATGGGCAACAGCGCCATGCTGACCCCGCCGGTTTGTTGGGACAGCCCTTGTGTGCCTGCGTCCACCCGGTCATCGGCGAACACATTTGCAGATACGAAAGGTTCATCGGCTGTGATCTGGGAAATTACTGGGAATGCTTTTTCTGGGAAGGGCATGCCGGGCGACACTGCCTCGACCAGCCCGCTTGCAAAGGAATCAATCCGGCGCAGCACCAACGTGCGCTCGGCTGCATTGGGGTCGAAAGTGAAAAGCGAGACCTGCGCTTCTGGATAGAAGTCGGCGACCCCGATCAGCGCATCCCACACTTCATCCTCGGTCTGCGTGGCGGCCAGAGCGCGGCCCACGCGCAGCCGCATTTGCGTCTGTGTGAACAGTCCCGCATTGTAGAGCGTGGTCGCCAGCTGGCCGGCCAGCGTGCGGAAGATATCCAGGTCGGCGTCGGTGAAGAAGTGGGCTTGATCATGCTGGATGTCGAAGACGCCCAGAACTTGCTCTCCCACGATCATGGGCACTGCTACCTCGGTCTTGGTGTCGGGGAGGAGTGGGTTTGGCAGGAAGTTGGGGTCCTCGGTCACGTCATCGACTAGAACCAGCTCGCCTGCGCGGGCTGCACTTGCCACCAGGCTCTGCTTGCGATCCAGTGGGATGGTATGCCCTCTCTCCAGCATGATACGTCCGGGCTCGCCATAACCGGCCTGCAGCTGCAACTCTTGCAGCTCCTCGTCCAGTGTGTAAACGTGCACGTAATAGAGACCGAAGCGTTCCTTGAGCAGCGGGATCACTGCCTGGAGCACCTTTTCCGGATCGAGGATGGCGTTCACCTGGGACACAATTTCCGAGGCCGTGTTGAGCCGCAGTGTGAAGCGCTGCCGTTCGGCCTCCGCGACCTCGCGGTCGGTCTCGTCGGTTGTGAACACGAAGCGTCCGGTGATCTGCCCGCTCTCGTCGGTGATCATCGAGTAGCGGTTATGGATGAAGCGGCGCTGCCCATCCGGGCGGACGATCCAGAATGCCAGGTCGGTCAGGTCACGCTTCCCACTCCGCGCTTCCTGCATGACGGTCTTGATTCGCTCTATCTCCTCCGGCGCCGCATAATCCAGGCTGCTCATTCGGGCAATCTGTTCCTTGGGGTAGCCCAGAATCTCCTCGAGCCGGTCGTTGATGTGGACGACCTCGCGTCCCTCGATAATCGTCAGCCCATCTTGCATGGTGGTGCTCATCCGCCGGAACCGCTCTTCGTTGGTTCGCAGCTCCGTTTCGGCTTGCTTCTGCGCGGTGATGTCGCGG
>JAFGNR010000066.1 GCA_016926915.1 Anaerolineae bacterium
ACCATCCAGCGGGACGGCGATTTGAAGGGCGGCGCCCTGCCCCTGTAGGACAAACCTGGCCCTGACGGCCTTGTGGTCGTCCCACTCTGTGCACGTCATCCGCACGCGCACTCGGCCTGTCGTTCCCGCGATGTCCGTTGTAACCGTCAAGTCGGTGATGGCGACCGGCGGCAGGGTGTAGAGCAGCACCGGGCGGTGAATGCCGCAGAAGGGAAAGAAGTCGAACTGCGCCTGCGGGTAGTTGTCCGCGTGGCTCTCGAAGAAATCGGCGGCATCGCCTGTGACGTTGCCCGGCGGCACGCGATCGAAGGCCAGATTGCCATCGACCCGCGCGACAAGGTGGTTGTTTTCGGGGTGCAGCTGCGCCGTCACGTCGAATTCGAACGGCAGATGGCCACCTTCGTGTGCGCCCAGGCGCGTTCCGTTGAGCCAGACTTCCGCCAGGTAGTTCACCGATCCGAAGCGCAGCATGATACGCTGACCGGCCCAGGGGGCGGGCAACTCAAAGTGGGTCTCGTACCAGGCGGGGCCTAGATCATCCCGCCGGTTACGCCCCCCATCGTCGTGCACCTGCTCGTTCCAGCTGGCGGGGACGGCGATGGGGGTGGATGTCTCTTCATCGTCGAAACGGAAATCCCAGAATCCCGAGAGGTCGATGACCTGCCGGAAATGGTTGATCTGTGGGTAGAGCATGGATCCTCCTTTGGGCCGCGCGTCGATGTCCCGGTTATGTCTGAAGTGTGGCGAGGAAGTCCCGGATCAGACCCAGGGTGATGTCGAATTGGTCGCGGCGCACATTGTGCCCTGCGCCTGCCACGTGAACGAGGTTCCCATCTTGTAGTAGATCCGCGATGGCCTGTTGCTGTTTGCGCTCCGCCTCGTCGGCGTCGGCTTTGAGGATCAGGGTGGGGCACGGGATCAAAGGAAACAGGTCTGCCAGGTTGGGCATACTTACATATACCTGGGTCATCTGGGGGCGTACCTGGTGTTTGGACTCGGCCCAATGCTCGCAGGCTTCCTGACTGATCTTCGGAAACCACTCGGCGCAGACTGCCATCAGGGCTTCGTGTGACTGTGCTTGCCGTTTCTCGAATTCGGCGCGTCGTTCGGCGAGCGCGGCGGCTTTCTCGGTCTCCGTTGCGTATACCGGCGGCGGCCCGAAAATGACCGGATCTTCGAGAATGATGGCGCCGGGGAAGGCGGGATGCCAGGCCGCGAGGGCGGCCGCGGTGGCGCCTCCCATCGAGTGCCCCATGACCGCCGGTTGGCTCAGACCGAGTTCCATGATGAACGCGGCTAAATCGTCCGCCAGCGTTCGCGCGTCATATCCTGTCTCCGGTGCATCGGAGAGGCCGTGCCCGCGCGCATCGGGCATAATGAGATCGTAGTCGGCCTCCAGGGCTTGGGCCAACGGGGTCCAACAGAGTCCGTTGTCGGTTGCCCCGTGGCACAGCACCAGCGCCGGCTTAGCGCCGCCGGTACGGTGGTAGTGAATGCGAATGCCATTAGCCTCGACGTAATCAGCTTTCCAGTTAGACATCATAACCTCCCTTATCCTCTATCCTTTCCTCTTCCCCACGAGGTTTTCCCATCCTAGTGCTCACGCCCGCAGGATTGCCTCGATAGCGTCGAGTTCCTCCTGGCTGAAGTCCAGGTGCGCCAATGCGCCCACCGAATCCTCGATCTGCCGGACTTTACTGGCGCCGACCAACGCCGAGGTGACCGTCTTGCGGCGCAGAACCCAGGTCAGGGCCAGCTGCGCCATGGTTTGACCCCGCGCCTGGGCGATCTCGCGCAGCGTGCGGACCTTGTCGAGCTTTTCGTCGGTCACCTGTTCGGGTCGCAGGAAGCCGTGGGATTTTCCCGCTCGCGAGTCTTCGGGAATGCCCTGGAGATACTTGTCCGTGAGCACTCCCTGCGCCAGCGGCGAGAAGACGATACAGCCGATGCCCTCGTCGTCCAGTACGTTCAGTAGACCGTCTTCGACCCAACGGTTGAACATGCTATACGCGGGCTGGTGAATCAGGCAGGGCGTACCGAGGGCGCGCAGGATGCGGGCTGCTGCCTGTGTTTGCTCAGGAGTGTACGAGGAGATGCCGGCGTAGAGCGCGCGCCCGCTGCGCACGGCAAAATCGAGCGCCATCATCGTTTCTTCCAGCGGCGTGTTGGGATCGGGCCGGTGGCTGTAGAAGATATCGACGTACTCCAGCCCCATACGCTTGAGGCTCTGGTCGAGGCTGGCAATGAGATATTTGCGCGATCCCCATTCGCCATAGGGGCCGGGCCACATCCAATAGCCCGCCTTGGTCGAAATGATCAGCTCATCGCGGTACCTGCTCAGATCCTGCGCCAGGATTTTGCCAAAGGTTTCCTCAGCAGAACCTGGCGGCGGGCCGTAGTTATTGGCCAGATCGAAGTGCGTGATGCCTAGATCGAAGGCGCGGAAGATCATGGCGCGGGCATTCTCCAACGTGTCCACGCCCCCGAAATTGTGCCATAGCCCCAGCGAGATCGCGGGCAGCCGCAACCCGCTGCGCCCGCAGCGGTTATACGTCATCGCATCGTAACGTGTCTTTGCGGGTAAATAGGTCATCGTTTTCTCCTATATCTTACTGTATACCATTCCCGGCAATTACATCCCGGTACCAGTAGGCTGAATCCTTGAGCACCCGTGCTTGTGTCTCGAAATCGACGTAGATCAGGCCAAGGCGCTCCCGGTAGCCGTGCGCCCACTCGAAGTTGTCCATCAGGCTCCAGTGGAAGTAGCCGCGTACGTCGACGCCGTCCTCGCTGGCGCGTTGCAACTGCTGTAGATAGCGGGTGGTGAAGTCAATGCGCTGTGGGTCGTGGACCTTGCCGTCCAGTGCAACCCAATCGACGTTGGACATGCCGTTTTCGGTGATGTAGATGGGCGTCTGGTAGCGCTCGTAGAAGAACTTGGGCCCCCAGTAGAGGGTTTCGGGAGTGACGTTCCAGTGAAGAGCCGTCAAGGGGGCGCCATCCTTTGGCTTGACCGGCGCCGGCCCTTCGGCGCCGGTCTTCAAGTAGAAGCCCTGGTAGATGTTGAGGCCGCTGAAATCAAGCGGCTGCTGGATCGTTTCCATGTCGCCGGGCTGAATGTCAGGCGCATCTTTCCCGAACAAGGCCAGCCCATCTTCAGGGTAGGTTCCGAGGAAGACCGGATCGAATAGCCAGCTGCTGGACCAGAAGGGATACTGCGGGTTGACGGCGTGCGTTATCTGGCGCACCATGGCGACAGTCTCCGGCGTCTCTTCGGCAGGCATCAACGGGAAGATTGTAGGCGCCCATCCCACCTGGCACGGCTGCGGGCTGGTTGCGCGAATCGCCTGCACGGCCTTGCCATGGGCCAGCAGCGCGTGATGTCCCGCCAGCAGCACCTCCCGGAGCGGGAGTTTGTGTCCCGGCGCGTGGGAGCCATCCATGTAGCCCTCGCCCACGAAGACTTTGAGCTCGTTGAGTGTCATCCAGTGTGTGACGCGGTCTCCTAACCGGCCCACTACGACCTGCGCGTAATCGGCGAACCAATCTGCGATCTCGCGATTGAGCCAACCGCCCCGCTGGTAGAGCGCCAGGGGTAGGTCCCAGTGGTAGAGGGTGGCGAAGGGTGTGATCCCGGCTTCCAGTAGTGCATCCACCAGCCGGTCGTAGAAGGCCAAACCGGCGTCGTTGACCGTCCCGGCGCCTTCCGGCAGGATGCGGGGCCAGGCGATGGAGAAACGATAGCCTTGTAGGTCAATCTCGCGCATGAGCGCGATGTCCTCTGCATAGCGGTGATAGTGGTCGCAGGCCACATCGCCGTTCTGGCCTTCCAGAATGGCGCCTTCCCGGCGACAGAACATATCCCAGATGGACGGCCCTTTGCCGTCCTCGTGTGCCGCGCCTTCGATTTGGTAAGACGAGGTGGCGGCGCCCCATACGAAGTCTGTTGGAAATGGCATGGTATCTCCTCACAAATGACGAATGCGTGAATGGCGAATGCGTGAATGCGTGAATGGCGAATGGTGAATGACGGATGAACTGCACCACTTTTGTCCGTCGCCCGTCGCATCAATACGCAATATCGACCACGCGCCGCGTATCGGCGGATTCCAGTAATGCGTCGCAGACCACTGCCGCGCGGTAGCCATCCTCGAAATCCGCGCCGTAGGGCGTCACGGCCTTGTCGTTGACGATGCAATCCAGGAAATGCGTCAGCTCGTGGACGAAGGTGTGTTCCCAGCCGATCATATGTCCCTGGGGCCACCAGTTGGACCAGAACGGGTGGAACGGCTCGCTGATAAGGGCGTTGTGGAAGCCCTGCGTCTCCCGGGGGTCTTCTCCGACCCAGAAGACGTCTAGCTCGTTGATGCGTTCCAGGTTGAAGCGCAGGCTGCCCTTCTCGCCGTTGATTTCGATCACTTCGTGGTTTTTCCGTCCGGCGGCAAACCGCGTGGCCTCCAATGTGCCAATCGCCCCATTCTTGAAGGCTACCGTGGAGACGAAGGCATCATCCACGGTCACCTGGCCCGCCCCCGACCCGTCGGCGAAGTCCCGTTCTTCGATGAACGTGCGGGTGAAGGCGCTTACGCCTGCAATGTCGCCGATGAGAAAGTGCGCCAGATCGATGATATGGGCGCCTAGGTCGCCAATGGCGCCGCTGCCGGCGGTCTTTTTATCGAGCCGCCAGATCATAGGCGTGCCCTGGTGGGCCATGAGCCATTCTTGCAGGTAGACGGCGCGGAAATGGAAGATGCGCCCCAGGGCGCCGCTGCGGATGAGCTCGTAGGCCAGGCGGATTGCGGGCACGAACCGGTAGTTGAAAGCTACCATGTGTTTTACACCGGCAGCCTTGGCAGCTTCCCACATCGTCTTGGCCTCTTCTGCCGTGCGGGCCAGCGGTTTCTCGCAGAAGACGTGCTTGCCTGCCTGCGCCGCAGCGATGGCCGGCGCTGCATGGAGGTGATTGGGGCCGCCGTTGTCGAAGAGTTGAACGCGCTCGTCGGCGATCATGTCGCGCCAGTCGGTGTGGTAGGTGAGATAACCGTAGCGTCGCGCGGCCTCCGCGACGGCCTCTTCATTGCGCCCGCAAATGCTCACCAGCCGGGGAATCGCGGGCGGCGGGTACATCATGTAGGGGATTTTCTTGAAAGCGTTGGTGTGCGCTTTCCCCATGAAGGCATATCCCAACATCCCGACGCCGATCTCGGGAATCTCACCGGTGGCTTTGGCCCCGGCCATTGTCGTAAATCCGGTCCCTTCTGTCATGCGCGATGCTCCTTTCGAGGTGTCCATTGGCTGGTCCAATTGCACTCAACGAAGCGGTTATCTAGTCCAGGGTTCCGGGCAGCAATCCCAACGGCAAAGCCGCCGGTCGCTCGCACCGGCTCGCGATGTCGATGTGGGCGCCCTGCTCCGACGCTTCTCCAAATGCCTGCATTACGTCAAGGACGTGATATGCCAGCGCGCCGTTGGCGCGGTGCTTCCGCCCCATGATCAGGGCGTAGGCCAGGTCCGCGACGCCAATTCCTCGCCCCACCTCCGTGTCGTGGGAGTGCGGCGCCTCGGTCCACTCCGTTGCGCCGGCGCGCCGCACGCGCACCGGACCGCCGAAGATATTGGGATCAGGGACGCTAAGGCTGCCCTCCGAGCCGTAGATCTCGATCCGCGGCAGCGTGGAAGCCCAGACGTCGAAGCTGGTGATCAGGGTTCCAATGGCGCCGTTGGCGAAGTTGGCGACGCCGGCGACGTGCGTCGGCACCTCTACGGGAATGCGGGCGCCGAAGTGTGCTTCGCTGGTCGCAATGCGCTCCGGGAACGAAATCCGCGCCGAGGCGGTCACTCGCGTGATAGGGCCGAGTAGATTCACGAGCGCCGTCACGTAATAGGGTCCCAGATCGAGCATGGGCCCGCCGCCCTGCTGGTAGAAGAAGAAGGGATTGGGATGCCAGGCTTCCGGCCCGTGTCCCATGAAGAACGCTGCCGCCGCGACCGGCGCGCCGATCCAGCCGTCATCCAGGATTTTGCGCGCGGTCTGTTGCCCGCCGCCCAGGAAAGTATCCGGGGCGCAGCCGACCAGAACGCCCTTCTCGGTCGCGGCGGCGATGATACGCGCGCCCTCTTCCCGCGTCACGCCAAGGGGTTTCTCGGAATGCACATGTTTTCCGGCC
>JAFGNR010000315.1 GCA_016926915.1 Anaerolineae bacterium
ATCAGCGTCGCTGATACCCTGATCCGGGAGCGAACTCATAAATGCGATCTGCGATGCGCGCCATTGTGGATCACGCGCGTATAACTCTGTCAAACCATCCACATAGCGAGTATCGCCTTGGGATACCTCGTCAATCACCTCCCGAATCTCAGTGATGGAGAAAGACGCCCTCTCATGATTGAACATGGCCAGCATACTTCCAATGAGGGGCCGAATCGGGGTATGCTGCTCCAATCCGGCCCGCGTCATCACTGAGGCCACACTATCCACACCCAGTCGCGCGATGAGATAATCCGTCTCCGCGTTGCCGCTGTAATGGATCATGATCCTGGCCACGTCATCCAGAGTTATCTCTGCAGACGCATCGCGGGCAAACCCGTGAGCGTCCGTTTTCAAACCCAGGCTTTCCAATCCCATGGCGTGCGCGCCGCCATCGGTCATGGGTAAGTAGTAGCGCTCCAGATCCCCAACCGGAACCGGCTCCCCGGGATCCAGATCGCCGCCGGCTACCGCCTCCGCATAGGCGGCAAGCACAACGACTTTCATCGTCGACGCCATCACAAGGGGGTTGTCGGCATTGTAGAAGAGCGCGCGCCCATCCTCAACCCGCGCGCCGGTATCATCGAACGTGTACGAGACCACGGCAGCAGATTCTGGACTTTCCAATAATGCATCCGCCAGATGACGCTTGGCCTGCTTGGCTGCGCCAAGCAGATACCACCCTCCCCCGCCAACTATGCCACTTATCACGACCCCAACGAGCGCCACCCAAATAAGAACCCTTTTCCTTCGTGATTTTCTGACCATGTCTCCAGTCCTCCAAACTATGCCGGCCCCTTCGAAATGTCTACCTGATTCTACGAATCTGCGGGGATATAGTTGCGCCAGCCAGTCAGCCCCCTACCTAGCGCCGCGATGCAGCCCGCCCACGCACACCTGATTGCCATCCCAGTTAACACAATCAATTTATAAGAAATTCTTCACTTTCTCTTCACCACCCCGTGTTACAATAAACTTATTCGCTGCCTAACCAGCCAAACACAGTCCAGCATGCACGTCGCCGGATCGCCAGTTGAGCGCCACCCTTGCCGCCGCGTCTGGCGACCCCCAACGCAGTCCAGCCGTACCGCTTTCACACAGACTCACAAACCCAATGGCGCGCACATATGCAGCCAGAAGATCTTATCTGAAAGGAGGCGCCACGACACAACGATACGCTCCCGATCAAACGTCACACGACGCCGGTCCCCAACCACCGGCGCACACGCAAGCAAAGACACGTTGATGGCTGACGGCTCGCCGCCGGCAGCCACTCTGGAAGGAGTATCCTATGCCAGCCAAGAACAAGTACGTAATCGAAGGTCAAGTAAAAACCATGCAGGCGGCTGATTTCGCCAGGACCCCTATGACCGTCCACGCCTTCGTCGGCGGCAGAGAAGTCGCCAAAGCCAAAGTCGACAAGAAAGGGCAGTACAGCCTCCGATTCGAGCACGCAGGAGACCCGCCGGTCACCGAAGTGCGGCTCCTGCCCGCGAACCTTTCCGGACGCGCCGCCCAGGCGCTTTCCCTCAAGAAAACGATGACCGCTTACCGGTATGTCGAGACCGACCGGGGGCTGGCGGCGCGTTACGACCTGATGATCCCGGCGGATTTCCTGCTCCTGATCCAAACCATCACCAAGACCTATCGCCTCCACGGGGCCGTCTACGCCACGACCTTTGCTGCCGACGGGGTGACGCCCATTTCCATCGAGCCGCTGCCCGCCGCTAAAATCGAGTTCTACGAAGTCGATGCGCCGTTCCTGATCCTGCCGGGTATGCCGCCGACCCTTTCCGAGGCCTACCTGGGCCAGGCTTACACGGCGCCCGATGGCAGTTACGAATTCCTCTTCGATTTTAGCTACAAGCACAACCCGTGGATGGTTTTCGTGTGGCTGTTCCAGGATCGCAAACCGGATATTCGGGCGCGCATCTCGCAGTTCGAAGACGGCATCTGGCAGCAGATCTACGAGGGGCCGGTCGACTGGGATATTGTCGAGGATTTCCACCGCGACTACTTCATCCCGGCAGAGGACGTTATCCCGATTCCGGATTCCGGCGTCAAACCTGCCGAGGGATTCCGCTTCACCAGCGTGGGGCTGCTGCCCATCGACGCCACCCGCCTTGTCAAGGGCTACGCCACATCGCAACCCGGCGATCCCGTGAACCTTACGCACCAACCCCTCTGCGGGACGCTGCGCATCTTCGGGCTGTTCGCGGAAGCGCCGCCGGTGACGACTTACAAGGTCCAGATTGCCGACGCCGACGAAGACGGCCCGACCGGCTCCTGGCGCGACGTGACCGATCCCCTGCACAACCGCGAATGGAACCACACGCTGCACGTCTGGGAACATCGCGTGCTGGGCCCCGATCCGGTCACCGCCCATTACCAGAACATCGACACCCAGGCAGAGGCGGATTGGCACGAGCACGCGCTGAAGGCGACCTGGAACTCTGTCAACGAACCCAACGGCTACTACGCGCTCCGGATCATCGGATATGATGAACACGGCGCCGCAGTGGTGACGCGGGAGATGCCCGTGATGCGTATCGACAACACCGCGCCGGAGATCGACTTCGAGCCTCTGGGAGCGGTCACCGCGTGCGGGCACCTCGCCCTGCCCGCCAGCCGCAAGATCCAGTTCCGCGTGACAGCTTTTGATCCCGAGGGACACATGTTCAGCTACAACATCTCGGGGACGCGCGGCAAAGCGGCGTCGCCAGCCGGTGCGCCCGTCGGGCAGGTGCGCCCGACGCCGATCTGGACCGGCATCAAGAACGCCACGCAGGAGTTCATCGTGGACGTGCGGCCTGCGGCGTTGAGCGGGTGCACGACCCTGGCCTATAACTTCGAGCTGCACATCTGGGGATCGGCAACCAACTGCTATAGCACCCGGGTGGGCGCGCAGCATCGCAAGCGCGAAACCAACCTGGTCGTTTCCGAATAGACGCCGGGTAAGGAGGAACCGACAATGGCAGAAGATAAATACACGCGGCGTACTGAAGAGGACCGGGAGGCGCTCAACCAGCTGGAAATCCGCCAGCTGGAGCATCTCGTAGCCGCCTTACCGCCGGAGAAACGCCGTGAACCCACGCTGGTTATTGGCAATCGCACCTTCACCCCTGAGCAGCTCCTACAGGAGGCCAAAGAAGGTAGCGAGTATGGCAAGCTCTACCTCAAGATGCGCAGCAATTCCCGTCTCGAGCGGCTGAAAAGAGGGAGGTGACCCATGACGCCGAAAAAGGAAGGGGACGTGATCAACATCAGTCAGTCCCTGCAAGAACGGCTGGAGGTGCTCGAGCGGCTGTGGCTACCGTTGGAAGTGCCGGGAAAGGTCATCGTCATCCGGCCCCGCGTGCCGGGAGATGACTACACCGAGATCGGCTCCAACAATTGGGCAGGAGACGTCAAGCAAAAGGCGCTAGCTGAGGCCTGGCAGGTCACCGACCTGAGCGCCAATGATGCAACCCGCGAGAACATCGAAACCCATATCGGCAACGTCAGTCCCCACCTGGTGATCCACTACGATCACGGAAGCCCGCTCACACTCTGGGGACAGGAAGATGACGACCTGGAAGCCGGGATCGACGAAAACAACATCAACCTCGTCGCCGGCCGCATCCTGTCCACGGTATCGTGCTACTCCGCGTCCGGTCTCGGACCGGTCGCTATTGCAGCCGGTGTGACCAGCTATCTGGGATACACGGAGCCGCACGGGTTCTGGACCGGATATGAGGATGCGTTTGGCAGCGCCTCGAATATGGCCAATTACGCGCTGCTGGAGTGCAAGACCACGCAGGAAGCCTTCGACCTGGGATGGGCAGCCTACGATCAGCTCTACGACCAGCTGCTGGCAGAAGGCGGGTTTGCCGCCGATTTCGTCGCGCCCACGGCGTTGCACGACAGGGATTGCTTCACACTCCTGGGATCCGCCACCGCCGTCGCCTGCCCGCGCAACCTGTTATGTATCCCCGGCGGGCCAGATATGGTGGTTCACTGTCTCGTAGGCCCGGATGCCGCGCACTGCCTTCCCGGCAATCCGGATATGATGATCCACTGCAAAATGGGGCTCCCGGACAGCGAGCTCCCGATCTGCGGCGCATTGCCGGAGAATGTCGTATGCCGCAAAGGCCCCGACATGTGCCTGGCGGGGCCGCCGCTGCGCATTCGAGAGGTGATCGAGGATTATCCTATCGACTTGCTCATGGTAGACCTGGACAAGATTCCCCGAAACATGCGCAAGGCGATGATGAACATGCTGGACGAGATCAAACGGGAGCGGTAGGTTTACGATTGCGCGCGACGCACCAACACAGCGCACCGGGGGAGCCTGTCCACTGGCGACAGCCGGCAGGCAGGCTCCCCATCCGGGTTGAACCATGCATATACCAAACACGCTGCCGCGACTTCATACCTTCATCTCATACCGGGAGGAGCATTTCGGCGGCTATGCCTTCAATCCTTACTTGCTGCGAGAGCTGCCGCTCACGCGTTTTGAATTCGCGGTTCTGATCTGTTGCGAACAGGGGGAGCCCGGCGGCGCCGCAACCGCCGGGCTGGCCCGACGGTTTGGGCTGCCGCGAAAAGAAGCTGCCCGGCAGATACAGGCAACCCTCGACAAGCTCGATGCCTACTTTGCACTGCGCCAGGCGAGCGCGGATTCCGGCGCCAGGGTAGTTCCAGGTGTGGGATACCCGCCAGAAAACAATGAGACAGCGGAATGCGCTTCAACCTTACCAACCGCCTACCTCTCGGCGCCGCTGTCGATCATCTGGGAGATCACGCACGCCTGTAATCTGCACTGCATGCACTGCCTTTCGGCATGCGGCAAACCCGCCGCCGGTGAGCTCACGACCGCAGAGGCGCAGGCCCTGATCGACGAGCTGGCCCGCCGGCGCGTCTTCTCAATGACGCTGGGCGGCGGGGAACCGCTGGTGCGCAGCGACGTCTACGACTTGATCGCCTACGCAACCAGCAAACATCTGTGCGTGCGCCTCTCGACCAATGGCTACGCCGTGGATGACGAGACCCTGCGACGGCTGGCGCATCTGAACGTTTTCTCCGTCCAGGTCAGCGTCGATGGCGCCGAGGCGACGCATAATCGCATTCGGGGACGCCCCGATGCCTTCGAGAAAGCCCTCCATGCCCTGCAGCGATTCGGCGACGCGGGATACCATACCTTCATGACCGTGACCGCGAACGCTCTCAACGTCGCAGAGATCCCAGATCTGGCGCCGCTGGCGGTGCGCCTCGGCGTCGCCACCTTCAAGGTCTCGCCCTATGTACCGCTGGGGCGCGCCCGCGATCACGAAGACACCCTCAAACTGCCGCCCACAGCCCTTGAAGAACTGGCCCGCGCCCTGCGGGAGCAGCAACGCCGCTGGGGGCGTCGCCTGGGCTTCCAGATCGAGGGCCTCTTTCCCTGGCTACTGGAGCCGCCGGCGCCGGGCCAACGGACGGCGCCCGCCTTTGGGCCGGGTTGCTCGGCGGGCATATCCCA
>JAFGNR010000316.1 GCA_016926915.1 Anaerolineae bacterium
CACGCGTGCGCCGAATCTCGCGCAGGCGCCGCAGGAACGGCCTGCCCGCTACTCGTGGCGCGTGTGGGTCATCGTCCCCATCTATGTATTGGCGCTGTTGCCTCTTGTGTTCACCATCATTGACGTCACCTTTGGTACCGGGCTGTGGTATACCGGTATAGCCGGGGTGGAGTATCAGGGCGGGTATCTGGCTTCAACCATTTACAATGCAGGACTTCTGGCCTCGGCGCTCAAAGGTGTGAACACCTATTTCTTGGGTCTGGTGGTCCTGGGCTTTCTGGCTTACATATCGGTCTCTGCGCGGGGCTCGCAGAGCCGCGGCCAGATGCTGGCGTGGATGTTGCTGGCATTTCAGATTATCACGTTATTGCTTGTCTCGGTATTGCGTAATGTCTTTCCGGAGCCTGCGGCGCCTTATGTTCTGACGAGCGCTGCGCTTTCCCTCGTCTATGGGTATGCAGCTTTCCAACAGATGATTTCCGAACGCCGTTTGCAACAGGGGCGGCTGGCGCCGCGCCTGGTGGGCCTGGTGCTGGTCATTGCGGTGCCGTTATTGGCGGCGGTCGCCGGATTCATCTCGGTTCGCGCGGCGACGCTCCTCGAACCCATGAATCTGGAGCGGTTGGAACGGCTCAACTACGCTCTGGGGGATCATATCGAGACGTGGCTGGACTTCAACAACCGCGCGCTCTCGCAAATGGTAGCCCAATCCGGAATCACCAGCATGGATCCGGTGCAGCAGAAGCCGATTCTCGAAGCGATGGCCGGGACCTACCCCTATATGTATCTGGTGAGCACGACGGATCTGACCGGTCTTAACGTGGCCCGCAATGACGATGTGGCGCCCTTGGACTATAGCGACCGGGCGTGGTTTCAGAATGCTCGCGACGGTAGGCCCTGGACGCAGGTCTTGATCGGGCGTACCAGCGGGGTGCCGGCCTGGGTCGCATCGCAGCCCATTCGCAATGCCGATGGCGATATTGTTGGCGTCGGTATGTTCGCCAGTACGCTGGAGGATCTGTCGGCGCTGGTCGCGGAGAGCGTGGCCGGCGCGACGGGAATCTCCTATGTTGTCGACGCTCAGGGCATGCTCATCATGCACAGCGTGATTCAGGACCTGGGCGCGGAAGAGGTGCGTGACTTTAGCGACTATCCGCCGGTGACTGCGCTGCTCGCCGGCGATGTCGGGGCGCTGCAATTCGCGGATGCTGAGGATCTGGCCTGGCGCGCCTATACATCCACATTGGATAATGGTTGGGGTATCGTGGTCCAGATACCTGAAACGGAGCTGCTTGCCAGCCTCATGGATGTGCGCGCGCTCGCTTTCCTGGTCATTGCGTTGGGCATCGTGCTGCTAAGTGTGCTCTCCGGGCTGGCGGTCCGACAAGCCTTTCTGCCTCTCACTGCCATGACCGTTGCTGTTGCCGAGATCACGGCGGGCGACCTCGCCCAGGAGGTGCCGGTAGAGAGCGCGGATGAGATCGGAATGCTGGCGCAGGGCTTCAATGCCATGGTGGCCCGGCTTCGCGAGATGTTTGGAAGTCTGGAACAGCAGGTCAACGCGCGCACTTTCGACCTGGAGCGCCGCGCGGCCTATCTCCAGGCTTCTGCTGAAGTAAGCCGGGCGACGACCTCAATTCTAGATCCGGAGCAGTTGATTTCACAAGCCGTTGATTTAATCCGGGAGCGGTTTGGCCTTTATTACGTGGGGCTGTTCCTGGTGGATCACGCCGGCGAATGGGCGGTGTTGCGCGCCGGAACCGGGGGAGCCGGTCGGATGATGCTTGCCCGGCAACATCGTCTTGCCGTTGGCCCTGGTTCGATGGTGGGTTGGTCCATTCAGAACGCCGCGCCCCGGATTGCGCTTGAGGCGGGGGAGGATGCGGTGAGATTGGCAACGCCTGAATTGCCCGAGACCCGATCTGAGGCGGCGATTCCCCTGCGCTCGCGCGAAACCGTGATTGGCGCTCTGACCGTTCAGCATCACCAGGCGGGGGCGTTTGATGATGATGCGATTGCGGCTTTGCAAACGATGGCCGATCAGCTGGCGGTGGCGTTGGAAAATGCCCGCTTGTTGGCGCAGAGCCGTGAGGCCCTGGAGGCGGCCCGGCATGCCTATCGCCAGGTGAGCCAGCAGGCCTGGGATACCTACCTCAAAACGCGATCTGCACCGGGATATCGTTACAGCCGGATCACACCGGAACCGGTTTCCGGCGATTGGAATCCTGAGATGCTGCGAGCGTTTGAAACTGCCAGCCCCGTGGAGACTACCAGCCCGGTGGGAACGACATTGACGGTTCCCGTCATGGTCCGCGGCCAGCCGGTGGGCGTGATCGCATTTCGAAAGGCTGGATACTGGGATAGCGAGCAGCGCCGCGTAATTACCAGCCTGGTGGAGGAATTGGGACAGACCCTTGAGAGCGCGCGTCTGTATGAGGAAACGCAACGGCGGGTAGCCGAAGAACAGATGGTGGGCCGCGTGGCTACGCGGGTACGAGAATCGCTCGACCTGGACGTGGTGTTGCAGGCCGCAGCTCGCGAGTTGCAGGATGTGTTGGACCTTTCGCGTGTAGAGATACGGTTGGGAGCGCCGGATATCGGCGCCGGACCTGAGGCCGAGTCCTGTTAGGTGAATGGGAAGAGGTGATGTGATGCGACCGGATAGAGGACGATATGGGCTGTTGTGGGTAGGTATCGTGTTCGTTTTGCTAGGCTGTAATGCCGGGCCGGACGTTACCCCAGCTCCGGCTACTGACTCGGTTACTTTGCAACTACAATGGGTAACACAGGCGCAGTTCGCGGGATATTACGTGGCGTTGGAAAAGGGCTGGTTCGCAGAAGTGGGCATCGATCTCACGATTCTGCCGGGCGGGCCGGACATTTCGCCTGTGGAACGGGTTGCTCTGGGGACTGCCGAATTCGGGACGGCTTTGCTTTCCGATCTGGCCGTACAAATTCAGGAGGGCCGGCCTCTGATCAGTATCGCTCAGATACAGCAGAAGAATGGACTGATGTTGGTCACGAGGACAGATTCAGGTATTACAAGCCCCTCAGACTTCGTAGGAAAACGCGTAGGCGTTTGGCTGGGAAGCTGGGAAGCGCAATTCAACGCGTTGCTTGCTCAGGCCGGACTTTCTCAGCAAGACTTCGACCTCGTGTCCCAGGGATACAGTATGGATACATTCTTGTCAGGGGATCTCGATGTCGCCTCGGCGATGGTCTACAACGAATACCAAACCGTTCTGGAAAGCGGCGTTCCTGCCGGCGACCTACGTCTGATCGACTATGCGGATTTCGGCCTGGATTTTCCTGGCGATACGCTGTTTACGAGGCGCGATCTTTGGGAAAGCAACCCCGATTTGTGTCGCCGGATGCTGGCGGCCTCACTGCGGGGATGGGAATATGCGGTGGCTTACCCCTCGGAAGCGGCGGATATCGTGTTGCGGTATGATGCGTCCGGCGTGCAGACACGGGAACATCAATTGGCGATGATGCGTGAAATTGCCAATCTGGTGCAAGTTTCGGTGCGCCCGTTGGGGTATACCGATCGGGGAGATGTGCTCCGCATGGTGGACAACCTGGCGACGTTTGGTATCTTGCCCGAGCGACTCGAACCGGAAGAGATTTTCACCAACGACGTTTGGGATCAGGTTCAGAATCTCGAAAACTGAGAGGCTGTCATGAGGGGACGTTTTCTGCGCCGGTTTTCTGTCAGGCAGCGGGTGTATCTTGAACTCGCTATTTTGGTCCTGGTGATTGCGCTTTCGCTGGGACTGATCATTGTGAACCGGAACACGTTGTTGAGCAACTTCGGCGTCTTTATCAATCAGGATGCCGCCGGTGATCGCGCCTTGCTTAGCGCGTCGGTGCGTGTTGCCTCGTCTCGCGTCAACTTGCTTCGCTATACTACCGATGTTGTTCCCAGCTCGTATGAGGCGCTTGACGACGTAGAACTGGCTGTGGCCTTGTTGGGCGAGGCGCGACAGTTGGTGTCTGATTCCGCGCAGCAAGACGACATCGCATTGGTCATCGAGGCGCTTGGGGAATACCAATCCTTGATTGACGAGATTCAGGCAGCGAGGACGGCCGGACAATTTCAGCAGGCTACCCGCCTGGAGAATCAGGCGCAGCGTCTTGGGTATGATATTGGGAGCCGTATCGAACTGATTGTGCGGCAAAGCCAGACGCGGGTTACCGACACATATCAAGCCTTGCAACGTGATGCCCAACAACGTCTCGTGGTCTTGCTCGTTGTCTATGGCGTGGTGATTGCCGTGGCAGTGTTCATCGCCATTCGTGTCGAGCGGAGCATTACCCAGCCCATCTCGGTGCTGCGTGAGGGAGCCGAAGCGCTACAAAGCGGCAACCTCGATACCGTGATTTCGGCGTCAGGATTTGATGAGTTCGCTGTATTGGCTCGAACCTTCAACGAGATGGCCTCCCGCTTGGGCGCCTCCTATCGGGCGCTTGAGTTGCGTGTTGCCGATCGTACGCGGGACCTGGAACAGCGCGCTGATTATCTTCAGGCTGCCGTGGATGTAGGACGGGCCGCGACGCAAATCTTGGATGTCTCTGAGTTGCTACGCCAGTCGGTGGAGATCGTGCGGCGACGTTTTGACCTGTACTACGTGGGTCTGTTCTTGACCGATGCCGCCGGCGAATGGGCCGTGTTGCAGGCCGGAACCGGCGCGGCCGGCCAGGCGATGCTGGCGCGCGGGCACCGGATTCGGGTCGGTAGCGGCATGGTGGGCTGGAGTATTGCGCGCGACCAATCCCGGGTTGCCCAGGAGGCTGACGCTGACTTCGTCCGGCAGCGGACAACGGAACTCCCGGAAACGCGGTCGGAGGCGGCGATTCCGCTACGCGTGCGGGACCGGGTGATCGGAGCGCTTACCGTTCAGGACGACAAACCCGATATCTTTGATGCGGCTTCGGTCGCCACGCTCCAGGTGGTCGCCGATCAGTTGGCCATTGCGCTGGATAACGCCCGCTTGTTTGCAGAACGGGAGCGCGCACTGGCGGCGACCGAGCGGACGTTCGTCGATCTTGCCCGCAGGGGATGGGCGCAGCTAATCAGCAGTCGCCCCACCTGGGGCTATGCGGCTGTTGTTGGGGGACGTGTCGAACCGGTGTTGGGAGGATGGCCGCCTGATATGTTGCAGGCTGCCGATACCGAGAAACCGGCCTATGCCGATGCCGGCAATACGGCGGCGATTCCCATCAAGGCCCGCGACCAGGTGGTCGGGGTTGTGCGGCTGCAGAAATCGGAAGGGGAGACTGCCTGGCAGGTTGGAGAATTGGCATTGATCCAGGATATGCTTGAGCAGCTGGGCGTGGCATTGGAAAGCGCCCGGTTGTACGGCGAAACTCAGCGCCGTGCAGCGCAGGAGCAGGCTGCCCGGCAGATCACCGATCGTTTGCGTCGCGCGGTGGACATGGATGCCTTGATGCGCATTGCGGTTGAGGAGATTGCTTCTGCGCTTGATGCACCCACTGCTTTTGTCCAGTTCAAAGCGCCTGGGGAGGAAAGAGATGATTCGACGCCCACGATGTAAGGTGCGCTTATGGCGGATGTGTCGTATGGGGAGTAGGATCGGAATCCTACTTTTGTTACTGGCGACGGCGGTTGGCTGCGGCGGCCGCAACCCGGAGACCGTTCGGGTTGTAATCGCCTATCCGCTGGGTCTCGATATTGGTTATGATATGTTGCATGGCGCGGAACTGGCCCTGGACGAGGCGGGGGGAATGGCCGGGGACGTGGCTGTAGAACTGGTGGTATTCGACACGAGTGATCCCGAGGGCAGCCCGGTTTCGCCTGAAATGGAAATCCAGGCGGCCGAGGCGGCTGTAGCAGAGCCCCTTGTCGTTGCCTATTTGGGCGCGCCGACCAGTGATCAGGCGCGGGCTTCTCTTCCGATTCTAAATGCAGCTCTGATTCCCCAATTCTCACCGGCAGCGACCTGGCCTGGGCTGACCAAACCGGGGTTTGGACCAGGTGAACCGGGAGTTTACTACCCCACCGGGCGGCGCACCTTCTTCCGCATGGCGCCTAGCGACGAAGTGCAGGGCGTCGTTGCCGCTAATTGGGTCAGTTTCTTGCGCGCCGGGACTGTGACGGTGGTGGATGATAGGACCGCCTATGGCAGTGGGATTGCCGGTATCTTTGAACTTCAGGCCAGCGATCAGGGTATCGAGATTGTGGGCCGTTATTCCTTCGAAGGACGGGAACCCGATATGACGCAGATTGCCACACTGGCCCAGACTATCGTGGCTGCCGAACCCGATCTGGTATTCCTGGGCACGTCGCTGGGGACCGGCGGCGCGCAGATTGTATTGGCGCTTCGGGAATTGGACCCGAACATCGTACTCATGGGGCCTGACGGCATGCTGCAAGATCAGCTCATTAGTGCTGTCGGTGTGGGTCTGGCAGAGGGTATCTATGCTATCAATGTCAGCGTCCCTGCATCCCAAATGCCCTCTGCGCGTGGTCTGGTCTCCAATTTCGAGGCGCTGTATGGCAAGGAGCCGCCGGCGTATGCCGTCAACAGTTACGAGGCAATGAACGTGATCCTTTACGCTATCGAGCGCGCCGAGACGTTGACCCCTGAAGGGGTACTGGATGTGATCGCGGGCCTGGATACATTCACGGGGGCTTTGGGAACCTGGTCGTTTTCGCCCGCCGGGGATATTTCCCGGGCGGTTTTCAGCGGCATGCAAGTTCGGGATGGCGCCTGGGCTTTTGTGCGGGTTATTGATTGAGGATCGTGTATCAGGTCCGTCCCTACGGAGTTGGAGCATGAATCATGAGCAGTGATATCAAACGCAGGACGCGGCGAACCATTGCGCGTTTGTTGCCGCGCAATGTGATTGCTTTGAGTGTGATTGCGCTGGCCGGGCTTTTGGCGACGACGGCAATCGGGCTGGTAGGTAACTTCGCGCTGGTTGACTCCGGTCTACGAACCTCCGCGATTACAGCGGCGCGCGTGTTCGATGACTTCCTGGGGGCGCTTCAAAGCGATCTTCAAGCGACGGCGGATATGCTGCCTGTGACACATGCTGCCGAGGCCTCTCTTCGCCTGATGTTGGACCGCCATCCGGAGGTTTTCGAGGCGCTGTTGATCGATCCCAATGGTGTGGTACTGGCGCAACGTCGCCGCATGGGCGCTTCGCTGGAGCCTGTGGGCGCGCAACCCTGGCTGGATACCGTTTCCCAGGGGACGTTTTTCATGGGGGAAGTAAGTTACGAACCTTATGGCGTGCCCTTCGTCGATATGGCGGCGCCGGTGTATACGACCAACGGGGAGTTCTGGACAACCCTGGTTGCCAGAGTTGATTTGACTGCGTTATGGGAAACGGCCATTCGGCTTCCGGTGGGGGAATCGGGCCACGTGGTCATTGTCGATGAGACCGGGCAGGTTTTGGCTTACCGGAACCTGCAGTTGGTCAAAGCAGGACTCAATCTGTCGGAGTTGACCGGAATCACACCCCAGGAGATTGCCGGAGAGGGTTTGTTTGTCTATGAGGACCTTGCCGGGCGCCCGGTTGTTGTTAGTGGAACGGCGTTGAATGCGGCGCCCTGGTATGCTGTGGTTGAACAGCCGACCGGCGAAGCGCTTCAGGGGTTTTTGACACTCGCCGCGTTTCTCGCGGTGCTGTTCCTTGTTACGGGATTATTGGCGGTACTCATCCTGCGGTTTGTCCGTAGACGGGTTGTTTCACCGTTGGCAACGTTACAAGCGGGTGTAGAGATTCTGGGTCCGCAGCAATTGGACTATCGCATTGACATAGGAACTCCAGATGAGATGGGGGTGCTGGCTACGGCTTTCAATGCGCTTGCCGACCGGCTTCAGGAGACTATTGGTTCGTTGGAACAGCGTGTTGCAGAACGTACCCGGGGGTTGCAGACCGCGGCCGAGGTTGGTCGCGCGACGACTCAGGTGCTCGACCCGGGAAGCTTGCTGGATCAGGTCGTGAATCTGGTGCGAGATCGCTTCGACCTTTATTATGTGGGGCTGTTTTTGTTGGATCCGCAAGGTGAATTCGCCGTGCTGCGGGCGGGCACAGGGGATGCCGGCCTGGACCAGATACACGCGGGCCACCGCCTGGCTGTGGACGAGGAATCCATGGTCGGCCGGTGTATTGTGGCCGATGAGGCGTACATTGCTCTGGATGTGGGGGATGAACCTCACCGTTTTGACAACCCGTTGTTGCCTGAAACGCGTTCTGAGTTGGCGGTCCCCCTACGCGCGCGTGGTCGGGTGATCGGCGCCATGTCGGTTCAAGACCGGCGACCGGCGGCTTTTGATGAGACCGACGTTGCGATCATGCAAACCATGGCTGATCAGGTTGCTGTCGCCATCGATAATGCCAACCTGTTTGCCCGCACCCAGGCAGCTTTGGAAGAGATGGAGATTGCCCAACGGCGGTATATCCAGGAGGCATGGGGGCAGTTCGTGCGGAAGCAGGCCAATAC
This sequence comes from Anaerolineae bacterium, assembly GCA_016926915.1. Lineage (GTDB taxonomy): Bacteria > Chloroflexota > Anaerolineae > B4-G1 > SLSP01 > JAFGNR01. The sequence continues at coordinate 8,474 of JAFGNR010000316.1, forward strand.
CGGTTATGTGCGGACGCCCGAGGGGCTGTCATTGCTGGGTAGTGAGATACTTCCCGAAACCCGAGCCGGTGCAGAGGCCGGAAAGGTCGTGATCAAGGAGGGCAAGGGGGCAGACTCTGCATTGCTCATCGCGCCCATTGTACAGCGCGACCAACCTATCGGCGCACTGGGATTACGGTTAGCTGAGGGGTCGCAGTGGACTGATGAACAGATCGCCCTCGTTGAAACTGTGGCGGAGCAGGTGGCTTTGACGGCTGAAAACCTGCGTTTGCTTGACGAAACGCAGCGACGCGCGAGCCGCGAACAGGCAATCCGCGAAATATCGGAACGGATGGAACGCGCGGTAGATTTGGAGTCGTTGTTCCGCATCACGGCGCAAGAATTGCAGCGCGCTTTGCGGGCCAAACGCGCCTACGTGCGACTTGCCCCTTCGACAGGCTCAGGGCAGGCCCCTGCGACAGGCTCAGGGCAGGTCCCTGCGACAGGCTCAGGGCAGGTTTTCCCGGACTTGGGGGCGACCCAGTCCGGAGCCGCAGATCCTGGCGTCACGGTGGAGGGCAATGGTCATGTCGATGAAGTCGGGTAACAGAACCCGAGTGAAGGGAGCGACGATGGTCAGCGGTTCTCCTGGACAACGTCCCAGAATCGGCTTCTTGATGGATGCCCTTACGTCGGGATATCAGATGCCGATTTGGCGCGGTTTACGAGCCCGCGCACGCGAGCGTGACGTCGATACGGTGGCTTTTGTCGGGGGCATACTTGAGGGGATGGAGGGTACCGGCGACGAACGCAACACTGTATACGATCTGGTGAGCACTGCCTGCGTTGACGGCCTCGTGGTGCTAGCCGGGTCCATCGGCACGGTGGTAAGTATTGATCGGGTCCGGGCTTTTTTGGAGCGCTTCCGCCCGCTTCCGCTGGCGAGTATTGCGCTACCCTTGCCGAGGATTCCCAGTGTTGTGCTGGATAACTATGCAAGCACACGCGCTCTCGTCGCACATCTGGTGGATGTGCACGGGTTTCACCGGCTGGCTTTCTATCGTAAGACTGAGGGCCATCCGGAGGCTGATGACCGCTTTCGGGCTTATCGCGACGTTCTACAGGAGCGGGGGCTGGGCTATGACCCGAATCTGGTTATTCCTGGGGAGTACTATCAGCGGTGGGAAAGCGGCGTGCAATTGTTGTTGGATGAACGGGGATTGAAGCCAGGTCGCGACTTCGAAGCCCTGGTTGCCGTGGACGACTATGCCGCATTCTGGGTGTTGCATGCTTTCCTCGATAGGGGAATCCAGGTACCTGATGACGTAGCGATGGTTGGTTTCGACGATGCGGAGGAGAGTCGCCTTGCTATTACGCCTTTGACCACTGCACACCAGCCCCTCTTCGAGCAGGGGCGACACGCCCTGGATCTGGTCCTGGCGCAGCTCGAGGGAGAAGAGACGGTCGAACAACTGCAGCTGCGGGCTGAACTGGTGGTACGCCGCTCCTGTGGTTGTCCAGAGCGCACCTTGCGCGAATCTGCCGTGGTTGCGGGTGGGGGGACGGTCCGGCGCCTGGAGACGGACGGTGCAGCACTGGCGGCGCTGGCTGAATGCCGGGCTGATGTCCAGGCGACTATTGTAGAGCGATTCTCCGGTGCGGCGTCTGAAGTTGGCGCTGGTTTCTCTACGGCAGTGGCGCAAGTGCTGGATGCCTTCATCCAGGCCGGCGCCGCTACGGATTTCGAGGCGTTGTTCCTAGATACGCTGGATCGAATACTGCGGGCTGCGGTTGCACAGGGGAATCGGGACCAAATTGCATGTTGGCAGGATGTCTTGTCGCTGTTACGCGCGGAGGCTGTGGCCGGCGTCTCTACGCGCGCCTTGCCGTTGCGAATTGAGAACCTCTTGCATCAGGCCCGGGTCTTGGCGGCGATGGCCGAGCAGCGTGTCGCGTCACAACGTCTTTTCCAGGCTGCGCAGCGCGACGAAGCCTTGCGCACCCTGGGGCAGCATTGGGCGGCGGCTGCAAATATCGACCAGTTGCTGGCTTTGGCGTCCGCACAATTGCCCGATCTGGGGTTCTCTAGCGGGTTTGTGTCGCTCTATGCATCACCAGACCTGTTGCTGGCCTGGCTACGGCTGGCCTTCGATGTGCAACGTGGGGGCGCTCTCCCGCTGGTGGAGAATGGTGAGGCCTATATTGCCGAATCGCTGTTGCCGGCGGGCGTCTGGCCCGTAGAACGGCGCAGTGATTTGGCCGTTCAGCCGCTTTTCTTTCGTGATGTCCAACTGGGTTTCGTCATTCTCGAAATCGGACCTGAAGAGGGCCAGATTTTCGAGATAGTTCGTAGTCAGCTCAGCAGCGCCATTCAGACGGTGGCGTTTCGCACGCAGCTGGAGAATCGCGCAGTACAATTGCGCACCGCGGCAGAGGTTTCCCGCGCGGCGTCCAGTGTACTTGACCCCGATTCTCTCGTGCAGCAGGCCGTCGACCTGGTGCGCGAACGTTTCGGTCTATATTATGTGGGCCTGTTCCTGGTTGACGAGACCGGAGAATGGGCTGTACTGCGCGCGGCGACCGGCGACGTCGGGAAACAGATGTTGGATCAAGGCTATCGCCTGGAAATCGGCAGCGGTTCCATGACCGGTTGGTGTATTTTCAATCGGGAAGCGCGCATTGCAGACGACGTCGCCCTTGATGAGTTTCACCGCGCCCACCCACTTCTGCCGAAGACGCGTTCGGAAATGGCGTTGCCCCTTATCAGTCGTGGCGAGGTCATTGGAGCTCTGACCGTCCAAAGCGACCAGCGGGGGCTTTTCGGACATGCCGATATTGCGGTATTGCAGACTATGGCCGACCAGCTGGCCAACGCTATCACCAATGCACGCCTGTATGCGCAGGCGCAGGCAGAAATCAGTGAGCGTCGCCGGGTTCAAGCTGCGTTGACTCAGGAGCAGGTATTGATGCGCTCCTTTATGAACCACACCACCGATCACGTTTATTTCAAGGATCGTGATAGCCGTTTCATCCGCGTAAGTGCGTCTACGGCTCAGCACTGGGGTTGGGAAAGCGCTGCCGATGCCATCGGCAAGACGGATTTTGATGTTTTTACCGCAGAGCATGCCCGGCCGGCATTTGAAGACGAGCAGCAAATCATCCGTACAGGCAAGCCTTTGATCGGCGTCGAAGAGCGGGAAACCTGGGAGGATCGCCCGGACACGTGGGTTTCGACCAGTAAATTGCCGTTGATCGCTGAAAACGGCGAGATTATTGGGACGTTTGGCATCTCCCGCGACATCACCCTGTTGAAATATGCACAGCTGGATCTGGAAAAGCGGAACACGCAGTTGCAGACGGTCGCGGAAGTTTCTCGCGCTACAACAGGTATCCTGGATGTCGCGACGTTGGCTTCCACGGCTGTCGATCTCATCCAGAAGCGGCTTGATCTTTACTACGTGGGGCTGTTCTTGCTAGAAGGTGCGGTCGAAGGCGAGCCGGTGAGTACAACGGCCCGTGAACGGTGGGCGGTGCTCCAGGCTGGGACGGGGGAAGCTGGGAAGCGCATGGTGGAGCAGGGACACCGGCTTCTGGTCGGCGGGGATTCGATGATCGGCCGCTCCATTGCTGCGCGGCAAGCCGGTATCGCCCTCGACGTAGGGGCGGAAGCCGTGCGTTTCGAGAATCCACTTCTGACAGACACGCGATCTGAGTTGGCGTTGCCCCTGGTTAGCGGCGGGGAAGCGATTGGCGCCTTGACCATCCAAAGCGATCGTGAGGCGGCTTTCGAGGAAGCCGACATTCAGATTCTCCAGACGATGGCGGATCAGCTGGCCAATGCTATTGAGAATACCTGGCTGTTGGCGCGAACGCAGGAAACCCTGCGGCGCACAGTCGCGCTCTACCGGGTCAGTCAAACGTTGGCTGAGTTGGAAAGTCGTGAATCGGCCCTACAGGTACTTGTCGATAGTGTCGTGGATGTACTGAATGTGGACCGCGTGATCCTGGCGACGTTTGATATGGAACACCAGCGGATTGAGGATTTCGTTCGTGGCGGCCCTTCACAGGAGTTGATTCCTGATCTGACATATGAAGAGCTTCAGGCTGGTTTGACAGGGTGGGTGCTAAGGGAGCAGCAGCCGGCGCTGTTGCTCAAGGGTAAACCGGATCCCCGAGAGCCGCTGGCGATCCAGCAGCGCCGCGAGGAGACCGATGCGGGCTCGATTCTCGTGGCGCCTCTGCGCTACCGAGATGAGGCGTTTGGAACATTGACCCTTATCAATCGTCCTCAGCAACGCGATTTCGACCAGAGCGACGTGGAGGTTTTGACCGCGCTGGCCAGTCAGGCCGCGGCGGCGCTGGCCAATGTGCGCCTGTTGGAGCAGACCCAGATGGCTTTGCGTGACCTGCAAGCCGTGCAGCGCCGGTATCAGGAGCAAGCCTGGGCGCATTATCTCTCGGTGGCGCGGTCGGTAGGGCACGAAGTGACGGATCTGCAGGCCGGCATCCTGGGCGATGCCGTGTTGCCTGAAGTCCAACACGCAGTAGCGCAACAGCGCCCGGTGGTGCTTGGCGAGCCCGGCGCTGAACGTTCGGCGCTGGTGGCGCCAAGCACCAGCCGCGGGCATACCCTGGGAGCCGTGGGGGTTCACGCCGAACCAGACCACGCCTGGACTGAGGACGAAATCGCCCTGGTTGAGGCGGTTGCTGAACGGCTGGCGCTGGCGGCAGAAAACCTGCGACTGTTGGATGAGACCCAGCGCTCAGCTGCCCGGGAACGATTGGTGGGAGATATTGCCACGCAGATGCGCCAATCGCTCAGCGTCGACACGGTGCTGCAAACCGTGGCGCGCGAATTGGGGAGTCTCCCAGGAGTTCAAGAGGCCGCCGTGCACATTGACTTCCCTGAGTTCCAGGAGGCAAGTGAGTCATCCGGGGAGCAGGTTCCTACGACAGGCTCAGGACAGGTTCCTGCGACAGGCTCAGGACAGGTTCCTGCGGCAGGCTCAGGACAGGTTCCTGCGACAGGCTCAGGACAGGTGCCTACGACAGGCTCAGGACAGGTGCCTACGACAGGCTCAGGACAAGCCTGAGTGTCATATACGGGGATCTTCAGATGACCGAAGTGAAAGATAATGATGCCATGACGAGACAACTTCGACAGCGTATCGCGGAGCTGGAAGCGCAACTCGCCTGCCAGACCGCGGCGCTCCGTGATCTCGAAGCGCTGCGCCGCCGCGTACAGGAATTGGAATTGGCCCATGAGGTCGCCGCGATGGTCGCCGCCATTCTTGACCTTGATGTTGCCTTGCGCCGTGTTGTCGATCTCATCAAGGAAAGATTCAATTTCTATTTCGTGAGCCTTGCGTTGCGGGAGGGGGAGCGGGTGGTTTATCGCAGCGGCAGCGCTATTGGCGAGACCGGCGAGCGCTTGGACGCGCAGAATGTCGCCATCGATCTTGCAAAAGGCCCTAGTTTGATCGCCGAAGCCATACGCGGGGGGGAACCGGTTCTTGTCAATGATGTGTTGGCTGACCCCCGCTACCTGTCGCTTGCCGGGCTGCCGCTGACACGTTCAGAGCTCACGGTTCCCATTCGGGTGCGAGGCCGGGTGGTGGGAGCGCTCGATGTGCAAAGCGATCATCCCGATGCTTTTGCGCTCGAGGATATCGCCGTTCTGCAATTCCTGGCGAATCAGTCCGGTGTGGCCTTGGAGAATGCCCGGTTATTTAGCGATCGTGAACGGCGTATCACGGAGCTGGCCATCGTCAACGAAATCGGTCAGACGTTAGCTGTGGCTACCCATCTTGACGCCCTGTTGCTGCGGGTTCACCAGCAGGTCGGGCGCCTGTTCGAAGCAAGCAATTTCTACGTGGCGACGTATGATCGAGTACGCCAGCAGTGGACGACGTCTTATGATGTCGAGCATGGGAAACGGCTCTCCCCTGCGACGCACCCGTTGGGGGCAGGTTTGACGAGTTATATCATCGAAAACCGCAGGACCTTGTTGTTTGGATCTGAGGAGGAGATGAACGATTTCCGAATCTCCCTGGGGTTAGAACCCCTGGGAGAACAGGCAAAATCGTGGCTAGGTGTGCCGCTGATCACCGGCGACCTTGTCGTGGGGGTGATGGCGATTCAAAGCTATACGGAGGAGAACCTTTATGGCGAACAGGATCGGATGCTATTCACGACGATTGCAGCTCAAGTCGCCAATGCAATCCGAAATGCCGAGTTGTTTGAGGCATTGGAGCAGCGAGTGGAGCAGGAGCGGCTTACGCGTGTGATCACCGATCGCGTCGTTCAGGCGCCGGATACGGAAGCCGTCTTGCGTATCGTTTCCGAGGAGCTGGGACGCGTATTGCGGGCTTCGACGGTGGTTGCGCGCTTGGGCGCCCAGGAACAGCTGCTGGCAGCTGCGAGCGGCGCATCCTTCGCTTATCCGGTCGAGGAGTGAGGTGGCGTTATGACTGTGACCCAGACAACGCAATGGGCTCATCCGGCAGAGAAACGGCGTCTCAGGGTCGGCGTCGTACTGACCTGGCTCCGCGACATCTACGAGAGCATTGTGCTCTCCGGCATCCATAGAACCGCCGAGGCTCTTGACGTCGATGTGGTGTGTTTTGTCGGCGGCGAGATCGTCGCAGCGCTGCCACACAACATGATCTACCGTGACTTGTTGGATCCTGATCAATTTGATGGTTTGATCATCAGCAGTACCCTGGCCCATCGCGCTACCGCCGAGGCGTTGGAGCAGTTCTGCGCCGGGTTTGCGCCTTTGCCCATTGTTAGCGGGTCCTTCCAGGCGTCTGGGGTCACACGGGTGCTTCCGGACGGGTACAGCGGCATGAAGGATCTGGTCGATCACCTGATCGATGTGCACGGGTATCGGCGCATCGCGTTCATTCGCGGACCGGTGGGACAAGAAGAAGCAGAAGACCGGTATCGCGCCTATCTTGATGCTTTACTACAGCACGAGATCTCTCTGGACGAGGCTTTAGTGGTCACGGGCGACTACCGCCGGTTCACGGGCGCGGCGGCGGTGGAACAACTGCTGGCGCGAGGTGTGGAGTTCGATGCCGTGGCGGCGGCGAACGATGAAATGGCTGTAGGGGCCAAAAGCGTATTGGAAGCCCACGGTTTGCAGGTGCCGGAGGATGTGGCTCTCACGGGGTTCGACGACGTCGAATCGGGTCGGGTGCTCGATGTACCGCTGACTACGGTGCGGCAACAGTTCGATTTGGTGTTCCGTGAGATGTTACTGACGTTGATCCGGCGGATTCAGGGCGAGGATGTTCCGCAGCGCATCCACGTACCGACGGTTCCCGTGATCCGGCGATCGTGTGGCTGTTCCCCGGTTGTCCCGATTGACGTGTTGCCGGAGGATGCGCTAGGTGATGGGGAAGTTATCCCACCGGGTATATCGGAGGTACTCTGGGATACTTTTGTCACGGCAATACAGGGCGGCGAGGCTGAGGAGGGCGCCTTCTTACAGCTTTGGGAGGTCTCACTCCGGGCCTATCACGAGCAGCCGATCGATTTGGAGGGGCAGCGCGACGTACTCACGCAACTGGAACGCCAGGCGCAGGCCCGTTTTGACACGCGGGATTTTCAGAAGGTTCAGGTTCTATTGTGCCGGGCCCAGGTGTTGACCTATGAGGCCCTCTCGCGGGCGCAAGGTCATGCCCGTCTCCAATCGCGACAGCATGCCTGGGCGCTCCAACAATTCGAGTCTACGGCGTTTGGCGTCGTCGACCTGGCGGATCTTGCCGAGGTTGTTGTGGATTACTTCCCGGTTTTGAGCGTGGATCGGTGTTACATGGCGCTATTCACCGGTGAGGATGCTACGCACGAAGCGCGCCTGGTATTGACCTTCCACGAGGGGCGCGCCGGCGCCGCTGTGAGTCGCGAGGTTTTTCCATCTCGCCAGTTATTGCCCCCGGATGCGTTCCCGTCCGACCGTTTTACGTTTGTCGTTTACCCCCTCATCCTACGCGAGCGGGTTATGGGGTTTCTCGTGCTATCGTATGGCAATCCTGACGGCGCTCTATATGACCGTTTGGCGGAGCAGTTCAGCGGTAATGTATTCCGGGTGCTCCTCGTCGAACAGCAGACCGAAGCACGCAAGGAGATCGAGGCTGCGCGACAACGCGCGGAAGTTGCCTTGCGTGATCTGATGGTCTTGCAGCGGCGGTACGTCCGCGAGGCTTGGGAAGGATTTCGGGGCAGTGTCAAGGGTTATCTGATCTCGCCCGATATGTCAGGGCCGAATGACGACAGTTGGTTACCCGTGATGTCACAAGCGCTTCAAGAGGGTAGCCTCGTCGTGGCTGAACACCCTCAAGGGGGGTGTAGTCTGGGACTCCCGATCAAGCTTCATGGCGAGGTGATGGGGGCGCTGGGATTTGCCCGTGAAGAGAGCGAGCCTTTCACCGAAAATCAGCTATCCCTGGTGCAGGCGGTGGTAGATCAGGCCGCTTTGGCGCTGGAGACCCAGCATCAGGTCTCGGAAGCTCAGCGACGAGCGGTGCAGTTGAATACAGCAGCCGAAGTAGCGCGCGCGACTACATCGGTATTGACCGAAGGGGACTTGCTAGCGCAAGCGGTCGCGCTCATTCTTGAACGCTTGCAGCTCTACTACGTGGGGATTTTCCTGGTTGATGATACGGGACGTTGGGCTGTGCTGCGCGCGGGAACCGGCGCAGCCGGTCGTAAGATGATCGAGAACCAGCATCATCTCCCGGTCGATGAGACCTCCATGATCGGCGCTTGTGTCGTCGCCGGGGAGGCGCAGATTGCGCAGGAGTTTGGGAGGGGCGAGGCGCGTGCGCCAAACCCGCTGTTACCGGAGACGCGCTCTGAGGTTGCATTGCCGCTCTTTAGCCAGGGGCGCGTTATCGGCGCCATGACGATTCAGGCTGTGCAGCCGGCAGCTTTCTCCGAAGATGACATTACGACCCTGCAAACGATGGCCGATCAATTGGCGAATGCTATCGAGAATGTGCGCTTACTTCGGCAGATGGATGAGAACGTGCGGGCGTTGGAAGCCGCGCAAGGAGCGTATACATCCGACGCCTGGCGAGCGTATGTCCAGCAGATGGGGGCGCGACGCGGGTACCGCTACCGGTTCGGAATAGAACCTACGCACACGCAACATCCTGAAGTGTCTACGGCAATCGATACCGGTCAGGTCGTGGTGGACGCGGCCTTGGCCCCTGAAGCACAAGAATCTCAAGGCGTGCTGGCTGTGCCGGTGCGCTTACGTGGCCAGGTGGTGGGGGGACTCAATCTGCGCTTGCAGGATGCCGAGGTGCCGGAGGAGACCGTCGCGCTGGTCGAGCGTGTCGCAGACCAGCTGGCGATCGCGCTGGAGAATGCTCGCCTCTATGAAGTTGCTCAGCAGCGTGCTGCTGAAGACCGCTTGGTGAGTACGGTATCTGCTCGAATGCGCGAATCCTTGGATATCAACGCGGTTCTGCAAACGGCGGTTCGCGAAATTGGTATGGCGCTGGGGCTGCACGATCTGACCGTAGAACTGGCTCCGGACAAGCCCTTGGAGTAACCCGCGAGGAAAGGACGAAGATGCTGACCCGAATCAGACACCTGATATCGACGCCGTCTTTTGAAGACGATAAGGACCGGACGAGCCAGGCACGCCTGCTTAGTTGGGTTCTGTGGATCGTGTGGGGCGCTATCGTGCTCTTCTACATGGCGCAGATCCTGACCGGACAAGTTGTGACGCCCCTGGTGACGGTGCTTACGTTGATCACCATGTTGGTCACACTTGGCCTGCGCGTCTTGCTGCATGCGGGTCGCATTGAATGGGTAGGGGTGATCCTTTCCGGCGTCCTGTGGCTGGCATTTACTTTGGCTGCGTACCAGTTCGGGGGAACACACGATACAGCCATCGTAGGATATTTCGTCGTTGTGATTTTGGCCGGTATCACGTCAGGTGGGCAGGTGTTGTTGTGGTTTGCCGGATTGGTCAGTTTGACCGTTTTCATGCTGTATGTGCTGGAGCTACAGGGCATCGTGAACCCTGTGATTCCTCCTGCCCTCAATGATCTTTTCTTGATACTCATTGTCATTGTCGCTGCGGCGCTGCTACTCCGGTACGCGTTGCAACGGGTGGCGGCGGCCTCCGTGGAGGCCCGGCAATCAAGCAAGGTGCTTGCCGACGTCAATATGACCCTTGAGGAACGCAGCGCCCGTCTCGAGGTTCAAACTCAGCGCTTGTCGCGCCGCGCGCGGAACTTGCAGGTCATTGCGGATGTGACTCGTGTCGCCACGGAACTTTCCGGGGAGTTGGAGCAACTGCTTGATACGGTCGTCAAGCTCGTTGGCGAGAACCTGGATCTCTACCATGTTGCTATTTACAGGGTCGACGAGAGCGGCCGGCGATTTTCTATGCAAGCTTCTTCGTCGGAATTGGGGCAAGCGCTGATGGCGCGGGAGGTTTTCTATAGCCCGGGTGATGGCAGTTACGTCGGTCAAGTTGTAGCGCAGGCTGCTCCCGTGGTGCGGCAACGGGCGGAGGCTTCGGATGCGGCGTGGCAAGATCCGGACTACCCCGACACCTGGTTCAACGTAGGGTTACCTCTGCGTTCTCGCGGCGAGATCATCGGTGTGTTGGATATCCACAGCATGGATCGCGATGCATTTCTGGATGAGGATATACTGGTTCTGCAAACGCTGGCGGACCAGATTGCCGTTTCGATCAGCAATGCAGAGCTCTTTGCTCAACTCCAACGCAGCCTCGAGGCCGAGCGCCGGGCTTATGGTGAGTTGAGCCAGGCCAGTTGGCGCGCGCTGTTGACCTCGCGCCGGCAACTGGCCTACCGGTTCACGCAGTCAGGGGATGTAGCTGCCATGGAGGGGCCTGGGAATGCCCCCGACCAGGATTTGGGGGACTTGCCGGAGATGACCGTGCCGTTGATTGCTCGTGGGGGCGTCATTGGGCAGCTGCGTGCTCGCAAAGCACAGACCGGACAGGACTGGACAGAGGCGGAGCAAACTTTACTCCGCACACTGGTCGAACAGTTAGCCCTGACCCTGGAAAGTGCGCGCAGTTATCAGGATACACAGGATCGCGCGTTTCGGGAGCGCCTGATAAGCACGGTTGCCTCTCGGTTGCGAGCCTCCCTGGATTTGGAAACGACGCTCAAGATTGCGGTTGCGGAAATGCGACGGGCCTTGGGCTTGAAGGACTTGATCATTCGGCTTATACCTCCGGGAGAAGGGCCTGCCGAAAGAGATACAGATTGAGGAAGAAGAGGGGATAGCCACATGTGGAATCAGATTCGCCAGTGGTTGGCGCCGCCAGTGTTCGTGGGCGACGAAGACAAGACCCGGGTGTCCAATTTGGTCAATCTTATCTTGCTCATGTTATTGGTCTGGGTCGTTATTGCCGGTGCATCAATCGCAATCTCCTTGGGCCAGATTCCGATCCTGATGCCGTTTATCGTGTTGATTTTGTTTGGGGTTCGGGTCGCGCTTTTTCGTGGCTATGTCAGATTGGTCTCCATTCTTATCGTGGCCGGCGCCTGGTTGTTATCGACAGCCATGGGCGTAGTCTTTGTCGGTGCGACCGGGTTTCTCTACGTGGCTCTGATCTTTACTATTGTGTTGGCCGTCAGTTTTTTGGGGGTCAAGTGGGGCGGCTTTGTGGCCGCCGTCAGCGTTGTGACGGCGGGCGTGATTTTCTATCTGGATATGCAGGACCTGGTGATGATGCGTGAGGCAATCTCCGTGCATGCCAATGTCATCGGCGGTATCTCGATCTTGATTTTGATTACGGCCTTGCTTTCCGTGCAATCGCTGGGGCTTAGGGAGGTGCTGGCGCGGGCGCGGCGTTATTCCGATGAACTCGAGACACAGCAATCCCGTCTGGAAGGCCTCGTCGAATCACGTACTCGCGACCTTGAACGTCGCGCGCGCTATCTTGAGGCAACCGCAGTTGTCGCCAGGGATTCGGCTTCGGAACTGGGAAATCTTCCCAGACTGCTACTACACGTCGTAAATCTGATTTCCGAGCGCTTCGGTTTCTATCACGTTGGCTTGTTCCTCATCGATCCCACGGGGGAGTGGGCTGAGTTGCGTAGCGCGTCCAGCTCTGAAGGGGCTCGCATGTTGGCGCGCAAACACCGCCTGCGCGTCGGCGCGCAAGGTATTGTCGGGTATGTAACCAGCCGCGGGTTGCCGCGCATTGCCCGAGATGTGGACATCGACGCGCTGCATTACAAGAATCCGGACCTCCCGGAAACACGGTCGGAGATGGCGCTGCCGCTCCGGGTGGGCGGCGAGATCATTGGCGCGCTCGACGTGCAAACGCGTGAGGCTGGCACATTTAGTGAGGAAGACATCAGTGCTCTTCAATCTCTGGCCGACCAGGTCTCCGTAGCCATTACCAATGCACGGCTACTGGAACGTATCGAAGAAAGCGTAGAAGCCGAACGCCGCGCCTTTGGGCAAATCAGCGCGGCCACCTGGCGGCGTCTCCTACGTTCTCGTACCGGTCTGGCTTTCATCAATGAAGGACGCGATACGGCGCCCGCCGGTGAGATCTGGCGTCCTGAGATGGACGTTGCGTTACAGACGGGGGCCGCTGCGCTGGATGGAGAAAACCGGGCATCGTTGGCAATTCCCATCATGATTCGTGGACAAGTCATCGGTGTGGTTGATGGCCGGAAATCTGATGACTCTGGCGCTTGGTCCCCGGAGGAGCAGGCTTTGTTGGAGGCTCTGACCCGGGAACTGGAAGTGGCTCTCGAGAGCGCCCGGCTTTTTGAGTCGACGCAATTGCGTGCGGCGCGTGAGCAGTTGGTGAGTGAAGTGACTGCGCAAATGCGGCAATCTTTGGATGTCGATGCTGTGTTGCGTACGGCGGTCCGCCAGATGGGAGAAGCGCTCGGATTGGCCCGTTTGGATGTCAAACTTGATCTTGAGTCTGCTAAACTTGAATCGCAACCGGGCAACGGGACTGAGGTCAGGAGAGCGACATGAACGAATCACAAGTTTCACGGGCCGTTCAGACGTCATCAGTTCGCGATGTGCAAATCTTACGGGAGCGGCTGATCCTGGGGATTCTGCGGGCAGCTTCTGTGATTGGTTTGTTAGTGGTGGTTGGGGGCACCTACGATTCCTACATGGGCGGCGAGTTCTGGACGTTGCCGTTCTATTGGGGCGCCTATCTGACCATTGTCAGCCTGCTTATCTGGCGCTCGGCGCCATATCGCCTGCGGGTATGGGCGTTTGCGGCCTTGCTCTACATCTTGGGCTTTATCGATTTCTTTCAGGACGGCACGAGCGGGAGCTCACGCGTATTTCTGTTGGTGCTTCCTTTTATCATGGGTATCTTCCTGGGGCGACGGGCAAGCGCTGTGGGATTGGTCGTGGGGATGCTGACGATGGCCGGTTTTGCATGGGCGTATACGGGTGGGTTCATCGTCTCGCCGACCGATCCGACGTCCACTGATCCGGCGAAATGGATTGCGGCGACCTTGACCTTCACCTTGTTGGGTTCATTGATTGTGATCTCTATCGGCTCTGTCGTACAACGCCTGAGTGAAGAGTTAGGGCGGAGTCAGGACCTTGCGCAGCAGTTGGACAAACAGCGCCTGTATCTTGAGGAGCAGGTAGGGCTGCGCACGCAGGCTTTGGGGCGCCGTTCGACGCAGTTGGAGACTGCATCTCGCGTGGCTCGTGACGCAGCGGCTATTCAGGATATGGAGAGATTGCTTCGTGAGTCCGTCCGCTTGATTTCCGATCGGTTTGGGTTCTATCATTCCGGTATTTTCCTGCTCGATGAAAGCCGGCAGCACGCTGTGCTGCGCGCCGCTTCGTCCGAGGGCGGACGCAAGATGTTGCAGCGCGGGCATCAATTGCGTGTCGGCGAGCTGGGCATCGTTGGTTATGTCACCGGGCGTGGCGAACCGCGTATTGCTCTAGATGTGGGATCAGACGCGGTGTTCTTCAACAATCCCGATTTGCCCGAAACCCACTCGGAACTTGCGCTTCCCCTACGCGTCCGGGGGGAAATCATTGGGGCGCTCGATGTACAGAGTCGTGAACCGGCTGCCTTTTCCGAAGAGGACGTAGCCGTATTGCAAACGTTGGCCGATCAGCTGGCCATGGCCATTAACAATGCCCGTCTGTTGGAGCGTGTTCAGCAGAGTCTTGAAGCAGAGCGCCGCGCCTATGGCGACTTGCGACAACAGGCCTGGAACGATCTGATGCAGACACGCAAGCAGATCGGATACCGTTATAGCCAGGGCGGGGTTGTGTCTCTGGGATGGGAGGAAGCGGCTGAAACGGAAGGCCGTGCTGGGCGAGACGGCGATGCTTCAGTGATGACGCTGGTGTTGAAAGTGGGGGACCGGGTCGTCGGAACGATCCAGGCTGAGAAACCTGGGGGCGTGGGGCGGTGGGATGAGGAAGAAGTAGCCGTCCTTGAAGATCTGTCCGATCAATTGGGGGTGGCGCTGGAAAGCGCCCGATTATACCAGGAGACCCAACGACGTGAGGCGCAGGAGCGTCTGGTGGGAGAGATTACAGCTCGTGTGCGCGAGACGTTGGATGTCGAAACAGTGCTCAAGACAGCCGTCGATGAGCTCTACGAGAATCTAGGGCTAGGAGAAGTTGTGATTCGCCTGGCTTCGCCTGAGTTTGATGCGAAATCGTGACACAAGTGCAGAACAGCCATACATCTAGGAGAAAACATGGAATTTGCATCTGACCACAATCTGGAATGGTTCGAGCATTTGAGCGTCCCTGACGTTGCCGCCATTGTGCGGGAGCAGCTGAGCACGGTAGTTTTCGCTGCCGGCGGCACCAACCGCTGGTATATGCTCAACTACCTCGACGATTGGCCCAAAGATGCTTCTTATTGGCCCGACTATCTGAAGCACGATGGCGAGCGGTTCCTGGAAATCTTGCGGATGTTCTTTGATCACGGTGTGCACACCGTTTTCACCTATGCCATGGTGCCCGGACAATTCCAAAAAGGTAGGGGCAAGGACTATCTTGCCAACGCTTTGACGACGGGGATGGACCGGATTGCCGGAAACGCAGAGTTCATGCAATTCTATGCTGATTACGGTGTGCGGGTGCGTTTCTTCGGCGATTATCAAGAGGTTCTGGCGGGTTCTGAATATCAGGCGACGCTTGATAAATTCGAAG
>JAFGNR010000317.1 GCA_016926915.1 Anaerolineae bacterium
GCGCACCTGGCTTCGAACCAGGGGGTTGTGAGTTCGAGTCTCACCGGGGACTCATGTAGACCAAAATTCGCAACAAATTCCAGGGCAATCGTCCACTCTGTGCAAGCATTGAACCCCCAGCAGGAATCATAGCCGCCAGACGTACCCGAAGCTCTTTGGGCAAGTTGCGCGTATACCAAACCATAGTATCATAGAGCATTAGAGAACTGATTTGAGCGATCGTAATCAAATTACGCGCTCTGTCGATATTTTTCAGATAGGAGGTTGAAATGCCACTGTTCAAGAATTTCGGTCCTTTGGAGTTGATTTTGGTCATCGTGTTAGCCCTGATTATTTTTGGGCCTGGACGGGTCGCTCGCCTGGGGTCAGAGCTGGGCAAGGGTATCCGCGGGTTCAAAGATGGTTTGCAGCCAAACAAACCCAAGGAAGACACCGAGACGGCCGACATCGAGAACGCTTCGGACGAAGCCTGACACAACATCACACTCAATTAAGTCGCCGGCGGCGGGAAAGCCGGCGGCTTGATCTATGGACTGACCACGACTGCCACGGAGATACAGGATGGAGTTCTTAAACATCGGCGGCGGTGAACTCATCGTCATCGTGCTGCTAGCGATCGTCCTTTTTGGGCCTGAAGACATCCTCAAAATTATGCGAACCATAGGAGGCTACGTCCGCAAGTTACAACAAATGTGGGCGCAGGTGTCCCTAGGTCTCAAGGGCGAGTTCGACGATGATATCATACCGGAGGAAATTCAAGAGACCATCAGAGAAACCCGGGAATCAGTTACCGAAGTCCAGAAAACGTTGGCAGAAGTCGCAGCAGTAGCGAAAGCCGATCTGGATGAGACGCTCGCCTCGGTCTCAGAAATCAAAACGTCGCTCGAGTCCGATATCGAAGATACGAAAGCCACCGTAGCAGAAATCAAAGCGTCGGTCGAAACCGACATCGAGGACACAAAGGCCGCTGTGGCAGAAATCGAATCGTCATTAGTAGACATAAGCTCATCCGTAGAAAACAGCCTCGGGGAAATCCCCAAGGCAGTTGAGGCTATCACCGCCATGGACGCCACGCAAGTCGACCCTGCGTCAACAGATGACCCGAAAGCCCAAGCCGCAGAAACCATCACCGCTGGCGAGGACATATAATATGGCCACAGAAAATGGAATGACTCTCCTGGATCACATCACCGAAATGCGCAAACGGCTTTTCCGTGCTGTTGTCGCCGTCATTGTGCTCACCCTCATTGCTTCACTTGTCGTTGACTATATCGTCGCGTGGCTGGTCAAACCCTTGGGTGGTGCCATGGTCGTCGCCCTTAGTCCCACGGAAGCGCCGATGACCTACTTCAAGATTGCATTGACGCTTGGCTTTGGGGCTTCGTTGCCGTATCTAATGTATCAGATTTATGCCTTTATCGCGCCGGGTTTGTTCGCCAACGAGCGGAAGACAATCCTGTTTGGCATCCCTGCTGTCTTTGTGTTCTTTGTTCTGGGGGCGCTCTTCACCCTGCAGATCCTGGTTCCGCTCAGCATGCCTGTCTTGATGGGCTTTTTTGGCTCAGTAGTCACACCCCAGTATTCATTGGAAAAATACCTTTCCTTTGTCTCCATGCTCTTGTTATGGATGGGCATTATCTTCCAGACACCTTTGGCCATTTACGTGATCGCCCTTTTAGGTGTCGTGACACCCAAGCAGCTTACCCAGGGATGGCGAATCGTCGTCCTTGTCGCCGCGGTCTTTGCCGCCGTGGTCACCCCAACAACAGATATGTTCACAATGTTGCTGGTGACCGGCCCCTTCATCGTGCTCTACTTTTTCGGCATCCTTCTGGCGCAAATCGCTGCCAAACAACGCGCCCGTCGCGCAGCCGATGCTGAGGCAGCTCTCGAAGAGGATTAGCGCAAGCACTTGGCTACCGGGCAAGTCACTTGTAGACTTGCCCGGTTTTTCATATGTGGCGGGTTGACATTCTCCCATTGTCGGCTATTTTTAGGTATGGGAGAGTGTTTACTGTGGCATATATCAGAGCATTAAAACGAATACTAGGTTGGTTTTTCAAACCACGGCAGGTGAAGATCCCACTGATCGTCTGGATCGTACTGCTGGTTGGTGTGCTAGTCCTCATCTATCGCCCCGGCCCGCCCCCGCTAGAGCGAGAAGTCGAACGGACGGTCGTCGTCACGGCCACGCCACCGGCATCCACGTGGTACATTCCTACGCCGGTTCCCGGTGCGCCGCCGATCACCCCCACCCCGGTCGGCAGCGGCGGGACATTGGCGTTTTCAATGCGGCACAACGGCAACAGCGATATTTACCTGCTCTCGCAGAACACGGGCAATCTGCTGCGACTGACCTTCGACCCTGGTGAAGATCGCAATCCGGCCTGGTCTCCCGATGGACAGCACCTCGCATTTGCCTCGCAGCGCAGCGGCGGCTGGGACCTCTATCTCATCGAGATGACGGCCGGAACCGTGATTCGGCTGACACGCACGCCGGACTACCAGGCTGCGCCGACGTGGTCGCCCGATGGCAAATGGCTGGCTTACGAAGCCTACGTGGACGGAAACTTCGATATCTACATCCTCAACGTGGAGCGCAGCGAAAGCCAACGTCTGACCTCCGACCCCGCCCCGGAGTATTCGCCGGCATGGTCGCC
>JAFGNR010000067.1 GCA_016926915.1 Anaerolineae bacterium
CTGGACGACATCCATGACCAGTTTGTACTTATCGCCATACTGGGCGTTGAACTTCTCGACAAACGCCTCTTCGCGCTCGATCTCTTCAGGGTTGCTGCCGGCGCCCAGGCCGATGAACCAGCGAATCTCGATGGCATCGCTAGCCGGTTCCTCCGCCAGCTCTTCGGCGGGTTCTTCAGTGGCCGGCGCTTCCGTCTCTACAACCTCTTCAGTTGCAGCCGGCTCTTCAACATTAGGCTCCGCCGTGGGAGCGCTCCCACCGCAAGCCGTAAAAAAGATACTGACTACGAGCAACATAGCAAACAGGGACATCAGTGACTTACGCATTTCAATTTCCTCCATTGATTTTGAATAGTCGAACACAGCGCACTAGAATCACTCATCCTGACCACCTACAATGCCGCAACACCTCCTCTTATATCAATAACGCGCTCGGGTGCCGCAAGACGCCCGAATAACGAGCTGTGTGGGTAAAATCACCCGCCGCCCGTGCACATCACCGGTTTCCACCATATCGATCAGCGTCTCGGTCGCAATGTAGCCGAGCTGTTGAATTGGCTGGCGCACCGTGGTCAACGGCGGCTCCGCGTGCGTCGCCAGAGGCACATCGTCAAAGCCGACCAGGGCAACCTGCCCCGGCACCTGAATACCCTGGTCGCGCAGCGCGCGCAGCGCCCCCACGGCCATCGCATCGCTGGCCGCAAAGACGGCATCCGGGTGGTGCGGAATAAGACGTTGCATAGCAAGATAGCCCCCATCCTCGGTGAAATCTCCCTCGACGACCAAAGTCTCGTCCTCCACAACCCCGCGAAGCCGTAGCGCATTGCGATAACCCAGATAGCGATCCGCACCAGCAATCATATTCAAGGGACCAGTGATGGCGGCAACGCGGCGGCGCCCCAAACGCAGCAGATGCATCACGGCTTCCTCTGCACTGCGGGCATTATCCACATCGACATAGCTTGCATCGGGAGCATTGGGATGACGACCGACCAGCACAAAAGGCAGCGACGAAGCCTCCAAAGATCTAACAATAGGGTCATTTAGAATCACCGACGACACAATGACCCCATCAATCAACCCGTTGCTAATCACTTTCTGAACCGTGCGGCGCTCGAACTCCGGTTCGGCAAGCCAGAGCATCACCGAGTGATTATGTTGATTGCAGGCAGAAGAGACGCCCTTGATAAGAATGGGGAAATAAGGATCGGTAAACAGTATGGAAACCGCGGTAGGAATCACCAGGCCGATAACCTGTGTGCGTCCTGCGGCGAGGCTCCGGGCCGCGACGTTGGGTTGGTAGTCGAGGTCTGCCACAATCTTGAGAATTCGGGAGCGCGCCTTCTCGCTCACGTGCGAATCATTGTTGATCACACGCGAGACGGTGGAGCGAGAATATCCGCTGACCTTGGCGATTTCCTCAAGTGTTGGCATAGCCGTTTACCAAATAGGGAGCGCTCCCATATAGCAACAAACAAAAAAGCCTACAGCCCCCGGTTATCAGGCAATCTTCACCAAAAAAAGTATGACAGTGGGTAAAAGAACCCGGTAGATAGCGCTTTTTGCCCGTCTACACAGGTATCTTCTGCTAATCCTGCAATGGAGGCGCCCTTAATAGAACTATTCTTCTCAGGTATCTGAGAGCGCTCCCATTCACATTATAGCAAATGTTAACGGGTTGTCAAGAGGTTTCCAGGGAAAATTCCCGGAAACTGAATCTGATTCCACATCATGCGACATGGCCCCCTACCCAGAACAACCCAAATGAATTGTGCATTGCCGCAAACCTGTTGTCCAGACTCCTTAATGACGTATACTACTATCAGAGTGGTGAGATAGATGGGAAACGACAAGACACACATAGAGTATAATTCCAGACCGAAGACTACCTTACAACACGACGATTCGACTGTCCAACCGAGAGGTCCAATGGTAAATAAGATCCAAGCGACCGAAAGTGAATCCCACCTCCGGGCTTTGTTGGAAAACGCGGCGGACTTCGCCGTCTACCGGATTGCCGTGGATCGCGACTCACCCTACGGCGGACGCGTGGTCATGGTGAGCCCTTCCCTCACGGACATTGTAGGCATCACCGAGCCGTATCACTTCGAATCGTGGTTCGAGGCCATTCATCCCGAAGATCGCGCACGCGTGGAGGCCGCCAACCGCCGCGCGTGGGAAAATGCCGAACGCTACGATGAAGTCGCGCGCTTCTACAACAAGGCCACAGGACAGTGGGTATGGGTTCACACGATTTCCACACCGACGTTTGATGTACAAGGACGACTCACCCACTTCAACGGATTCGTCATCGATGTCACCGGGCAGAAGCAGGCACAGGCCGCTTTGCAGGAACACGTGGCATTCGAGGCTCTGGTGACGTCGATTTCAACGACGTTCATCAACCTGGAACCCCAGGAAATCGACCGGGGAATCACACAGGCGCTCGGTACAATCGGAGAATTCGACGATGTGGACCGCGCGTATGTCTTTGCCTTTGCCAGCGACGGCAAGACCATGCGCTGCACACACGAATGGTGCGCCCAAGGCATCGATCCACAGATTCATCGCATGAACGATGTCCCCATACAAGCAGTGCAGTGGTCCAATGAACGGCTCCTTCAGGGAGAGACGCTTCACATTCCGCGCGTCGCCGATTTGCCGCCCGAAGCGGAGTCTGAGCGGGTGGAGTTCACCTTGCAGGGAACGCAATCCCTTGTCGCAGTGCCTATGACCTACCGAGGTCGCGTCACCGGCTTCCTGGGCCTCAATGCAGTGCGGCATGAGAAGTTCTGGCCGGCGGAGCGGATCGCTCTGCTCCAGATTGTGGGAGAGGTCTTCGTCAATGCGCTAGAACACAAACGGGCACAGGCTATCCAAGGCGGACAGCGCGAGTTCCTGGAGCTGCTGGCAACCGGCGGCGTGCTCTCAGAAACACTGCACAGCCTGGTACACCTGTTGGAAAAACAATGGCCCGGCATGTTGGGGCTGGTCTTGCTGCTCGATGAGGATGGAAAACACTTACACGTAGGCGCCTATGGCGAACTTCCCAAGGCTTATGTGATGTCCATCGAAGGGCTGGCCGCCGGCCCCAATGTAGGTTCGTGCGGGACGGCGTGCTTCACCGGCAAGCGTGTGATTGTGCAGGACATTGCCACGGACCCACGCTGGAAAAACCTCTGCGCCCTGGCGCTTCAATACGGGCTGCGAGCTTGCTGGTCGGAACCGGTGATCGATCGTAACGGCAAGGTCGTCGGTACCTTTGCCATGTACTACCGGCATCCTCGTACACCTACCGAGGAGGAACTGCGTACTATCGAGATGGGCGCCCACCTGGTCGGCGTCGCCGTGGAACGCTGGCGCGTGGAGGAAGCGCTCCAACACGCCTATGATCTGCTAGAACAGCGGGTCGAGGAACGCACGGAGGAACTCCAAACGCTCATCGGTGTCCAGCAGGCGATCACCAGTCGCTTGGACCCTGACGCGGTACTCAAGATGGTTATCCACAAAAGCCGCCGGATGGCAGAAGCCCAGAACGGCATGGTCCTTATGCGCGACGGGGATGAGCTCGAGATCGCTGCGGTCTCCGGCGACCGGCCGGCCGACATGGTGGGGAAGCGGGTCCCGTTGCACGCCACACTGACGGCACACTGTGTTCGCACGGGACAACCCCATCTCCTAAAAGATACCGAAGAACTGGGGCCGGAAATCGCCGAACGGGGACGCCGCGCAGGCATCCGTTCCATGGCGAGCGTGCCTCTCTTCATTCGTGGACAGTCTATCGGCGTCATCTCGGTCGGTCACGCGGAACCGAACCGTTTCGCCGATAAGCACGTGCGGCTGCTCGCCACCCTTTCTTCCAGCGCCGCCATTGCGTTAGAAAACGCCAGACTCTATCGAGCCGAGCAGGCGCGTCTGGCCACGGCCGAGCGCCGCCGCGAAGTTGCCGAGGGGCTGCGCGACATCTTCTCGTTCTTGAATTCCAACCACTCGCTAGAAGAAATCCTGGACTATATCGCGGTGCAAACACGGGCATTGCTGGGCGCCACGGCAACGCTGATCCGCCACGGCGACCAGGAACGTAGGATCGCGCATACGGTCGCCAGCTGTAATCTGCCAGCAGACTTTGAAGCCATTCAGACCACGCCCTTGTACCTGGGAACAAGTGACCAGACCTTGATGCGTCACGAGCCTGTCGTATTGCCCGATTTGCGCGCCGTGCTGGAGCCGGTGTTAGCACACGAAGAAACCCTGGATACGTACCAACGGGCGGGTCTGCACGCAGAGCTGAAATACTTCCGCAGCTCGCTGGCCGTGCCGCTCTTCGTGCAGAACAAGATCTACGGGGCGCTGCGCTTCTATTACGCCGAGCAGCAGCTGTTTTCGGATGCCGACGTGCAGCTGGCGATGGCATTGGGCGACCAGGTTGCTCTAGCCATCGAAAATGCACGTCTCTACCAGGCGGAACAAGACCGCCGTATCGAGGCCGAACGCCGCCGCCAGGTTGCAGAAGGGCTGCGCGATATCCTCGCCTACCTGAACTCCGATCGCACCTTTGCCGAAATTCTCGACTACATCGTCTACCAAGCCAGCGAGCTGCTAGGCGCCAATGCTGGCGTGATTTATAGCGGCGATCTCAAGACCAGTACCATCACGGTCGAGGCCGGCAGCAGCGCACCACAAGAGCTCCTGGAACTGGGAACCCTTCCCAATGTACCGGAAGACGTCAATCGCGCGCTTCTTCGGCGACAACCCTACACCGTCGCCAACATCGACAAAGAAGTAACCACCGATTTACCGGTAGCTGTGAACACCCTGGATGTGCAACTGATCCGCTGGAAGCAGACGATCCGCCAGCATTATCGCGCCTATCTGGCCGTTCCGCTGCTCATCAAAGACGAACTCTATGGCGCGCTGGTCCTCTACTACGTATCGTCCCGGGAGTTTTCCGAGGAAGATACTAACCTCGGCATGGCGCTGGGAGGACAAGTTGCTCTGGCCATCGAGAACGCCCGGCTGCGGGATCAAGCCGAGGAAAGCGCCGTAGCGGCAGAACGCAACCGCCTGGCCCGCGACTTGCACGATGCCGTGACGCAGACCCTTTTCTCTGCCAGCATTATCGCCGAGGCGCTGCCCATCCTATGGGATCACAAACCCGAAGAAGGCCGCAAACGACTCCAGGAATTGCGCGAACTGACGCGCGGGGCGCTTGCCGAAATGCGCACACTGCTGCTCGAGCTGCGTCCGGCCGCTCTCGTGGAGGCGCAGATGGGGGAGCTGTTACGCCAGCTTACAGAAGCCGTTACCGGTCGGGCGCGTATCCCCGTGAGCCTGGAAGTAACCGGTGGAGATCATCCACTCCCGCCGGATCTCAAAGTCGGCCTCTATCGCATTCTGCAGGAAGCCCTGAACAATGTCGTCAAACACGCCGAGGCAACCAGGGCCTGGGTAACGTATCACGCCTCTGCTGCGGGTTTGATGTTGTCAATTCAAGACAACGGCAAGGGGTTCGATCCCCATGCCGTCCCGACGAACCATCTCGGCGTCGGTATCATGAGCGAGCGCGCCCAAAGCCTGGGCGGGCGACTGGAAATTCACAGTCAAATCGGCCAGGGCACAGAAATCGCTTTTTTCTGGCCTGATTCGTAGCAATTCAAGGGGAACGCACTTCGGCTTCGCAGCGCGCTCCCCCTTACAAAACAGGAGGTTCATGAAACCCATGGAATTACGAAATCCCATCAAGGTCTTAATCACAGACGATCACGCCGTTGTGCGCAGCGGACTCGGCGCATTTTTGCTGGCGTGCGACGACCTCGAAATGGTCGGAGAAGCACGAAACGGCCTCGAGGCTCTGGACTTCTGCGGGAAACTGCATCCGGACGTAGTGCTCATGGACTTGATGATGCCTATCATGGACGGACCCACGGCGACGCGGGCGATCCGTGAACGGCATCCCAATATCCAAGTCATTGCACTGACGAGCTTCAAAGAGGATGATATGGTCAAGTCGGCGCTGGAAGCGGGCGCTATCGGCTATCTGCTCAAGAACGTCTCTATCGAGGAACTGGCCAACGCCATTCGCAACGCCCACGCCGGGCGCCCAACGTTGGCGCC
>JAFGNR010000318.1 GCA_016926915.1 Anaerolineae bacterium
CGCGCGTACCGTAGGCGCGCGCCGGTCGGGCAGCGCCGCCAAGTGTGTTTTGATCTCTGCGACCAGGGTCGTGATTTCGCCCGATATTGTTTCTGTCATGATGGCATAGCCGTCAGCTCTCAGCTTTCAGCGCTCAACCTTCAGCTGCCTCGGTTGCCGTAGTGTAGCTGTGCTCCGTTAATCTCAGTGTATGCTAGATTCGCCGGGATTTCAAGTGTTTGTAACGCGGAATGGCAATCCGCGTGGTAGAATGCCATTCCGTACGATCTGCTATGCAACCTGGTGATTGACGCTGGGAGTCTTTTCCGCTACAATAGAAGTTAGAGGGGGGCAGTTATCACCATCTCCCTGCTATGTGGCGCCAGGCCAAGAAACACCGCTTTTCCCGCCAGGATCGCCGAGAAGACGGCGCCAGACACGGCAGGTTCTGCGCTCTTGTGCAGCCCCTGGGCGGGGGTTTCCAAGTTCCGTGTTTCACGTAAGGTTTCGGTATCCGGTGCGTTCTCCGGTCGTTTCCATCCTCAAACGGAGAAGCACACACGATTTGCATTGTACGTATCGAACAGCTAGGAGGGGAACATGAACGATTATCGGAGCACGCGGTCCGGGTTGGTCCAGGGCGCGCAGGATGTATTGACGGCGCTGGGCAATCTCCGGGTCACGCTTGCGGTTGGGGACGCCAGTGATGTTGTGTTCGCCAGCGAGGCGCTGGCCATGGCCGCCGACAGCTATCTCGGGCAGACTACCAAGTTCAGCCGGTCCGGTTTTGATGAACGCGCCGCGATGCCGCCGGCAGCGATGGCAGAGCGGGAACAGTTGACGACCGAGATGCTGACGAGCGCCCTGGTCGATCTCGAAGTGGCCAATGCGTTGATCGCGGCGGGTATTGCCGTCGGTGAAACCGAGGCTCCGGCCCTGGCGCAGCCGTTGGAAATGACGACGGCAGAACTCGACGATACGGTGCGCGTGGTGGCTACCCCAATGCAGAAGGGGGTGGGCTTCGAGGAGCCGGTGCGCCGTTTCCAACTGGATGAGGTCCCGGAGGTCGCCGCAGTCGAGACGTCGGCCAGCCTTCCGGCAGCCAAAACCGCCTATGACACTTGCCTGGCGGATTTGCTGAAGGCGCTGGTCTCCGAAACGAAGAAGGTCCTAGAGGGCGGCTTCAAGGGTGTGGAAGATCTGGACGAAAAGGCTTTGGATGAGGCCATCGAGGTGGTAGGCCAGGGGCTCGAGGATATCCCGAAGATTGGGAAGCTGGTTAGCAAGGGGCTGACGGCGATTGTCGAGACCCTGGACAAACTTACCGGGATTTTGGGCGAGGATGCGGTCAAGGAGATGCAAAAGAAGGCCAAGGAGCTGATCGACCAGATTACCAGCGGCGCGGCCCTCGAGACCTTCCTCAAGACCAATTTCGGGACCGACGCCACCACCAAGATGGTCCAGGAGTGGATGGGGAAGACCCCAGCCGATATTGTGAAGATCGACGGGGGCCGCCAGCAGTTGTTGGCTTTGCAAACCCGCTTTGCTGAGTTGACGGCGGTCATGCTGCGCATTATCAAAGGGCTCAACACTGCCAAGAAATTCCTCAATAAGCTCCTACCCGAGGCCACCACGCTGCTGCTCTTTGGGGCGTTCTACATCGTGACCATGGACATCGCGGTGTTGTCCGGCATGGACTATGCCGATACCACCACCCTTGTGATCATGGTACCCGGCGTGCGCAAGATTTCCGAAGCGACGCTCGTCTGAGGCTTGTAGGGGGGCCAGCAAACTCCCGGTGGGACGCACCTGGTTAGCCTGGGCAAGCACGTCGCGTTGTGAAAGCCCTGCTATGGGTGTGAAGGTGCGTCCCACCTTTGCGCCTCTCTTCGCCGTGGGTAACGGTGGGGGTATGAGATGCCGGCAGATTCGCAGACATTCATGAAGGCGGCGCAGGTTGCTGCGCTGCGCGCCGATTTCACACGTCTTCTTGAGGTGTTGGATGCCCCCGAGATTCCCCGGACTTATGGCGCTATGCTGGTCGGGCGCTTCAAGCGCGCCCTCAGCCCGCTAATCCAGGATCTGGAGCGCCTGGAATCCGGGCCGGCGTCGCCGGAGAGCGCGCTCTGGTCCGGGCTCGCGGACGTGCGCGAGCGCAGCCGGACGCTGCTGCGGGAAGCCTTGGCCTTCCTCGGCGGTGTGGCGATTCGCGAGGCTGCCCTCGACCGGTCGCTGGCGCAACATGCCCAGGACTGGCTGGCTGCTATGGCGGCGCGTGTGGGGGTGGCCTGGTCTCCGGCGGTCATCATCGGGCGCGGGCGCGAACGGGATGCGCCCGAAGTTATCGCCGTGTCGCCGCTGCCGGAAGATAGCCTGGCGGCGATTCCGATTCCGCGCTGGGACCCATGGCAGTTGCCGCGCTTGTTGCACGTGTTCGGATACTGGGTTGCGAAGCGCGGGCAGATTGCGGGCTTCGACCGGTGGGTGACCACGCAGATCGCGCAGGTGCACGCGCTGGCGGACGCGACCCCGCCCGAGGTCCAGACATTGCAGGCCATGTTGCCGGAAGTTCAGGCCTTGCTGGCGGCGCGCATCCGCGCCGCCCAGGATGGGCGCGAGGCGGAGTTCCTCTCCCGGCACGCGGCAGACGCGACGCTCCTGGCCCGGCGTCAAACCGTGCATCTCTGGCGCCTTATCGCCGACGCCCTGGCGACCTATCTGGCAGGCCCATGCTATGTCTACGCCTTCCTGTTTCTGGCTGCCGATCCGCTGCGCGGCTACGTCGAAGGGGCGCAAGCTGGCGCGGGCGGCGATAGCCGTTTCGTGCCTTCCGATGCCCGCCGTATCGCGCTTATGCTCCAGATTCTGCGGGCCATGGATGCCGGGGCGCGGGATGATCCCTACGCGATGCATGGTCCCTACGGCGCAGAGATTCAGCGCATCGTCGCGATCTGGGAAAAAAGCGCCGATCTGGCGGGTATGTTGCCGGCCTACCAACACATTCAAGCCGTTATGATCCCGTGGGGCGAGCATTTGTGGGAGGCGCTCGTCACCCACTTTGGGCCGCAGGCCGGGGAGACGCTCGACGCCTGGCGCGAGGCAACGCAAGAGATGATACCACTGCTTTCCCACGGGTCGGCGACCGGGCAGCAAGCGGCGCCGCTGCCGTTGTTGAATGCGGCCTGGGCGCTGCGCGCCCGTCATGGACGCCCCGATCACCTGCGGGCTTTGACGCGCGACGTGCTGCGTCTGCTGGACGGGACGGAACCGGTCGCCGGCTTGCTGGCGGCGGCGCCCAAAATGGAACCGGCCGAGATCGTGTTGCAGAGTCGCGTCTACGACGTGGAGACCGACATCGCCGAGTTTGCGGCGCTCTTTCGATCCGGTGCGGCGCCGGCGGCCGGCGCACTCAATCCGGCAGATCGGGAGGCCGTTGCGGGGCAGTTCTTTCGTCTGTTGAGTGAGCAAGATTACGGGCTGCGGAAACAATGGCGCTTTTTCGAGAAGTTGGGAAGCCCGCTCAAGACCACCCTCCCCCAGGTCATCGCGCTGGCGCAGGGCGACGCGATGCGCGAATTGCAGCAAGAAGTACTCGACTTCCTGGGCGGCGTCCTGATCCGGCAGCACGGTCTCGAACGCGGCATCTGCACCGTGGCGGATACTTTACTGGGGGAGTATGCCCGCGCGACGGGGGTGACCTGGGCTTCGCGGGCGATTCCGGGTGAGAACCCGCTGTTCAGCCACCAGACGGGCCTGGTGCATGTACCGTTTCCCGATTGGGATATCTGCAACCTGCCGCTCATGGCCCACGAGTTCGGTCACGTCACGGCGATGGCGACGCCGGCGTTCCTGTCTTTCGTCGGCGACCAGGCGCGTACACTGGCCCGGGGCCATCCCGAGGCTGCCGCCTGGGATGAGAAACAGGCGCGGGACTATGCCAATCAGCGCCAATATCATCTTCACGAGTTCTTCGCCGACGCCTTTGCCGTCTACACGCAAGGCCCCTCTTTTGCCTACTGTATGGTCTTCTTGCACCTGAACCCGGCGGAGGCGTTTCTGCCGCGCGGCGGGCATCCCACCCACGCCGAGCGTTTCGAGGCCATCCTCGCCATGCTGGGGAAGCTCAACGAGGATGCAAAAGTGGACGAGTTCGACGACGGGCCTTACGTGACGGTTATGAAGCGCTTGCGAGATGGGTGGCAGGCGGCCTTGGCGACGACTGGGGCTGCCATGGATGAGGTAGCGCGCTTCCACAAGATTCAGGCGTTGCGCCTGGCGGGGGAGCTTGCCGGTCTCCTGGAGCGTTTCTTCCGCCTGGGCGCACAATATTCCCCAGACGATTGGTTGGCGGCGGAACGTCTGGCGTCGCAGCTCCTCGCCGGCGACGTCGAGCTGCATGACGCCAGTGTGCGGACGCTGCTCAACGTCGCGTGGGCGTGCCGCGTGCGCTATCCTGATCGGGCGGAAGCGATTTCCCGCAAGGTTCTGACCTGGCAGGGGCTATAAATCAGGGGTTTCATCTCGATTGGGTGGAAAGTCTTGTGGGTGTGTTGCAACACACCCGCGTGCACCTGCGGAGGTGGTCACAATGTCAAATCAGGTATTGATTGCACAGATCGACGCCTTGTACCAGAATCTCGACCGGACGGCGACCCTGTTGCGGCGCGACACGATCGAACCGCAATACCGGAATGCCACGTATGGGAAATTCGCGCGGGCGATGTC
>JAFGNR010000008.1 GCA_016926915.1 Anaerolineae bacterium
CGCTCGGAATGACGGGGCTGTGAGGTGCTGGCTTGCCCTATTCCGGTTCTGTTGTAGATTTCTTCCCGGCGAAGCGACTGAGTCTTGGAGCACGGCGACGCGGTCCTGAACAAGCCGGGTCTGCCCCAGGGCTACACTTTGCAGAGATGGAGGCCGCGATGAGCGAGCACGAACCTGAACCTGAGCAGGAACCTTATGTGCAACTGCAAATGGTATGGCCAGCCTCCTTACTGCACACACCTCCTGTTGTGCACCTGCCGTCCGATTACCTGCTGCGCACGTACCGGCCGGGGGATGAGCCTCGCTTCTACGAGGTGATGGCGTTGGCGGGGTGGGCGGGATGGGATGATGAAAAGCTGCGTCCCTGGCTGATGAGAATCGCGCCGGAGGGGTGGTTCATGGCGGTGCACCGGGAAAGCGGCGACATTGTGGCAACCGCGATGGCCCTGCACGACCCCACCTGGTCGCAGCCGTTTTGCGGGGAGCTGGGATGGCTGGCCGGCGATCCCGCGCATGCCGGCAGGGGCCTGGGCCGGGCGGTTTCTGCGGCGGTCACGGCCCGCTTCATCGAAATCGGCTACTCTCATATCCATCTCTACACCGAACACTGGCGGTTGGCGGCTTTGAAGATCTATCTGCAGCTGGGATACGCGCCGTTCCTGTATACGCCGGAGATGCCGGAGCGCTGGCGCGTGATTTGTGAACAGCTTTCGTGGCCCTTCACGCCCGAGGCGTGGAGAGCGCACGCCAATCCACCCTACATACAGGTAGCAACTTAGGTTATATAGGGCTGCAATCAGAGCTGCCTGCCGCCTTTGGAAACAGTTCGCCTGACCGAATAGACGGCGCCGATTGCTCGTTATAGCTACGGGATCCATCATACATATCTGGGGAGAAATCAATATGTCAACCGAAACATCACCGAATGGCGCCATGTCTTCCAACTATCGTCAGGTTCTCTATTGGAGAATCAGTGAAAAGCGCGGGCGTGTGATTCTCATGAATCTGTTGGCTATTCCCCTGGCTTGCCTATTGGGCGTTGGCTTTCTGGGGCTGGTTCTGGCGTTTGGCCGGCCATTCGACATCGACTTCGAATCCCAAACCATCATGCAAGGGCTGATACAGCTGGGGCTGACCGTTATCGTTGCTCTCGCGGTATTCCCATTGCACGAGGGCGTGCATGGCCTGGCCATGCGGATTTTTGGCGCGCATCCTAAATACGGCGTGATGTGGCAATCCTTGATGTTCTATGCCACGGCGCCAGGGCATGCTTTCTCACGCAACTCATATCTCGTTATTGCCTTGGCGCCGTTCGTGATCTTGAGTTTACTTGCCGGCGGCGGCATCTGGTTGCTTGCAGGTTCGCCCAGCGTCTTCTTACCCGTTTTTTTCGGCGTCATCAACGGGAGCGGCGCGATCGGGGATTTGTGGATCTGCACCATCGTGCTTCGCTATCCTGCGCACGCTCGCATCATCGATGAGCGCGACGGGATCAGAGTCTTGCTGCCTACGAGGGAAGAAGATGCGCTGGATTGACATCCGGCCTGTGGAACACCTGGTTAGCGGGGCTATCACCCGGCCCAGCATCTCCAGCCACCCGACCGGTTTGTCTGGCAGCATCAAAAATGAGGTAACGCTAGTTTTCTGAAGGCCAATTGATAGGTCATAGATAGGTATGGGGGTGGGGGGCTGGTTATACTGTTCTCGGATGCCCTACACACTTTCACTGGAACAGGGCCTCGCGCAGGCAGGCGACGCAAATGAACTTCAGGAAAAGGAGAACAGTTGACATGAAATCGCTCCTCATCATTGGCGCCGGTATGGGCGGACTCGCGACCGGAATCTACGGGCAACGTAACGGCTTCGCTACCACAATTTTCGAAGCCCACACGCTCCCCGGTGGGCAGTGCACCAGTTGGAAGCGTAAAGGCTACACCTTTGATGCCTGCATCCACTATTTTGGCGGCGGCAGTGGTCAAACCAGGCACGATGCGTTCTGGCAGGAATTGGGCGCCTTGCCCTGCGAAATGGTCGAGACCCGTGAATGCGCCAGCGTCGTCTTCCCGGATGGCACGTATGTTCACGATTACTATGATCTTGAAAAACTAGAATCCCATTTGAAAGCGCTCGCACCCGATGATGCGGCCGTCATCGATGCGTACATCGACGGTATCAGGGCCTTCCTGGGCGATGACCGCTTCAGTAAAATGGTCGTAGGATCATTTTGGGAAAAGCTCACTTTCCTGCCGGATCTGATCCGGCGACGTACCTACTTCAAACACACCCTGGGAACCTTCGGCGAGCGTTTCGAACATCCCTTACTCCGGCAAGCGTTTCCCCTGTTGCACTCCTCTTTGCCGGACTTCCCGCTTTTTATGCATCTCGTCAAGCACGCCCACACGCTCAAGGGAGATCTTGCCTGGCCCAAAGGCGGCTCATTGACGATCGCCAAGAATATGGCTGCATACTATTCACAGTTAGGCGGCGCCCTTCAGTATCGTCAAAAAGTGGTCAAGATACTGACGGAAGAGGGTCGCGCCTGTGGTGTAGAGCTGGAGGATGGCACACAGCACAGAGGCGATTTCGTCGTGTCGAATGCAGATGGTCGCAAGACAATACTGCAGATGCTTTCAGGCCAGTACATGGACAAACGCATTGCCAACTACTGTGAACCCAATCCTGACCATGCGGCGCCCTTCGCGGTATCGGTTTTCCTGGGGGTAAAACGGGAGCTATCCTCGTATCCATCTGCTTTGGTCGTGTTCCTGGATAGTCCGGAGATTATTGCCGGGGTTCGGTGCGAGCATCTTGATCTGCAAATCTACGGGTTCGATGCCAGTATGGCGCCGCCCGGCAAAAGCGTCATCAAGATCGAGCTGTTTTCCAGACCGGCGTACTTATCCGGTCTGTATCATGATAAAGCCGCTTACAGAAGCGAAAAGAACAAGATTGCGGAACAGGTCATCACGTTGCTAGAAAGCCAGTTCCCGAATCTCAGGGAAGATATCGAGGTCGTTGATGTCTGCACGCTGCATACTTGGGAACGCTTTATGGGGGGGACTCAGGGGCATAACAACTATCCCCACAAGCCGTTCAACGTGGTCAAGAGTGTCCTGGGTCTAGATCAGACCTTTACACTTCCTGGATTGAAAAACTTCTTCTTTGTAGGGCAGTGGGCTACGTCGGCTGGCGCCCTGATTATGAATGCGCTATCGGGGAGAACCGTTGTGCAAAAAATCTGCAGACAAAGCGGCGTGAAGTTCAGGGCGGGAACGTAGTCTCACCGCGGTACACCCCGTTCAACAAGAAAAGCAGGGCGATAAGCGCTAGCGGCCCGGTAAGCGGAAATAGCGGTCAGTTTTCAGCCTTCAGCCCTTAACCCTCAGCCTTCAGGGGCGCCACCGTAGCCGCGCTACCGTTTGACGTAGGATAGCTTCTGGTGAATGGCGCCCTCTTTCACTTTGAAGAGGGAGACGCCGCGCACATGACGTGGGTTTCCCTCTGCAGCTACCCATTCGTAGCGCCAGCGCAGGACGCACCGGATCCCAAAGCCGAAAACTTCTTCGGCCTTGAGGTGGGCGCGCGGCGCAGCCCGGAAGAAGTCCTGCCAGAACTGCGTCACGGCTTCCTTTCCGGTATATACAGCGCCGTTGGGGGCCGGTTCCCAGTGCTCTACAACACAGTCAGCGCTCATCAGGTGCATCATGCCCGCGACGTCATGGCGGTTGAAGGCTTCGACGAAGGCCAGAACGGCGCGTGGGCCGGCTTCGATGCGCGACATACGCGTAGGACTCATCTCGTTGGCTCCTCGTTCCGGTTATGGGGCGCTTACCGGTCCAGCAGCGCGACAATTCGGGCCAGAGCATCCAAACCGGCTTCTTCAGCTGCTTTTGCTGCCAGAAGGGCGGCGGTTGCCTCCTGGCTACGGTCGTCGACCGGCAGCAGCGCTTCTGACATCTCGAAGGGATAGAGGGTTTTGACGTGATCGAGCTGTTTGAGCACTGCTTGATACTGCCGGTGGGCTTCCTCTAGCAGGGGCGCGATAGGGCCTTCCAATCGCAGCTGGGCCTCTTTCAGGAAAGCCGCCGCGAAGAAACGGCATTCCGTCCAGACGGCTGCGTTGTAGGATACGCCGATTGGGGAGCCGGTTCCTTCGCGCAGGGCCTGAATCCAGACATCGTAGCCTGCCAGCCCTGTCGCGTGGTCTGCTTCCGTCCAGGGATTATCGGGTTCGGCGAACGCCAACGCGAACGATAACGCCTCCCGGAGGGTGTGTGCATCCTCCGCAGGATGCGCGGCGTGGAGACTGTAGAGTTCCACGACGCCGATGCCGGTATCGCCCAAGGTATCCCAGGGCTTGGGGCCTGCGCCCTCATCGCAACCGGGGCCGGCGTAGTAATAGCCGGTTTCGTCGTAGCCGTAGACTACGTAGAACTCGGGCACATCCAGTTCCCACCCGTAACACGGTCGCCCCTGGTCGAGGGCTTTCCTGGCGTGTTGCCAGGCATGTCTTTGCAGCATCTCGAGCGCTCCCTGCGTTTTCGTCCCGAACACGCCGTCGACGATGTAACCCACATTGCGGCCCAGGTCGTGGAGTTTTGCCGTGTTCCACGCCGTTGGGCCGCTGGGGCAGACGCCGGGAGCTATGTTCAGCAGAAATGCATGTCCCGTCGCGCCAAACAACCAGCCATCGGATACTTCGTGGCCCAGGTAGTTCAGGCAGCCTTTGATGCAGCCGAGGTGACTAACCCAGCGGGGAACCCATCTGAGGGTATCAAGCGTTTTCATCTTGCTCTCCTTGATGCGCGGTCCTGACTGTGTAGCCGGGGGTAGGCGCCCCTGCCGGTGTGTCGGACCGGATGCTTGCTCCCATTATAGCCTGACATCCCGCGCCGGAAAAGTGTTTGTAGTCAATGTCTTATCACTCTCCAGCCACTGCGAAGAGGCTCACGGATAGACACGGATGAACACAGAGTTTGTCCCTCTGTGCATCCCTCTATGTTTGTAGTCTCTGACTCTTGACAGCCCGTCTAACCTGTTGTATCATAGTGTTAGCGTTATCGTTAGCGTTAACACTTCCTGGGAGCGACACTTATGACGCCGGATCGGGCGACGATTCTGGACGTGGCGCGCGAGGCGGGGGTCTCCGCCATGACCGTGTCGCGCGTGGTGAACAAGAAGGGCGACGTGCGCGCCGAGACCCGCGAGCGGGTGCTTGCCGCCATCGAGCGTTTGGGGTACCGCCCCAGCGGTATTGCACGCGGTCTGGCCACCCGGCGAACCGGCGCCCTCGGCCTCGTGGTGCCCGACATCACCAATCCCTTTTTCTCTGAAATCGCCCGGGGCGTCGAACGCCAGGCTTGCGAGCTGGGGTATCACGTCTACTTGTGCAATACGCACGAAGATGTAGATCGCGAGCGCGCCCTTTTGGCTTCACTGGAAACGCAACGCGTCGATGGTCTGGTGTCGTGCAGCTCCCGGCTCCCCAGTCGCGAGCTGCGGGCGCTGCTGCCCCG
>JAFGNR010000319.1 GCA_016926915.1 Anaerolineae bacterium
CGTGGGGAATCCATCCGGGATGTCCACCGCCAACTGTTTGCCGCTGTGCGCAATCTGGGGCGCCAGCGGCTCCACAACCTCGTCGAGCAGCGCCGCCAGACGCACGCCGGTGCGGTCAAGATGCAGCTGCCCGTCCTCCATCTGGCTGATATTGAGCAGATTCATGATCATATCGAGCAGTCGCTGGCTGCTCGCATAGGCCCGTTGGAGCTGCGCAATCTGGTTGTCCGAGAGGTTCCCGCGCCGGTCGGGACTGAGCAGGATGCCGAGGTAGCCCATGATCCCGGCCAAGGGATTCTTGAGATCGTGGACGATCATGTGCGTCAGATCATCTTTGAGTTCTTGCAGGGCGCGTAATTCGGTATTTTGCGCCTGTAACGCCGCGTGCTGGGCCTGGATGATACGGTCGGCCTTACGCGCAAAGGCAAACTGGATCGCCAGGAACACCATGAAACCGCCTAGCAACACGGCGGACATCAACAGGTTGATGCGGATAACCGTTTCCCGCAGTTCAGGGATTTCCTGATCGATGGCGAAGACGGCGGGCATGGTGAAGGGTTCATCCCCGGCGGCGTCGCCTGTGGCGGCGGCGTCGCCCGTGGCGATGTAGACGCTCAAGGTCGCGACATCGATAACGTTTCCGAAAACATCGGTCTCGCCGGGATGGTGGATAACGCTCTGGCGTTCGCCAGTTTCTATTACCTTGCGGTAAGTCTCATCGTCTTCAAGACACAGACCGCGCAATTCCGGAGCGCTGCTGAACACCAGACATCCGGCGCCGTCATAGGCCCGAATCGACGTGACGTTGAAACTCTCGATATTGGCTTGGAGTCCGGCATTGACGCGCTCGCGCATCACGTCCGGCGCCGGCGCAGCTTCCTCAGGCGGCGCCTCGGGCGCGGAACCGGGAAACCACGATCGCATTGTCTCCTGCAAGAAGACTTGCTGGAGGGGTCCCATGTTCTGGAGGCCCTCTGCCAGGGTCTCTGCCTGCCGGGTATAACTGTTGATGATGCTGCGGGTGATGATACCCGAGAGTGTGGCCCAAAGAACCACGCCCACAACGACCAGCGTGATGCCGGTGGTCAAACTCAAATACAGGCGCAGGTTGAAGGGGCGCGGCGTCTGGGCGTCTTCATGCTGGCTCATGCGCTAAGTCCTCATTTCGTCTGGCTAGACAGTGATTTTCCAATCTGGAATGACTCCACTGCAAACAGCGGAAATTCAGCGCAGAGAACGCCGAGAGCCCGGCGTCCTCTGCGGTTTTCTTCCCGCGCTTACTCGTACCGCAGCGCCTCGATGGGATTCATCTTGGCAGCCTGGTTGGCGGGGTAGATGCCGAAGAAAAGCCCGATTGCCAGGGAGAAGCCGACCGCCAAGAGGATCGATCCCATGGTGACGACAGAGGTAAACAATCCCGTCAAGTTGACGATCTTCGACAGTCCAATGCCCGTCGCCACCCCGAACAACCCGCCCAACAGGCTCAGCAGGATGGCCTCCAGGAGGAACTGGACCAACACGTCGGATTTACGGGCGCCAACCGCCTTGCGCAGGCCGATCTCGCGGGTGCGCTCGGTCACGGAGACCAGCATGATATTCATAATGCCAATCCCGCCCACCAGGAGAGAGATGCCCGCGATAGCGCCCAGGAACACGGTCAACGTTTCCGTGACCCCGGAGACAGCCTCCAACAGACTGGCCTGGTTGATGATATTGAAGTCGGCATCGTCTTCTGCCTCCAAGCCGTGTTGCGCGCGCAAGGTCGCATCGATCTGATCTTCCGCCGTATCGACGAGCTCTTCGGATTGCGCCTCAATGGTGATACGGCTGACGATAAGATCGCCAACCAGATTACGGGCATTGGAGAGCTTGGTCTGCGCCGTGCTAATGGGCACGAACACACTATTGTCGATATCGTTGACGATGGAATCGCCTTGCGCTTCAAGAACGCCGATGACCGTCAGTGAGAACTTGGCGCCGCTGTTGTTCGCCACCTTGATCTTCTGCCCTACAGGATCGAAATCCCCAAAGAGGTCCTCTGCGATCGTCGCCCCCAACACCACGACCTTGGACCGTTTATCGACGTTGCTCTGGCTGATAAACTCGCCGCCCGCCATGGTCAAATCATAGAGGTCTTGATACGCCGGCGGCACGCCGGTCACCGAGGTATTGAGGTTGGTATCCCCGTAGATGATCTGGCCGTTTCCAGAGTATTCCGGCACCACGAGGGATGCCGCCGAGACGTTGTTGGGATTGGCCAGCGCTTCCGCGTCCTCCATCGTGACGCCCAGGGTACCCTGGTTGCCGCCCCCAACACGACCGAAGCCGCCCGACGTCACCATCAGAAGGTTGGTGCCAGCGCTGTTGATCTGTTCGGTAATGTCGGCCGTCGCCCCTTGCCCAATGGACATCAGCGCCACCACCGCGGCCACGCCGATGATCACGCCGAGCATGGTCAGCGCCGAGCGTAGTTTGTTTGCCAGCAGCCCATCCAGGGCCACGCGCAGATTTTCACCTAAGTCTGCTAATTGAGTGAGCATATATCCTCCAAGAATTGCCGTCCGCTATCGGCGATCAGCCTTCAGCGGCATCCTGAACGCTGGCAGCTACAATCTTGCCGTCTTTCAAGGTAATGACGCGCCCGGCCTCCGCCGCGATGGCGTGATCGTGCGTCACCATGACGACGGTGATGCCCCGTTC
>JAFGNR010000068.1 GCA_016926915.1 Anaerolineae bacterium
GATGTGAAGGCTGGCGCAGGCTGAATGGGTTCCGGGGCGACGACGGCAACCTGGGTCACGATCGGGGGATCGATGGCCTGCCCTTGTTCATCTCTGGCTTGCAATCGTCGATTGTGTTCGGCGGTGAAGAGTCCGATTTCGAGACGGTACACCATAGGCTGTGGAGCCCAGGTCCCAACCTCCATCCGGTAGTTATCACAGAACGCACGGCCCACGGGCCACAAGGAGGTGGGGAAACGTCCCAGTCCTGGATAAGTTCTACGTTCGGCTACGATGAGGTTCTCCGGTCCCAATAATTGCAGGAAGACGGTGTAGTCGCTGTTGATGGGGCGCCGGGTGGTCCAACATGCGTGGACCTCGAAGGTTTCCCCTGGCGCCAGCCGGCGCTGGCGAATCTCGGCGCTCAGCAGCTGCACTTCGTCATCATAGGTGAGCGGCAAGGGAACTGTCGACGCGGCGACGGTATTGAGGGAGACTAATCTCGGGAGCGCAAACGTTGCCAGAATGCGGGCGCCCGGGGCGAGCAGGGTGAGGCTGGCGAACGCCAACACGATAACCTTGCTCGCCGGCTGCAAACGGCGGCGCCTGCTGTGGGGAAGCACAAGTCCCGCAGTAAGAAGTGTGGACCACGCACCGATAGCCGGGAAGAGCAGGCGGCCATGGGGAGCTTCCACCTGTCGCATCCACTGTAACAGCGCGACAAGGATGGCAAAGAACCAGATAGCGCACAGGGCGTAAATCATAACCCCCGTCGTTTCGTTGGGTCTTGAATTGGGCTGTGGGCGTGCAAGCGGCTGGATGACGCGCATCATTCCCCAAGCTATCAAAATCAGAGAAACCGGAGACAGGATGAGGTAGACGTAATCCGGCCACCAGATATGCCCCCAACCATACGCTCCCCAGAAAGACCGGATCAGCAGCGGGATTTCCGGGAGAAGTTCCGCGAGCGAAATCGGCTGGGGGCGTCCCCACAGTGTATTCAAGTGGCTGGTCAACCCCAGGGGGTCGCCGTAAAGGACCAGGTTCCGGCCATACCACCACCCGCCCACGGCAAGGGCGACCGTTGCATAGGCCATCCACGCGAGGGTCCAACGTTTTATCGAGGGGGTTTCCCGCCAACCGGCAATCAAAAGGGCGACGCCGATGACGGGCAACAACAAGAGTGCGCTGGTTTTGGTCAAGATGGCGAGTCCGACGAGGACGCCGGACGCCAGAGCGCGGCGCGTTGTCAACCCGCGCCGCACTATGCGGGCAGCGCTCCAGAGCGCCGCAGTCGCCAGGGCCGATGCGGCGCTGTCGTTGTTCACGACGCTACAGATAAAGGCGAACTGGGGATGGAAAGCCACCAGACTGGCTGCAAGGTGCGCGCTTGAGCGCTTGCCGAAAGTTTCGTAGGCCAGCCCCCAGGTCGCCGTGACCGTTACAAGCCCGAATAGCAGTGAGGCCAGTCGTGTCGCGCGCACGGTCAGGGCTGCGCCTGTACCCGGCCAGCGTTCGGTTTGCGGGTGGATGAGCATGTTCTTGTTGTCGGGGATCGTGCCTGGAGCCTGGAAGCCGAAATTGGGATTGTGCCAGAACAAGGTATCCAGGTCATTGTCCTGAAACGGTGTACTCAGCAGCGCGGCCGCCGCATAGTAAAGCGGCGGCTGCGCGACTTCCTGATTCGCCCCGCTGTCATCATTCGCCATCGAAGGCAGCCCCTGCCCCTCTGCGAGCCAGCGGGCATAGGCGTAGTGCCACACTTCGTCGGGCGCCTCGAATACTGGCGTTGCCCAACCATGAAGAAGCACCAATATGGCAAAACTAAGTAGTATGATGACCAGGGGGTGTGGTTTCGGCTTCACGGAATGGAGATGGTTACCTCCCTGGCGCCGACGAATTCGGTCTGGCAGCTGCTGCCGTTGGATCTGCGGGCGACGATCACGTATCTGACGGTGTCGCCGTCCACGATCCCTGTGATGATCCCATTATGGGTCGTCGCGGCGGTCAAGTTCAATTCCGTGGCTTCGGGGTATTCCCAAGACGTCCGGCCGACCAGGGGTAAGTACATCGTTTCACTAAGCGTCGTGGTTCCTGTTACGGTGGAGGAAGGGATGATGGTGTACCAGATCTGGGATATCGCGGGATTAGTTGTCAGCCAGCCGATTTCCAGTTGGTCGCCCTCCTGATTCTCGTTGATGCTGAAGATGAACCCCGAGGGGATAGTCGATTCTGGCGCCGGTAAGCGGTCATTGGGGAAAGGAATCTGTGCCAGGGTCCCGGCATCCCAATACGTCGAGCGTGAGGGGTTCGCATCGGCGTCCGGATAAGCATAGGTCCAGGCGCCGATGGTCGTGTTGACCGCTTCGGCTTTCACTGAGCAAGGGGCCCATGTGTACGCTTCGTGGTCGCAGTCTTCCGACCAGACGATGGTTTGCGGTAGATCATAACGACTGTAGATGAACGGTTTCGGGCATTCGCTCATGCCGTCGGGAGGACAATTGAACGGATACCGGTCGGGATCGGTTGGATCGCGCATGGGCAGGTTGGCGCCTGTGGGGTCGATACCCACCCTGGGGTTGAAATTCGAACGGTCATTGCGATTGTACACGGTGAACTGGTAAAGTGTGCAGGGGGTAACATCTTCGACGAGCTGGTAAACCCCTCCCATATAGGGTTCTCCCCAGCGAATGTATCCCTGGGAACGGTTGGGCGGAGTGACCCCATAACAGGGCACGCCTTCCGGTTGTGGATAACACTCATTATGGTAGGGAATGCCGCCGTCGATGAACTCTGGCAGGTAGGGCATCAAGAACCACTCAAACCACATGCCGGCGACATAGTGGTTGGGCGGTCGCCAATAGAAGTCATAGTTGGGATCGTCGAAGTCGCCGTTTTTCAGAAGATTCTCACCATTGGCCAGCTGTTGGTCGGTTTTGAAACTCAGCGGTGAGACCAACGGTCCAGGAGCCGGGCGATCGGCCACGCTCCAATGGTGAGGAGCAATCAATGCTAGAGCCGCGAGTGCCACGATCAAAATGGACGGGATCAGGTATTTCTTGCGCATGTTACAATTTCCTCCAACTGTTGAGATTTTCCTTCCGGCATTTTATGGGCCGTAGGCGCCGGGCTGGGAACTCCAAAGGGTAACGGCGTCGTTCAGTTGTGGGGTGTTATCTGAGGCGGCGACAAGACGCACCCCGCTGACGGGGTCGTAAAGTCCTACCGTTACTTTTACAATGCTGTCATCCTGGGGAGAAAGGAAGCGGTGTTCGTCGCGGATCCGATCTCCGGGCTGCCATAGGGAGGTTGGGAACTCCTGGGACATCGGCGGGCCATCCCCCGTGGCGATCAGGGAGCCATCTTCTGCGTAAGCGTGGACGAACACCGTGTAATCGATTGGGACCGGCGTCAGGCTTTGCCAACAGAGAACTACGTTCCAGTTTTCCGTCCCGGAGATCACCCGCGCGTGTGTGAGGTCGATAGCATTCCCGAACCGGGTCGCCGGGGTGCGGAGGTGAGTCTCCTCGCACGCGGCGGGCCTACCTGGGACACGCAACTGCTGCAATACGGCTGCCGTTCCGGTCTGAAGGCCAGTTTGACTTACCGGGAGACGGTCGTGGGTCTCGAGATCGAAGAAGGCGACCTGGAGATTCCAGGCCTGGGTGGGGAAATCTGCATCCGGCAGCGGCAACCGGTAGCTATCCTTTATGATGGCGTCTTCGGGCCATGCTTGCGTGGGCAGGTTGCCATGACCGGGCCAACGGTTGTAGCTGAACCGCAGGGTGTCATTCCCCGGTTGAGGAGAAACCAATTGCAGGGCCAAAACCCAGTCTTCGGTGATCGGAGCCGTGGCTTTCCAGAACAGGGAAATGTCGAGGATGGGGGTGTCGCAATAGCGCTCGGATACCAACCAGCACCACAGGGGGGCGTCGCTGACCTTGACGTCATAGCCCACGAGCTCGATTTGCTCGCCGAAGGTGTACGTCGCGGGATTCGGCAGCGGGGCGTTTTCGGCCAACAACCTGGGCGGCGCAAAGATAGCAAAGGGGCCGGCAAGCAGCGCCACAATGGACCACAAGGGCAGTGCGCACGTCCAGAGCTGCTGGAAGGATTTGTGCAGCCACTGCTGCCACCCGAAAGCCAGAAGGATGGCCAGGGCGGGGGCAGCCGGGAAAAGCAATCGTCCGCCCGGCGCCGGGGTGGTCATGTTCCAGCGAATCCACGCAACGGTGATCAACACAAACCATCCGGTGAGCAGCCACAGCAGGGGCCGGAGGTTACGAGAGGTCTTTCGCCAACTCACCACTAGCCCGGAAAAACCGCCTACCATCAACAGATCATACACCCAATACACGGACCTGGGGTAGAACGAACAGGGGATTTGTCCCCAATACGAGCGCCACATGAGCCAGGCCTCGCCAATGACGTCGATTGGATACTCGCGGCGCCCCACCTTTTCCAGCATGGGGGCCAGCGCCGTGGGATCGCCATACAGGTTCAGGTTGCGCACTATCCAGGGGCTTAGCAGGAGCAGTGCGGGGATTCCCACCAGGAGTCCCCATCCCACGACCCGGCGCAGAGGAATGTGCTCGCGCCGGGCTGTCGCCAGCAACGCGATTCCGCCGAGTCCCAGGAGGCCGAGGCCGCTGAGCTTGCTCAATCCTGCCAGACCGGATAACACTCCAAATCCCACCATTTGACGCGCGGTGGGGCGCCCTTTGATCATATTCACGAGAAGTACCAACGCCCACGTGGCGAGCGGCGTAACCAGGTTGTCGTTGTTGACGCCGGACGATATGAGCAGGAACTGGGGATTGAAAGCGACAATCGCCGTTGCCAGATAGGCAAGGGTGCGGGATGCGCCGCAACGCAGGGCCAGAGTCCAGGTTCCCAACACGGTGAATGTCTGCAGGAGTGTGGAGAGTAGACGCAGGGTGTGGACGGCGAGGATGTGACCTTGCCACGGCGGCTCCTCTTCATATGGGTTGCGCGCCCAGGTCGTCTTGTTGTAGAATGTGTCGGAAGGCCCGCATGCCACAACTGCGCCGGGCACTGCACTACGCGTTGGCGGCGCATCGGGAAGTCCTAGAATCCGCATCCAGACTGCCCCCAAGAGATGGTAAAGGGGCGGTTGTGAGGCTTCTTGCCGCACGTGGTAGCCGGCAGTTTCGGCTTCTCCGTGGATGGGGAGACGCCCGGTCACGGCGATGTGGCGTATGACTTCGGTGTGCTCGATTTCATCCAGATTCTCGTAGGGAGGAATGGTAAGATTCCAGGCCAATGCCAGACTCACGTAGGCTGCCAGGAGCAACACCAGGCCGATAGGCGTCTTGCGAGGAGCATGGCGGCGCATCATGGGGAATCCTGCTCCAGCCACATCCGCGTAGCCTCCCAGGCGTGCTGGCGATCGTAATCCAGTGTCACCGTATGCCCGCCTTGCTCAAGCCATACAATGCGATGAGGGCCTCCGAGCCGCGTTGCGACCCGCCGGGCGACGTGGGGCGGGATGACGCGGTCTTTTTTCGCGTGCACAAGCAAAGTGGGAACGCTCACTTGAGGAAGTCGTTCTTGTGTATGTTCCAGAAGGGGTTGTAGTTGGGCGACTGCATCGAGCGGAATCCGGGTGTAGGTGAAGTGCTGTTTGCGACTTGCCGGATCGCGGATATCAGAACCGATTTTAGGTAAAGCGTTGCACACTCGGGCCAGGTAATTGACCCAACCAAGGTGTACGCGACGCGCCAGCGTTGCATCCGGGGTGGACAACCCTACCACGCGGTGGACAGGTGTCTCTGTGGCTGCGTGCAGCGCCAACGCTGCTCCCAGTGAAAGCCCTACGAGACTCACCCGGTCACATTCTCGGCGCAGTACACCCAAACCGGCATGCACATCCTCTAGCCAATCTCGCCAGGATACTGTCGCAAGGTCGCCGGGAGATGTGCCGTGTCCAC
The DNA here is from genome assembly GCA_016926915.1 of Anaerolineae bacterium. GTDB lineage: Bacteria > Chloroflexota > Anaerolineae > B4-G1 > SLSP01 > JAFGNR01. Next base: position 5,931 of record JAFGNR010000068.1, read on the forward strand.
GCAGCCGAATGCCATAGACGGTCATCCCGCCGTCCGCAAGATAGTCGCCGAGGGGCCGCATCTCGTCGGGGGCAGTCAAGAATCCATGGATGAGTAATGCGCCAGACGCACCCCCTTGTAGAAAAAAGGGCTGGGTTTTGGCGCCGATCCTTTTCGCTTTCTGGGGGGAGCCTGCATCCATCATCGCGGGAGCAGTATACCACGATTTGGTTACGTCCCAAACAGTAGGAACCTCTATGTAACCTTGCCAGCGCCCCCGCACGTTTTGCAGGGGATCACGCCGGAAGCGCGACAGACAGCACAGGGAACGTAACCAGCTCCCTTGCAGGTCGCGCAGGTCACATGTCCAACGCCACACGTGGGGCAGAGTACCTCACCGGATCCCCCACAGGTGGGGCATGACATTTTCTTGCTCCCCTTGCACTTGACGCAGATTTCGGCGCCCGTACCCTGGCACGAAGGACATATCGCCATACCAGTTCTCCTTAACATCGATCTAGGGCATTCAAACCCATTGTGGACTGCCGGTAACGCGACTATACCGCAGCTATAGAGGGCCGTCAAGCCGCGCCCAACATGCCCCGGTCAAGGACACACCCAAACGTTTTCCCCTATGTGAAACAGCCGCATCATGCGCCGGACTTCCTCATCGCGTTCCTGGGGATAGATGGCGATGATCCTACCCTGGGGATGGGAGAGCTTGATGAATTTACCATACGTCATGCGATAATCTGTCCCTTTGCTGCGCAGCGGATCATCGCAGATGAATTCCCCGGCGTCATCGTCGTAGCCCTTGATCACGCGGAAATGGCCGATATCGCTTTCGTAATCCAGCAGTTGTAGAGCGATGACAGGAATCCCGGCCGCCAGGAGCGCTTTGGTCGCTTGAACGCTGGGCGGCGTGTTGTATTCGCGTGAAGTCAGACCGTAAGCTTCCAGATATTGCTGCAGCTCGCAGCCATAGGGGAAGGGGGTATCGTGCTGGGTAACCCATACGTCGTAGTATCCCAACACGATGGCCACACTGGCCGGACCACAGTTGTTCCACGTCTGCCATTGGTAGTTCATGGGCGCCAGCAGCATGGCGCTGGGAATGGGGGTGGGGGTCAGTGTGGGGGTGTGCGTCGGTCTCGGCGTCGGCGTGACGGTGGGATTGGGGGATGCTGTCGGCGCCGGGGGAGGGATCGTGGACGTGAGGGTGGGAGTGAGGGTAGGCGTTATTGCAGCCGGTGTGTTTTGTGCGGTACACGCAACCAGTGCGAGTCCTATCAGCAACAATCCTACGCCCACTCCCTGATATCTCACAGCAGATCCTTTCTCGATGAACTTCGTAGGCAATTATGACCTCCCCGATGGTCCTGATATAAGTACGTTCTGGAATCGCCCAGGTTCGATAGGATCTGTGAGAATGCGTCCTCTCAACCGTAGCGGGGGGTGAACTGAGTATATGTTAACATGCGTATACAACCGGCACGGTGCGCAAACGTGCGATCACCGTGCCGGTATGCTGGTGTCGTTTCCTACTGCCTGATCAGCAGGGGCAGGAAGATGGTTTTTGGCCCCGGTTCTTCAGCGCCGCCGCCGTTCCAATACCCGCCGCCCAGGGTGAAGTCGCCGCCGGAAAGGTTGCCGGCATCAGCTTGCCCTGTGGCGCCCGCCAACGTGTAGTCGCCGCCGCTGCTGATGCTTCCCGCACCGATGTTGAACCAGGGCAGCGTAAACGCACCCCCGGTTTGTGCACCTGCCGGAAAGTTGCTGAGCGCGAGCAGCAGCCCTACCAGGGTCAGGATCAGGATGGTAGCCCGCCGTTTAGGCTGTTTCGTGTTCATGATCTGGCCTCCTAACGCACCTGCACCTGGTGAGAGGGTGGGGATAGGGTGTCTTCACGTTGCTCATACTCCCGTGGCGTACCTGCATCCGGCGCCGGGGGGTCATGTTTGGGAGGGGTATCCAACGCTTCACCCGAGCGCGTTAAATCGCCTCGCAGGATGGCGTAGTAGCCCTTGAGCGTGAAGGGCCCGTCGATGCTTAGACTGGCGCCGGAGAAGGCGTTGATCGAACTGGCCTTGAAAATCAATGTCGCGTTGTCGGGCGCTTCGTTGAGAGCCTCTTGGATATCCTCGTAGGGATCATCTGGAGAGCCGTCGCCGTCGTTGGTATCGCCCACGAACTTGACCATGTCCTCTGGCGCGAGGCGGGATGCTTGTGACTGGTTGGTGGGATAGGGCGAGCCGTCGCACGTGTACCATACCGGCGCGCCGCCCCAGCCCATGTTCATCAGGAATTCCGGTCCCGGGCTGGCGCCGGTATTGTAACCGAGAACGACCCAACGGTGACCGGCGTACCCTTCGATCTCGCTTTGCAGGGTAGCGGTGTAGCCGCCTAACGCCACCGGGCGCAACCACTGGATATCTTCGATGATCCTGGCTGTATCGCGGGAGTCATCCCGGGCATCGGTATCGTAGCGGAAATGATCTTCCATGGCGTTGTCCAGGTAGTTGCCTGTTGCCCCCGATTCGTAGTATCCGTAATTCATGTGTACCGCGACGCCCGCGTGATGGCTGAGACGCGCCACCTCGATATCTCCGGGCCCTACAGGATCGGAATGGGTGTCGGCCATGAGCTCCCAATCATAGGAGGCCGAACTGAAGTTCACACTGTGGTTGGACGAGCTTGACGTCAGCCGGTTCCAGAGAGTCGTCAACGCCGATTGGTAATTTGCGTTAGCGCTGAACGTTTGCGCTTGCTCGTAGATCGTTTCATCCCAGTATCCGGTCATCCACAGCGATCCACCATCTTGGGTGGTCCACAACAGGCGACCGGTCCAGAAACTATCGGAAGGAAGACCGGGATTTGTCGAGAGCAACTCTCGATCCCAATTGGTCCTGAAGCGGAAATCATAATCCACGTCATCGGACCCCTCCCCGCTGTTCGGCCATTGCCAGTAGTACATGATCTGCGCCATGGCTGTGGCGACGCATCCGACGACGACGTGCTCATCGGTACTCGGGGTCAATACCGGGCATTGATCGTTGAAGGGGGATCCCTGGCTCCAGCGGCTGGTCAACGGCAACGTCATGCTGGTGGGCGCCGATATAGACACATCCGGTTGGCGATCCGGAACCGGGATCTCTCCGGCGATCAGGTTCTGCCAGGCCGCTTCCCGCGTTTCGAGTTGTGGCCTGAACGCCATGACCTCGGCGTTTCCTGCGCTTAGTCCGGCGCGGAGGTAGCCGGTTTCCGATGCGATTTCCCACAGGAGATACTGCAAATCAGGGTTTTCGGGATCGAAGTCGTCTTCCGGACTGTAGAGTGTGACCGGCAGGGCGAGCGTGTCTGCACCTGCCAGGCAAAAGCCGCCGCCTGCGAGGTGCGCGATGTAGGCGGCGATTTCACCGTCGACGCGATAGGGCTCCATGCGCGATACCGTAGCGTCCGGGCGTCGTTCTGCCGTGACCTTGCGAACCCAGGTTTCGACAGCGGCGCGCACATCTGGTTCGGGAACCGGCTCGGCATGCACCGGCGACGCCAAGAAGGCGCACAGCAGACCCATCACGACCAGTATGCCAAAGAGCCGTTTGGGGATTTGTGATTGATGGTTCATCGTGGTATCCCCCTTATTGCAAAGCGACCAGCACGAGCACCAGACCGGTGCCCGCGTCGAGTACACTCATGGCCTTCCCGATGATGGCGCCCTGCGCTTTTGCGTAGTCACGAACGACCATGATATGGCCCGGCGTATCGGATGTGGTGAGCAGGTCGCCAGGTTGGATGGCGCCGTAGGAGGCATCCGCCCAACAATAGACGCGCCCCGTGAGCGCCACAGGGAAAGCGCCATCGGCGATGGTGCCTTCCTGTTGCAGGGTGAGGCCCGGTTGAATGCCGTTGGCGCCGCTGACGCAGCCGGCGACGGCGCGGTCATACGCCTGGTCGGCGATACGCAGCTGCCCCGGGTTGTCGGGATCGATGACCATGACCATGCCCGGTTTGACGTTTTCGGCTCCTACCACATCGAAGGGTTCGGCGAGGTCGCTGCCATTGGTGATGCGCAGCTCATTGATGGTGACGCGCCCACCTTCCTCGATGTTTAGCCGGCCCACGTAGTCGGCGCCGACCTGTTCTGAAATGCGGAATTCCTGGCTGTCGCCGAAGACGCCGGCTTCCCATTTGTGCCCACCTCCGGTGTCTTCGAAACGGACGTAGGGACGGCTATCTTTGATGTAGAGGGGGGTCTCCGGCGTCGAGTCCCCGATGCCGATGCGATAGCTGCTGTACAGCGTGCCGTTGACGTGGAGGTTAGCCTGTGGGTCGGTCGTGCCGATGCCGACGTTGCCGCCTTCTTCGATGACCAGGCGCGCGTTCTGGGAACCGCCGACGATTTCGGCGATCCGGTAGTCGGTATCCTGCCCGAATACTCCGTTCTCCCAGGCGTTGCCGCCATCCGTGTCCTCGAAGCGCACGTAGGGGCCGGCATCGGTGATGTGTAGGGGGCGAAGCGGGGTGGTTTCCCCGACGCCCAGGCTCCCACTGTTGTAGGTGTTGCCCTCGACGTGCAGGGTGGCCTGTGGGCTGGTCGTGCCAATGCCGACGCTGGCGCTGCCCAGAATGTTACCCTGGACGTGGAGCGCTGCCTGGGGGGTTGTGGTGCCAATGCCGACATTGCTGCCCATCATGGCGATGCGATTCTGGGCGTAGATTGTCAACTTGTCATCCTCATCCTCGTCGAGATAGACCCGGTCGCCGTCTCCGAAGTTAAGACGCCCGCCGTGCCCAAAGTCGCCGAGGGGGCCGATCAGGCGGAGTAAGTTGTTGTTGCTGCCGTTGGAGATAGTCAGTTTGTGGCTGGGGTCCGTCGTGCCGATGCCCATGTAGCCATTTTCGCGAACCTGAACGAGCGGGGTCAGCCAGTCGTCGATATCGGTAACGTCCGCACCGCTCCCTCCATAGCTCTTGCGAGCGATGGTGAAGGCATTGCGTCCCGTACTGCCGTACATCCACACGACCGGTGAAGCAACGTTGTCTCCCTTGATGATGCCGTAGCCGCCGCCGGTGTCCCAATCCGCGGCGATCATGGGGAGAGTGGCCGCGCCGCTCGTGGGCGGTAGATTCCATTTGACGGTGAGGCTGGTGGCGCTGATTACTGGCCCCCCGCTCAGGTAGACGGCGCGTTCATTGCTGTTCGCGGCGATATGCACCTGCCCGGAGGGGTTTGCCGTCCCAATTCCCACACCCCCGGCGGCGCTAATCAAGAACTGATTGTCGCCCGTGGATGTCAGGCCGCCGGTATTGTCGGACCACACAAAAGTCCCATGATGTTCTGCCCGTGCATTTAGTCCCGCAGCGAAACTGTAGTCGCCCCCGGCGAAGTTGCTGCCGCCGCCGGGAATTGCTGCGCCTTCGCCGCTGGCTGTATTGTTGAAGCCGCCGCCCGCGGCAGCCCAGGCGCCATCGGCCCGGTTGCTCTCGCCGCCGGCCACGGCGCCATGGGAGCCGTTGGCTTCGTTGTATTGACCTCCCCCGATGGTCGAGGCCCATTCATAGGCAACGTTGTTGGCGCCGCCGCCGATGGTGGCATACGTCGATTGGGCGGCGTTCGATTCACCGCCGCTTACCGTGGTTAGATTGGCTTCTGCCATGTTCCAGGCGCCGCCGCCCACCGTTGCGCCGCCGCCGAGCGCATTGTTGTTCCAGCCGCCTGCTACCGTGGCGTAGGCCTCGCCGCTGGCGGTGTTATCTGCGCCGCCCCCGATGGTGGCCCCGAGGTCGCCGTTTGCGGTGTTGTTTCTGCCGCCGCCGATAACGGCAAACTCGCCTTCGGCGCGGTTTTCCTTGCCGCCCGCGACCGTTGCGTCGGGACCTGCTGCCAAGTTTCCAAAGCCACCGCCGATGGTTGCTGCATCAGCCGTCACGGTGTTGGTGAACCCGCCGCTGATGGTGGCGGCCCAACCGTAGGCGGCATTCTCGTTGCCGCCAGCGATCACCGAGTCGCCCCCGGCTGCCAGGTTGTTGACGCCGCCGCCTACTGTGGATGCGCCTTCGAGTGCGCTGTTTTGGTGTCCGCCGCTGACCGTGGCGGCCCATTCGCCGGCCGTGTTCGTGTTGCCCCCGCTCACGGTAGCATCTGTGGCGCTGGCAGTATTGAAGTATCCGCCGCCCACCGTAGCATTATATTCTCCGCTGGCCGTATTCTCGGCGCCGCCGGCGACGGTGGCCGCGCCGCCGCTGGCGACATTGTTCGCGCCGCCGCCCACCGTGGCGACGTCGGCGTCATCGAAGATGCCGTTGCCGTTGCCGGCCTGGTTATTGAACCCGCCGCCTACCGTACTCAGATTGTCGGTCACGCGGTTGGGCCCCCATTCCGCACCGCCGCCGCCGATTGTGGCTCCGGAGACGCCCACGGTGATCAGGTTATAGACCGATCCCCCCAGGAGATTGGGGCTGAAGTTGCCGAAAGCTAACCTGAGACCTGTGGTGCTGCTGACGGCCAGCGTCAGGGTCACATTGTCGGTCGTCCCTAAGAAGTGGACGCCATGTACTGTGCCGGCATTGCCCCACAAACTCCAGAAGTCGCCGCCGGGACCGCCGTTGTTGTTGGCGCATGACCAGCCGCTGCCGTTCCAGGCGGCAATCTGACCGTTGGCGCAGGTTTGGGGGAGCCGGTATCCGGGAGCGATACTGAACGTTGTTGTTTCCAGGGTCAGACCGGCGCCGGGCGTATACGTCGTGTTATCATCGACGCCATCTGCGAAATCCCCCGGTATGCCCGCGAGGCCGCTCCACGGCGCTGTCAGCGCGTATTGCGCGTAAGGCGCCGCCGAAATCATCTGGCGTGGCGTCAAGGCCGTGAAATTTCCGGTTCCGGCAGGACAGCGCACTTCCACCTTGAGATAACGGGCCTCGCCCTGAAAGGCGCCCGTGCCGAAATCGAGGTCCGCCACGGTGAACTGCCCTGCATTGACGCCGGCGGTCTTGGTTTGCGTGGTTCCGATCTGGTCGGCGCCCGCCGCCGAACCGTAAAGCGAGAAGCGGAAGTCACAGGTGTCGGCGACCGGACCCTCTCCATCCTCAAGGTATCCTTGGTACGTGAAAGCTGTGCCCAACGGTGTAAGCAACATGGTATTCTCATCGGGTGGCGGCGCCTGTGGAAGTGGTTTTCCCGCTGCCGCTGCCGGTGTGAGAAGTAAGGACAATAAAAGACAGTAGCTCAACCAGCGTAGTCTGCGCATGATAGGTCTCCTTTTCTGACACTAAAGCTAGGCAAAAACCGGCGCTCCTGGAGGAATTGACGTTGATATCGCTGTGAAGTTTTGTTATGATGCTGTTACCTCCTTATATCCGGCCTATCGAAAGTGAGATGGGAGGAGACCTCCCGGTCCAATAAGCGTCTGAGGCCAGCAGAGACTCGGAAAACCAGTGTGGAATGAAAGCTATGTAGCCCTTCGATTGGGGCAAGACGTGTGGTTGTTGGTTGATGGGCTGGATTCCTATCTACAGTATACACAGGTTTTGGAGCAAATGGAACCAAGAATGACTCCACCGGCAAGGAGTAGCGCGTATTTCATTGGTAGGGCTTGGGTCATCGTGTTACAATGCAGGTGATGACATTTTTGAATCCGGATCGATTTCTCGCGCTGCTCCTGGCGCTGCCCATTCTGGCGCTCTATTTCCTGCGGCTTCAGCGTCGTGAGGCGTTGGCGCCCAGTACTTTGCTCTGGAAGGCGGCCATCTCAGAGCGTCACGCGCATCGTCCCTGGCAGAAGCTTCGCCGCAACTGGATGTTGCTGCTTCAGTTGTTGACGCTGGCATTGCTTGTGATAGCTGGGGCGCGGCCTGCAATTCCGGCCCGGCAGGCGCTCGGGGGACAGGTGGTTGTGTTGCTCGATGTTTCGGCGAGCATGCAGGCGCCTTCTCCCACCGGCGCAACCCGTTGCGATGCTGCACGCCAGGCCCTGCGTGATCTTTCCGGCACATTGGCGCCTGAAGATTCGGTCTCCTTGGTTGCCGTGGGGCCGGAGCCGGCGGTCTTGCTCCGTGATGGAAGTCCTGTGGATTTCCGCCGTCTTCTCGACGATGTTGTGCCAACCGATGGCGTTGCCGACTGGAACGCGGCAGCCATGCTGTCCCATGGCCTTGCGCGTGCGGCCGACATGACCACGCTGATTGTGAGCGATCGTGCGATTGATGAGAACCTGCCTGGTCTACCTGGCGCGGTTCGTCTGCTCGATGTGGGGGGGATGCTTCCCAACTCTGGTATCGTGGGGTTTAGCGCGCGCCGCTCGACGAGCGGGCTGAGTGCGCTGGTGCGTGTGCGTAACGCCGGGCCGGAAGTCCGCCGCGCGGTGACCTTGCTGGTCGATGACATTGTGTGGGAACGGCGTTGGGTCGATCTCGAACAGGATGTTGCCGTCGCGTTGTCGTTCGATAACTTACCGGACGGAGACTGGCTGGAGGTGCATCTGGAAGCGCCGGAGCAGGCGGATCCTTTTCCTCTCGATGATCGGGCTTGGGTAGCGTTGCAGCCGCAGCAGGATGGGCGCGTGTTACTGTTGACCTCTGGGAATCGCTTTCTTGAACAGGCGCTGCGCGCTCTGCCGGGTATTGACCTTGAACAGACGGGCGATGCGGTTGTAGCCCTGGCGGCGCATCATGACCTGTTCGTTGTCGATGCCGATCCGGATGCTGCGCTCTCGTCTTGGCCTGCGGCGAATGTATGGGCTATCGCGCCGTTGGGAGTCTCTCCTTGTGGGACGGCGGGCCTTGCGTTCGAACCTGAGGTGGGCGCGACGCGCGTGAACGAGGACCACGCGCTGTTACGCTACGTCGATTGGTTCGACGTCCACATCACCCGCGCTTATGACTACGATCTCCCGCCCGGCGCCGATGTGTTGATTGAAAATGCCGGGCGTCCATTGCTCTGGACGCTGACCGGTGACGGGCGGAAGACAATCTGCCAGGCTTTTGACTTTCACGATAGCGACCTGCCGCTGCGGGTAGCTTTTCCCGTGCTCGCTGCAAACCTGGTACGCTGGTCGCTGCCCCAGTTGGCGACTGAGCCCGTGACGGCGCTCCCTCCTGGCGCGCCATGGTATCCCTCCCTACCGCCCGAGGCGCTGGCTGCATCGCTGGAGCGGCCCGGGGGATTGTCCCTACCGCTGCTTGATACACAGCTGGCGCCTCCCCTTGAGGCCGGTCTCTATCCCATACAGGTCGCTCTCCCCGATACACCGGCGGTGCAGTACGTGGCATTCTCGCTGTTGGATGACGGCGAGTCGGATCTCCGCCCCCGATCGTTTCGGGTAGGGGGGCGGGAAGTGGCATCGATTCTCGATCCGGGATGGCATGAGCAAGTCAAGGGCTTATTGATTCTGGCGTTGTTGCTGTTGTTGCTGGAAGCCTGGCTGTGGTGGCGCCGTGACTTGATTCCCGGCGGGACTGCGTTGTGGCTTCAGAACCTGCCAGCCCTCCTTCGCGCTCACCCGGTAGCCGTCGTCACCCGCCTGACCATGATCGCGCTGGTCGTGGCTGCGCTTTTCGATGTCCGGGGCATTCGAAAAACACGGGATCTTTCTGTGGTTTTTGTGGTAGATCGCTCAGATAGTATGGCAGAGCGCTGGCGCGATGCGTTGACATTTGTGACAGAGGCGTTGAGCGGCAAACCTGCACGAGATCAGGCTGCACTGGTGGTCTTCGGCGGTGTGGCCTGGGTTGAACGTGGCCTGACGTCGTCGCCAACGTTGTCCCCTTTGACAACGCGGCCTTCACCGGATGCCACGGACATTGAAGCGGCGCTCGATTTGGCTTTGGGGTTGATTCCTGATGGGGCGCCGGGACGGGTGGTCCTCTTTACCGATGGAATAGAGACTACCGGGGCAGCCCGGCAGGCGTTGTTGACTGCTGGGACTCGGGATATCGATGTTGTCGTGATAGACCTGGGCGCCGGAGAATCCTACCCCGAGCTCTGGATAGATGATGTGCGGCTGCCGCAGGTGGTTTTCGTAGGCGACCGTGTTCCGGTGGCGGTCACGGTAGGATCGGAGCGCATATCCCCGGCGTCGCTGGTATGGAATGCCGGCCCACAAGGCGGGGAGATGTCTTTGAACCTGGCAGATGGAGTGCGGACGTTTCTCCTGAGTTTCACAGCCGAAGATGCCGGCTTTGTGCCATTCAAGGTATGTGTGGCGGCAGTGGAGGATACCTTCGCTCAGAACAACTGCGCCCATGGCTGGATTATCGTTGCCGGCCCTGACCGGGTGCTCGTCATTGGCGAAGCGGAGGAGCGCGCCTACCTGGAGGAGGCGCTTCGCCAGGCCGGGCTAGACGTGGCCGGAGTTGTGACCGGCGACGCGCCCTTGACGCCCTCTACCCTTTCGGCGTTTTCCGCCATTGTGCTGGTCAACACGCCGGCGCGCTCCTTGACTGCCCAGCGTATGGAGGCGCTTCACGAGTACGTGCGTGACTTCGGAGGCGCATTGGTCGCCGTGGGAGGGAGCAGTAGTTACGGGGTGGGGGGCTGGCTGGGGACGCCGCTCGAGGAGGTGCTTCCGGTTGAAATGCGCGTGCAGGACCCGCGCCGTTTTCCTCCCATGACGATGATCCTGGTGATCGATACTTCCGGTAGTATGGCGGAACCGGATGCCGGCAGTGGCGGAACGCCCAAGGTCCGCCTGGCCGCAGAAGCCGCCGCGCGGGTGGCGGAAAGCCTGAACGATACGGATACCATGGCGGTCGTCGCCTACGAAGACCGCCCGGCAGACGTTGTGGGGCCTGTTTCGTTGGCCGAGCGCGACGCGCTGGTTGACCGGCTTATGTTGCTACAGGCCGGGGGTGGGGGCATTTACGTCCGCGACAGTCTTGCCTTCGCTGCTCAATTGTTTGAATCCGACGCCTCGGTTGCGGAACTGCGCCACATTGTGCTCCTGGCCGACAGCAGCGATGCGGAGCAACAAGGTGGAGCGTTGGAATTGGCGGCTTCACTTCGCGACGCCGGGATTACGCTCAGTGTTGTGGCGATAGGTAGCGGGACAGATGTGAACTTTCTACAATCGCTGGCTGCTTCAGGAGAGGGACGTTTCTACCTGGCCTCGCAAGCTGCCGATTTGCCGGCGATTTTCTCCGAGGAAGCCTATCGCGCGCGGCGCTCCTACATTGTGGAAGGCGCCTTCGATCCGGAAGTCGTTACTTCGTGGGCGCCGTTACAATCGTTTTCCGCTGTTCCTCCCGTGTTGGGCTACGTTGCCACGACGCCCAAGGATACTGCACAGCTGGTCTGGTCTGTGGACGCGGCTGCCGCCGTAGGGGAGGCTATGGCGGTCGAAGATCCTTTGCTGGCGGTATGGCGCCATGGATTGGGGCATGCCGTGGCCTGGACATCGGGCGCATCCGGACAGTGGGGCCGCGAATGGGTCGCCTGGGATGCGTTCGCTCAGTTTTGGGGTAACATTGTGCGCTGGATAGCACGCCCCGACGATGATGCTGGAGTCACGTTGCACCTGTCGCCGGCCGGCGATGCCGGTGAACTCATGGCCATAGTCGACGTCGTTGACCCGGCAGGGGGCTATGTCGATGGTCTCAATCTCACGCTTGAAGTGGGGGGAGGCGGGAAGGGCATCACGCTCTCGCCGACAGCCCCCGGTCGCTATGAAGGAACTGTTGTTTCTCAAGGAGCGGAGGCATTTCTGGTGCGCGTGACGGGCGACCGGTCTCTTACAACCGGATGGGCGCTGCCCTATGCTGCGGAATATCTGCCAACTGACCCGGCGCGTTCCCTCGAATCATTGGTGTCCGGAACGGATGCGCGTCTGGTGGACGCGCCGATGGATCCCTTCACGCATGACCGTGTAGGGTATCGCGCCGGGGGATCGATCTCCGCCGTGTTGATTTTGTTGGCGGCGATGCTGTGGCCTGTCGATGTCGCGATCCGGCGTTTGCACTGGACGTGGCGCCGCCGGCATTCCGGAGCGCGCGAGCACAAAGAACAATCGGCGCTCCCTTCGTCATTAGCCGCACATCTGCGCTGCCGCGTCAGACCTACACCGGCTGGCGTCCAGGATACCGGGAATGAACCTGAAGAAGGCATTCCCGAATTCCCGGGGGCGTCTTCAGATCCTGTGGAGGGCAGCGGCGATCCGGGTATCCGTGATGCCACGTTGGCCTCCCGTTTAAGACGCCGGCTGCGCGACACACCGGACACAGATTCCGGCTGAGCCGGTTTCCCTATTGCGACAAATCCCCAACTCCAGGGATTTCCCTGGGGTTGGGGCTTGTGTTAGCTGGTGGTGCGGAAGCAGAACCTAAGCTTCTTCGGGATTCTCGATTTCCTGCTCTGCGCTCTCCGCGCGCAGCTTGAGGATCGCGTTCATTTCGGTTCGCGTAGCTTCCTGGTGAGCCTCGGCCTTGTCCTTATTTGCATTGAGAACTGCTTCGCATAGCAGGGACATTGCCAGAAGCGATGTCGCATAGCTGCTCGGCGCCACCGGGCTCTTGGATGGGGTGGTGATGGTAAGTTCGGCTTCCCGCGCTGGCAGTGCTGTGCCGGTATCCGTGATGCATAACGTATGGAGCCCCTTATCTCGCGCCAGTTTCACGGCGTACCCGGTATCTACCCCTGGGGTGCCAAATGTGATCGCAACCAGCGTGTCTCCCTCTTCCATTTGAGAAATGGCGTTGGCTGTTTGAATCATGCTGGGGGCGAAACAGGTGATGGGAATGCCCAGGGGAGCCAGACACTCCGCCACGTACTCTGCCAAATCATAAGAGGGGTACTCCCCCGCTATCCACAGGCGCGTGGCTGATTTCAACATGCTGACCGCGAGGGCCATACGTGGCGTCTCTGTGGCTGTGAACTGTTCGAGATCCTGATGGACGCGATCCAGGAGCGCCTCAAGCAGCTCTCCTTCGGTGGCGGCTTCGATAGCCCGCCGGTTGGTGTCGTTGATCCTGTCGCGCACGTAGCGCTTGATCTCACGCGACAACTCACGATACCCGCTATATCCAATTTCCTGAGAGAACCGAACCACCGTTGCCGGATCGACGTTCACGCGCCGCGAGAGCTCGGTCGCCGTCAGGAAAGCCACGTCCAGAGTCTCATTGAGGATGAAATCCGCTAGTCTGCGAAACCCGGGCGTCAAGTTGTCATAGTATTTCTGGATTCGTTCTTGAAACATGGCATACTCCTTCCTAAATTGACCTCACTCGCGAAGGTGGGGTGGGATTCCTTCGTAGGCTGCGGTTTCCGAACGCAAGCTCAGAATCTCTCCCATGATCTCATTGTATTCAGTAAATCGCTCTGCGGCGTGTTCCGGTGCATGACGGTTGAGCGCCTCCCAGATCAGGCCGATGATGACGAGCGGCGTGGCGTAACTGGGGGCCGTTGCCGGTTCCACAGAGGGGATGGCGACGATGATCTCGGCTTCCGGCGCCGGCAAGACGACGCCTGTCGTCGTGATGGCGATGGTACGCACGCCCTTTTCCCGCGCCAGCCGTGTGACATAACCGGTATCGATGCTGGGATTGCTGATGACGATATCGAGCAGTGCGTCGCCTTCCTGCATCTTCCGCAGCGCCGTCGTCGATTCTGCCAGGGCCGGGTGGAACGCTGTGGCTGTGAAACCGGAAATCTCCAAAATCCTGGCCAGGAAGCGGGCAACGGGGTACCAGAGCGCTTCGGCCGCGACCCAGATGCATTTCGCTTCTTTGAGAACCCGCAGCGTTTCTGCGAGATTCGGAATCTCCGTGGCGGTGAAGCTCCTCAGATTTTGACGCGTCGCAACAATCAACGCGTGGATCTGGGTTTCTTCCGTCTCGGCCTCGGTTGATTTCCGGTACGTCGCGGTGACCTGATCGCGCACGTAGCGCTTGATTTCCCGCGACAGTTCCCGGTATCCGCTGTAGCCGATTTCCTGGGCAAACCGCACCACCGTGGCTGGGTCGACTCCGACACGGCGAGAGATCTCGGTGACGGTAAGAAACGCAGCATCAAGGGTGTGGGTCATGATGAAATCGGCAAGTTTACGGAAGCCGGGTGTCAGGGTTTCGTAATACTCTCGAATCTGGTCTTGAAACATGGTACTCTCCTTAAAAGTGAACTTACCTCATTCCATTTCTACGCTAAGATGTCGGGTGCATTGCTGAACTCAAGTGACGATCCTCTTTACCTGATTGGGTGGGCGACCCGCTAACACGTCGCATACTACAGTTGATTAGGTCGTCCAAAGATCACGGTCGGTCCTCCAACTTCGTATTCAGGCGTCTCTGCACGCATCTCAAGAAGTTGCTTGGTGTGGCTGTCCCGTTCCTGGAAACTGGCCGCTGTTTGTTCGCTCAATTCGCAGGCCAGTGTTTCCCAAATCAGTCCTAGACACAAAGCTTCTTGTGTAAAACTGGGTATCCCGGCGGCGCTGTGAATGGGGACGATCAGGACGTGATCCGCTTCACGCGCTGGCGGTACGACTGCAGAGCCGGTAATGCAAAAGGTCTTGATTCCCCTGGCTTTTGCCAGTTTGGTGAAATACCCTGCGTCGATGGCCGGCCCGTCGTTGACCAGGATCAAGACGACGTCATCTTGCTGCACTTCCGGGATTACCAGGGCAGTTTCGCTCATACTGGGATATACCGCGCTGGCAGAAAGCCCCAGGGTATCGAGATTCTTGGCCATGAAACTGGCCAAATCATAGCCGATATGTTCTGCAACGATCCAAATGTGTCTTGACTCTTTGAGGGCTTCGATTACCATGATGATCTTGTCCAGATCCATGGAAAGGTATTGCTCGAGGTTTTTCTGAAGATCCTCGGCTAGAGCTACGAAGAGCTGTCCCCGGGTTTTGGCTTCTTCTACCTTGTGGGTCGATGCACTGATACGATCGCGGATATACGTCTTGATTTCTCCGGAGAGTTCCCGGAATCCGGAGTAACCAATTTCTTGGGAAAATCGGACGACGGTCGCCGGATCAACGCCAACACGGCGCGACAATTGGGTGGCGGTAAGAAACGCTACATCCAATGTACTATTCAGAATAAAATCTGCGAGCTTTCGGAAACCCGGGGTCAAGGTATCGTAGTTTTCCCGAATCCGGTCTTGAAACATGGTTGCTCCTTTCCTGGCTATACTAAGGCTATCTTGACTGGTAGGTACCAGTTCCTTGATTCACTTTTTGCGTAAGTCCATTATAGCATAGGAAAACAGAAACGCAATAGTGTTTCACGGATTATCACGTCCATTAGTTGTCAAATGCGCCTTTATTCGTAAAATAGGGCAGAGTCTACTGTGCAAGGAACAAGGTTCGATGAAATTTACCCGTTACATGTTCGTCATCCTGGCGGTATTTGTCCTGGTTGCGTGTGGGGAGGAGGTTGAACCTGAAGCCGCGCCGACCCCCACGCCTACTGTATTGGTGCAGTGGGCGGCAGATGTACAGGCCAGCTCCGAATACGCGCGACCGGATTGGAGTGCGGAACGTGTGATTGGCCCTCCAGAGATCGAGGCTTGCGTCGATGATCCCCGGGCCTGGGCCTCGGCCCGGGGGAACGGACTAGAGTGGTTGTTGATTCATTTCGATCAGGCCGTCTACGCCACGGAGGTACGTATCTACCAGACATTCGGGCGCGGCGCGCTTTCGCGGGTGCACTTGATCGATGAGGCCGGGGGACAACAACTGGTTTGGGAAGGTACGGATGCCGTCGATGTGTGCCCGGGCGTGCTCAGTGTTTCAATGCCGCGCACCGGCTACCGTATCAGCGGGGTGCGTATCGAACTGGATGAATCCCGTACCGGCTTTTGGAATCAGATTGACGCCGTGGCGCTGATTGGGATGCAGTAAAGGCTAGCTGGACTTGAGGAGTCGTTCTCGCAACACGTCAGGAATCACGCCGCCTTTCCCCAGAATCCGTAGCGTCTCTTCGGCAGGGGGGGGAGGATCTGGGAGCGCCGCCTGCGGCAGTATGACTTCGTTCTGCACATGCGGCAATCCCGGCGTCGTATTTAGCAATTCCAAGATCCCTGAAGCGGGGTCCGGCGTCTGGGTTACGTGATCCGGAAGTTGGATGCCAATTTTCGTCTCGGTAATCCAGATGACCGGGGAAGTTTTTAGCAGTTTCGCTGTTTCGGGAAGTTCGTCGCCGCCCAAGACCAGCCGGTGAGTGGCTATGGCGGCTTCAACCTGTTCCAGTACCGTATTCCATTTTGTGTTGGGGGTCGCGGCGGGCGGTAGTGGACTGATCTGCAAGATGCGCTCCGCTGTATTTTCAGGGCCTTGGAGGGGGGTGTCGCGCCCCCAATCCAGCCCGTGCCGGACGAAAAGCAAGGCCTCACCTTCTGTGTCTTGGAGCTCCGCCAGCAACTGGGTTGCTGCATCGCTGTGTTCGAGCGCTGCTGGCAGAAAATCCTCGCCGAGAAGCATGCTCAAACACTCTTCCTGTACCGCCGCCATGGAATCATCACCGGATGGGGGGAGTATGTAGACGATAGGTCTCTGCAGAAGCGCCGGATTTCCCCGGAAAAACAGCAGGGCCGGACGAATCCGTTCGGGAAGGTGGTGCAGACCTTTTGGATAGTGAGGATCGTTCCAGCGCAGCGCGCTGATGGGCGATGGTTTTTCGGGGAACCTGAGGGTAGTTGCTTCCTCAGTCGTCATGCCTGGGGGGCATAGGCCCTGTCCCAGACGATCACGAACCTCGATCAGGGTCTCTCCCGCGCCGCTCCACATGGCAAGCAGCCTTTTGGCGCGCTGCGGGGGCAGCGCACTTTCGAACAGAAGCCAGTTCCAGAGTTGGGTTTCCAGGAAGTCGTTGTTCATGACAAATACTAGAGGGGGTTCTGTCGCTCGCGTGACCCTTACGCGAGTGCTGGCGGTTCCTTGTCCAGTAGAATCGTTACGGGGCCATCGTTGACGAGCGCGACGTGCATATGTGCGCCGAACACGCCTGTCTCCACCGGTATTCCCTCCGCGCGTAAGGCTGCGCAATAGATCTCGACCAGGGGTTCGGCAATCTCCGGCGGGGCAGCTCTGACGAACGAGGGCCGGAAACCCCGTCGCACGTCTCCATGCAACGTAAACTGTGAGATGACCAGAATGCGCCCCTGCACGGCCTGGACCGACAGGTTCATCTTCCCTTCGGCGTCGGAGAAGATGCGTAGATTTACAGTCTTGTGGGCCAGCCACCGGGCCTCGTGTTCGGTGTCGCCTTCACCGACGCCCAGAAGCACGAGCAACCCTTGTCCGATGGCGCCGACAACCTGATCCTCAACTGTCACTGCTGCTTCGGATACACGCTGGACAACGGCTCGCACGATTCTTTTCTCCTTATTGTTTACGCTCGAGCGCTCTGTGTGGTTTCGGATTGTAAGGGAAATCCAACTGCCACTACAAAAGCGATGGCCACACCACCGTCGTGACTGAGACTGACCGACCACTCGGTGAGACCTTGTTCCCGGGCCAGCGCCTGCGCCTGCCCCCTGAGGAGCAGAACCGGTTTGCCCAGACGATCATTGAGAATTTCGGCGTCATGCCAATAGATGCCCACAGGCGACAGCATACGCAACCCAACACCCAGGGCTTTGGCCACGGCTTCCTTGGCTGCAAAACGCGCCGCCAATTCTGCCGGCCGGCCACGGCTGTAGACGATCTCCTGCGGCGTAAAAATCCTGGTGAGAAACCGTGCGCCGTGACGTGCCAGGATGCTCTCTACCCGTGCAATCTCGACAATATCGACGCCGGTCGTGAGCATGACTCAGTGGCTTTTGCCCAGTTCAGGGCCGGCGATCGCCACTGCATACTGCGCAGTATCCATCCAGCGCTGTACCGCTGCCTGCACCTCCGTTGCGGTGATAGCTTCGATAGTTGCCCGGTACCGCTGCAGGTAGTCTAGCCCCAGGTCGTAGCGCTCGATGTTGGTCAATGCCTGGGCCACCCCCTCATTGGTCTCTAGATGTAAGGGGAGGCTGCCGGTCAAGTAGGATTTGCTGTCGGCGAGTTCCCCGGCGGGTATTAGCTCTTCGCGCAGCTTCTGGATTTCTTGCAGGATCAGGGTCACGGTCCGGTCAACGTTATTGGGATCTACACCGGCGATGGCGCGCCAGGGACCAGGGCCGGTTCCCCCATCGACCCGGCTGTAGACGTAGTAGGCCAGGCCGTTTTGTGACCGCACGGTCTCACCTAGTCGTCCCATCATACCGAATGTGCCTAGAACCGTATTGGCCAGGTGGCACGTCATGAAGTCAGCAGACCGCCGGGGGGGGCCTACCCAGCCCAATACCAAATCGCTTTGAGTTTTATCCGGTATCGGGACTTCTTTCCGTATGCACTCGCGCAGCGGCGGAACTGGCGGGAGCGGGGTACGAGTGGGGCGCTCTTTGTCCCAATCGGCGAACGTGATTTTGACGGCTTTCAAGGCCTCCTCGACTTTCACGGCGCCGACGATGGCAATGACCATGCCCCGAGGCGTGAAGAAGCGCTTGTGAAAATCAACGAGGGCCTCGCGGGAAATGCTGGCGATGGTGTCTTCGCGCCCAATATTGTTCCAGTGATAGGGGTGGTTCTCAGGATAGATCAGGGTGTGGAAGACCTCGTTGGCCATGGCGCGGGTATTGTGTTTGAGCTCGCGGATGGCGCTCAGAATCTCACCGCGCGCGCGTGTCACCTGTTCATTCGGAAAGGCAGGATTACGCAGGACGTCGCTGATGACGTCGCAGAGCATCGGGAGATGCTTGGCCAGGCTTTTACCGGTGAAGGTCGTGAGATGCGAACCGGCTCCAAGGCCGAATGAAGCGCCGACGGCTTCTACTTCGGTGTAGAGTTGCTCGAATGAGCGTCTGTGAGTGCCGCGCTCCATCACGTCCAGTGTAAAATTGGCCAACCCCAGCTGATCCAGGGATTCGTCTTCTCCCCCGGCTTCCAGATAGCCGTGGATCACTACCGCCGGGCTGGCGAAATTTTCCCGCGCGAGAACGGTGATTCCGTTGGGTAGTGTCTCGCGCAGGGTGTCGTCAGGACCTGGGAGCGCACGTTGCATTCTTGTAAGGGGCATGGTACCTCCGGCCTTTTGGCTTGGCAGCGCGCAGAGCGCGTGCTTTAGTGTTCTATCGAACGGTAGTGTCCGACGGTGCGATTTTGTGGGATAAGATAGGTCTGAGCCGCGTGCAGAACATCTTCCACTGTGACCGCATCGAGACGGCTCAGATAGCTGCGGAACCAGGTATAGTCAGCAAAGACCTCACTGAACCCGAGCCAAAACGCCTGATTGGTGATGCTCTCGCTGGAGTAGGCGAAAAGCGCTTGCGCCTGTTGTTTGGCTTTCTCCAGTTCATCTCGGGAAATGGGTTCCCGTTGGACACGCTTGATCTCTGCCAGAAGCGCTTCCTCGACCTGGTCTGCCGCCCGGTCCGGCAAAACTGTAGCCGTGATGCGGTAGAGATTTGGATCCACTGTTGGAATCAGGCTGGCGCTTACGTCGGCGGCCAGTTCGCGTTCCACGACCGCTCTATACAACCGGCTCGTGTGGTTGGTGAGGGCGCCGCTTCCTACCAGAGAGCTGGCCCCCCCCGCCAATACTGTACTCAGCACCGTCAAGGCGAACAGATCGGGGTGGGTTGCTTCCGGCGAATGATAGGCCAGCATCACGTAATCGGTCCCCGCATTCCCCTCGACCCATACTCGCCGCTCCCCGCGCTGTGAGGGTTCCTGGGCCAGCATGGGAGGTATTTCGGAACTGGGATCCAGAGCGCCGAAATATTGTTCGATCATCCGTAGCATTTCGCCGGCGTTGAGATCACCGGAAACGGCAACGATAGCATTGTTCGGAGCGTAATAGGTGCGATAGTGGCGATAAAGATCGTCTCGCGTCATCGTCTGCAGGTCGCAGAGATGCCCGATGGTGTCGTGCCCATAGGGATGAACACGGAAGGCTGCCGCGGCCACCTCTTCGTCCAGGAGAAAGAGGGGGTTATTTTCGGCGCCCTGGCGCTCGCTGATAATGACCGTGCGCTCCGCCGCGACTTCATCGACGTCGAACAATGCCCGGCTCATGCGATCTGCTTCGATGTCGAGCGCTAGAAATATCTTGTCGGAGGGCAGGGTTTCGTAGTAGGTTGTGAAGTCATACCAGGTCATCGCATTGAGATACCCGCCTTCTCTGGCAATAGTTTGATCGAGCTTCTGGCGCGGCCAGCGCTCTGTGCCTTTGAACATCATATGCTCGACCCAGTGTGAGATGCCCGTAATACCCAGGTGCTCGTTACGGCTGCCCACGCGGTACCAAACCCAGAAGCTGGTGACCGGAGCCGTGTGACTTTCTCTCACCAGAACGGTGAGCCCGTTATCAAGCGTTGTTTTGAGAAGGTTCAATGGAATTCTCCTGCTGGTTCTGGTGGTTGTCACTCGCCGACGATCCCTTCGCCATTATACCCGCGGCCGACGCCCCGGTACCGGAGTCCGGAATCTCGCACCTCTTCAGGATCGTAGACGTTTCGGCCGTCGACAAGGACGGGAGTTTTCATAAGGGACGTGATGCGCCTGAGGTCGATGTGCTTGAATTCGTTCCATTCTGTGACCAGAATCAAGGCGTCAGCGCCCTCGGCCATAGCATAGACGTTATCCATCATCTCGACTTTCGGAAGGTTGCGCCGCGCGTTCTCCATGGCCACGGGATCGTAGGCGCGCACCTGCGCTCCGGCCTGTGTCAGGTAATGTACTACGTCGATAGATGGTGCGTCGCGCATGTCATCGGTGTTGGGTTTGAAGGCCAGTCCCAAGAGACCGATTACTTTGCCTTTGAGATTGCCGCCGAGCAGTTCCCTGACTTTGCGCACCGGCGACTTTCGCTGGTCGGCGTTGATGTCCATCACGGCGTGCAAGAGATGTGGGTGCCGGCCCTCCGTCTCGGCCATGTAAGTCAGGGCTTTGACGTCTTTGGGAAAGCAGGATCCGCCCCAACCTAATCCGGCATCCAAGAAGTAATGGCCGATGCGTCGATCAAGGCCCATCCCGTAGGAAACTTCTTTGACGTCGGCGCCCAGAGCTTCGCAAATATTGGCCATCTCGTTGATGAAGGAGATTTTGGTCGCCAGGAATGCGTTGGAGGCGTATTTGATCATTTCTGCCGTGCGCAGGTCGGTAATCATGATCGTGCTGCGGAGTGGGAGGTGCAACTGGGCCACTTTCTCTGCGGCTTCCCGGCTGGTGGAACCGAGCACGGTGCGATCGGGATTCATGAAATCGCTGATAGCGGATCCTTCGCGCAAGAATTCAGGACACGATACCACCGAGAACTCCGGTGCATCGGTCCTGCGGCGGCGAATGATGTCGGCCACCCAGTCGCCGGTGCCGACCGGAACAGTGGATTTGTTGACGATGATCATGGGATGATCCATTATATCGGCGATGGACTCCGCAGCCATCCGCACGTAGCGTAGATCGGCTTGCCCGTCGACATCGGAGGGCGTTCCCACGGCAATGAAGACGAATTCTGCATCCTTGAGGGCGTCGGGATAGGACGTCGTAAATAGCAGGCGCCCAGCTTTTACATTGCGCTCAACCAATTCTTCGAGACCCATTTCATAAATCGGCATGATTCCTTCGTTGAGGTTGGCGATTCGTTGCTCATTGATGTCAAGGCACGTGACCCGGTTTCCCAGATCGGAAAAACAGGCTCCACTGACCAGACCGACGTACCCTACACCGATGACCGTGATATTCTTCATCCGCAGCTCCTTCGAATATGATGACTCGTGTGGATGATACCACAGGTAGCGTTTTTCCCAAGTTACGGTTGACGCAATTTACAGGGATGGACAGTGTCCCGGGCTGGGCGCGCGTGTGGTACAATGGGACCTGGGTTTGTTTTCTGGAGGTGTGATGCATACATCATTCGATAGGCCGTTTACTAATCGGCGTTACCTCGAGGCCGTAGCTGACCACGTCGTGGTTTTCGACGGCGCTACCGGCACTGAATTGGCCAAAACCGGGCTCCTCCCGGAGGATTTTGGGAGCGAATCTGCTATGGGGTTGATGGAGATGCTGGTATTGTACCGGCCAGATGTCGTCACGGCTGCACACACCGCCTATCTGGAGGCTGGCGCCGACGTCATCGAGACCGATACGTTTCGCGGGAACCGGATTACCTTGCAGGAATTTGGTGTGGCGGATTTCGTACTAGAGATCAACACCGGCGCTGCAGCGCTGGCGCGGCGCGTTGCGGATCGTTTTGCGACGCAGACCGGACAGCCACGTTTCGTGGCGGGAGCCATAGGGCCGACCGGGCAGCTGCCTTCACTCGCCGCTCCCCACGCGGCGACGATGTTCGACCAACTGGTAGACGTGTTTGCCGAACAGGCGTCAGGATTGCTCGCGGGCGGTGTGGATCTGCTGTTACTGGAGACGCAACAGGACTTGCTCGCGCTCAAGGCGGCGATTCTCGGCATCTGGACGGCGTTTACAGATGCAGGGGTTCGGATTCCGATTCAGGCGCAAGTCACGTTAGATCCATCGGGGCGGATGCTGACCGGGCCGAACATCGAGGCGGCCGTGGCGACGCTGGCTGCGTTGCCGGTGGATGTTATTGGATTGAATTGCTCCACCGGTCCCGAGGAAATGCGGGATTCGGTCCGCAAGTTGTTGGCAATGACCAATCGTCCGGTCTCGGTACTCCCCAATGCCGGGATGCCGGAAAACGTTGGTGGGCGCGCTCTTTACCGGTTGGCGCCCGAGGTCTTTGCTCGCACTATGGCGGAATTCGTCCGGTGGGGGGTGCGCATTGTGGGAGGCTGCTGCGGCACGGGGCCTGAACACATCCAGGCGTTGCGCGCGTGTATTTCAAATCAGGAGTCGCCGGTTGCATTTCCCGTAGTGGATTATCCCCGGGCGCTGCCGTGGCTGACGAGTTCTGTGCAGGCAGTTGCACTTCACCAGGAACCCCGGCCTCTCTTGGTAGGAGAGCGCATCAATACACAGGGATCGCGGAAGGCCAGGCAGCTGGTTCTGGAAGAACGCTACGAAGCCTTGCTCGATCTTGCGGAGACCCAGACGGAGAGCGGCGCGCATGTTCTCGATGTCTGTCTGGCGCTGACGGAGCGCGATGACGAAGAAGTAGCCTTGCGCCATGTGGTCCGGCTGCTTTCGCAAAACGCCTCCGCTCCGTTGATGATTGATACGACGTCTTTGGAAGCGATGCGTGCCGTGTTGCAGGTATCTCCGGGCCGCCTGATCATCAACTCAGTGAATCTGGAGGCTGGAGAGGCGCACGCCCGCGAGGTGCTTGATCTGGCGCGTACATTTGGAGCCGCCCTGGTGGCGTTGACCATCGACGAACAGGGAATGGCGAAATCGTGCCAACGCAAGCTGGACATTGCCCGGCGACTCTATCGGCTCGCAGTCGAGGATACCGGTCTGCCCCCACACGCTTTAATTTTCGATCCCCTAACTTTCACGTTGGCTACCGGGGATGCAGCCAGCGCCAATGCCGCTATGGAAACCCTGAATGCCCTTCGTGCGATCAAGACAGAGCTGCCGGGCGTGTTGACCAATCTCGGCGTAAGTAACGTCTCCTACGGCTTGCATCCGGCGGCGCGCCGGGTACTCAATAGCGTTTTTCTCTACCGGGCGGTCGAAGCGGGTCTGGATCTTGCCATCGTCAATCCGGCGCAAATCGTGCCGTTTCCCGAAATCCCTCCCGATCTTCGCGCCCTGGCCGACGACGTGATTTTCAATCGTTCATCAGAAGCGCTGGCGCGTTTTCTGGCGTATTTCGAGGCCGGCTCATTTCCCGAGAGTGAAGCCCGCCAACTCCCGGAACGTGCGCCTGCGGAGCAGCTTTTCGACGCCATCCTCTACCGGCGGCGCGAGGGGGTTGAGGCCATTGTCGATGCCTGTTTGTCGGAACAGGCGCCCTTGTCGATACTGAACAAAGTGCTCCTTCCGGCGATGAAAGAGGTAGGGGAGCGGTTTGGACGCGGTGAGTTGATTTTACCCTTTGTGTTGCGTTCTGCCGAGGTGATGCAGGCGGCGGTAGCACATCTTGAACCCCATTTGGAGCGCTCAGAGGGTATGAGCCGGGGGACTGTGGTGCTGGCCACGGTCTATGGCGATGTGCACGATATCGGCAAAAATCTGGTCAAGACGATCCTCGTGAACAACGGCTACACGGTGCACGACCTGGGAAAACAGGTTCCGGTCGGTACAGTCATCGACCAGGCGCTTGCCTTGCACGCAGATGCAATTGGGCTGAGCGCCTTGCTGGTAGCCACAAGCCGGCAGATGCAGATTGCCGTAGCGGAATTGCACCGCCGCAGTTTGCGGATTCCGGTGCTCGTGGGAGGCGCTGCCATCAATCCGTCCTTTGCCCGGCGAATCGCCGTAACTACCGGCGGCGATCTGTATCCTGGCGGCGTCTTCTACTGCAAGGATGCCTTTGAGGCGCTGCAGGTTTTGGAACACATCGTGATGTACCAACCGCAGGTTTCCGAAGCGCACCA
>JAFGNR010000069.1 GCA_016926915.1 Anaerolineae bacterium
ATCTTGATCGCCAGCCCGGTGCTGACCCCATGCCCCTGAAGGAAAAGCATGATTTCCTTGATCTGACGTTGTTCTTCCCAGGCCGAAGCGATGCACGCTACGCGCCTCTCGCCAATGCCGGGCACCTCTCGCAGGCGTTGGATATCCTTTTCGATGACGTCCAGCGTTTTCAGACCGAAATAGTCCACGATGTTCCCCGCGTTGACCGGTCCAATGCCCTTGATCAGCCCGCTCCCCAGATACTTGCGGATACCCTCCAACGTCGCAGGCAGCTGTACCGTGTACGAACGGACTTCGAACTGGCGGCCGTACCTCGGATGTGACGTCCACACACCACGCAGAAGCAACGATTCTCCGACATTGACTCCTGTGAGCGTACCGACCACGGTAATCTCATAGGATTTCCCCCGGGGAATCAATTTGGCTACGGTGTAGCCATTTTCCTCGTTTTGGAATGTCAGTCTCTCAAGCGTGCCTTCCAACGTCTGTTGTGGAGCAGCGGTAGTGGAATCACGCGAATCACGTGATGGGTTCTGCATAATGAGATTGTACTATGAACCATCCCGCGAACAAATCCCAAATTGCATCCCGCATCCTGCACGATTACTTTTCACGCTTCCTATTGAGAAGTATACTTGGGGCATCCGAGTAGGTGAGGAGATAACATGAACGCATCCTTATTGGCTGTAGAGACACACCAGCTAACCAAACACTTCGACGATGTCATCGCCGTCGATCACCTCAACCTGTCGGTGCCGCGCGGGATCATTTTCGGCTTCCTCGGCCCAAATGGAGCCGGGAAATCCACTACCATTCACATGCTCACCGGGCTGCTGCCGCCGACCGGTGGAACGGGTCGGGTCGGCGGGTTCGATATTCGAGAAGCTGCCCTGGAAGTCAAGAAACGCATCGGCGTGGTGCCGGAGGAGTTGGGACTCTATGAACGACTGACGGTCACGGAACAGCTGGAATTGGTTGGGCGTCTATACGGGGTACGCCGTTCCGAGATTCAGAGGCGTACCACAACCCTCCTCAACCTGCTGGAGTTGGAAGGGAGCGCCGATAAGATGATTCTCGACTACTCCCAGGGTATGCGTAAGAAAACGGCGCTGGCCTGTGCCCTGATTCACACCCCGGATATTCTGTTCCTGGACGAGCCCTTCCAGAGCATCGATCCCATCTCGACAAAAGCCCTCAAGGCAGTGCTGCGCGAAATGGTGCATCGCCGGGAAACGACGGTTTTCTTCTCAACACACGTGATGGAGCTGGCAGAACGCTTCTGCGATCAAGTCGGCATCATCCATAAAGGGCGTCTGCTGACCGTTGGCAGTATCCCCGACCTCCGCGTGCAGGCGGGGCTACCCGCAGATGCCCCGTTAGAGGACCTGTTTGTGCAGATCGTAGGAGGCCAGGACGAAGATGATGGCCTGTTGAACTGGTTGACGGGCGCTGAAAAATGAGAGCCACTTCCATCGCGCGCGAATTACAGACCCTCTTCTGGTTGCAGTGGAAACTCACTCTCGCCATGTTTCGCAGCCGGCGATTGGCCGACAAGGCCTGGATCGTGCAGTTACTCCTGCGAATTGTGCAACTGGTCTTCACCTTCCCGGTTTTTCTGGCGATGGGAGTAGGGTTAGCGATTGGTCTGGCCCTGGTCACGCCCGGGGCAGCCTTCGAGCTGGCCATCGTGGCCAACACCCTGTTGTCTTTTTTCTGGCTGCTGCTCCCGGCCTCGTATAGCTCACAAATAGTCGAGCGCTTCGAAATGTCGCGCCTGTTCCACTATCCCATGAGCTTTCGCGGGATTCTACTCGGAAGCGCCGTGATGTCGCTCTTGAGCATGACAGGGCTGTGGACGGTTCCCCTACTCCTGGGAGAGATCGCCGGCCTGGCCTGGCACGCTCCCCTGGCCCTGCCGCTGATCATCCTGGGGGCGCTACCGACGTTCGCCTTGCTCGTGCTCACCGGACGCATCGTCGACGACCTTTTCGACCTGGTCGCCGGCGATCGCCGTCTGCGCACCATCGCGATCACGCTCATGACCTTGCCTTTCATGCTACTTTGGTTGGGACAATATGTCATCCAATTCTTCTTCCAGAGGGTGGAGACGC
Source organism: Anaerolineae bacterium (assembly GCA_016926915.1). Classification (GTDB taxonomy): domain Bacteria; phylum Chloroflexota; class Anaerolineae; order B4-G1; family SLSP01; genus JAFGNR01. The sequence continues at coordinate 2,112 of JAFGNR010000069.1, forward strand.
CTCCCGATTTCTTAGCGCCATTGTTGGCCAAATTGGAGCGCGCGCAGGGATTCAGCGAGGTCATCGAAATCGTGCAGCCCTCGCGGATTCTAGGCTGGCTGCCCTCCGGATGGGCAACATCGGGCATGGGATTGGCGGTGACCGGCGAGTGGGGACGCGCCCTGCTCTTCCTGGCGTTGTCCCTGAGCTATGTGGCGCTACTCCTCTGGATTCACAGTCGCATCACCCGCCGGCTGATGGATGGCGCGGCGCTGTCGATCGGCGCGGAACGTGTGCACAGCCGCAGGCGGCTCAATCTGCCGCTGCCCGGACCCGACAGCTTCTGGGCGCTGATGCGCAAAGATTGGTTGCACCTACAGCGCAACCCCATTCCCCGGCGACTTCTCTTCTCGTCGCTGGTGATGCTCGTGGTGATGGGCTTTTCCTTCATCCAGGTACCATTCTCTGAAGTCGCCCCGGACGTACAGGTACACCTGCCCTTTCTAATCGCCTTGGGCGTCGTGGTAATGCTCAACCTCACCACCAACGTGGGATTGATGGGGAATTATTTCGGCATCATCGACCGCGAGGGATTCAGCGGCCTGGCATTCTCCGGCATCGACCGGCGCTACATCCTGGCTTCTGGCGGCATTACTTTCACCTTCTTCGTGCTGGCGCAATATGCACTGATCCTGACCATCGTCACCCTGCTCACCGGCTACTGGATCGTGCTACCTTGGGGGCTGTTCCTGGCTTTTTGCCTGCAAGTCAGCAGCCTGGCTGGTTATCACTTCGCCGCGATCATGGGGCCGTATCGCATGCAGCTGAAATTCTCCAACAACCAACGAGGCGGCAATCTGTGGGCCATGCTGGCGTGGATTACCTCGCTTCCCGCATTGGGCATCCTGGTGGTATTGCCCTACTTCTTCTGGCGTCCCGCGCTCTTCGTTACCCTGCCATTGGCCGTGCTCTACAGCGTGGGCCTCTACGTGGCGATGCTCAAACCCTTGGCCGGACTGCTTTCGCGGCGTGAACACCGTATCCTGGCCGCCATCACGAAAGAGATATAATGAGGACAAGTCCTTCTGGGCGTACTTGAGATCCCTCCGGACAATTCGCGAACATCCCGAGACGACAAGAGGCCTGGCAAGCGCCAGGCCCCTGTTCCAATGGACGCACACACCTTCTTCTATTCTTTTCCTGTCCTTGCCTGCTGCAGGCGCTTGAAAAAGCGCTGGACCCGGCCCAAGTACCCGTTTTCCAGCCCCGTGCGCCACCAGTCGGCTTCACCTTCATCCATGTTGCCATCCTCCACGGCGCGATCGATGAAGTCCATTGCCGCTTGCAGGCGGAGTTCCTTCCAGGCTTCGTGCAGCGCTTCCATTTCCACGCCCTGCGCTTCGGCGATCTCCTCCAGAGTTTGGCCGGCATGCAAAGCACTGAAGAGCTCCTCAGAGGTCAACCCTAAGACCTCGGCCGTCTTGTCGAAACGCTCCCAGTTGTCATCCCCACCGAAACCAGCCAGACGTGTAGAACGCACGCCCAACAGCCGGCGACCAAGCGCGAGGGCGCGATTAGGAGGCGGCGGGTTTTCCTCTTCGGCCAACACAACGATCGATGTTCCCAGCGTCGCAACCAGCGCCACCACAGCCGCCACAATCCACCCGATATGTTTCTTCTCGGACATTCTTTCACCTCCTGGATTTGCTCAGATGCTTTCGTCCTGAGTTGCCCTTACTGTAACAAGACGATGTAAAATAGTTGTGAAGTGGATGTAAGAAAGCCGTAGAATACAAAAGCGTGACCGGGTTCCGGCCACGCTTGAAACGACGGATAAGGCAATGCCAGCCTACCCTAACGCCACATCCAGGATCATCATGACAGTGAACCCCAACATGACACCCAACGTGGCCTGGTGGGTGTTTCCGCCCCCCTGGGCCTCAGGGATGAGATCCTCGGCGACAACGAAAATCATGGCGCCGGCAGCAAAAGCCAGGGCGTAGGGCAAGATCGGCCGCGCCAACAAGACCGCTGCGGCTCCCAACACGCCGGCGACAGGTTCTACCACACCCGAGAGTTGACCATACCACCAGCTCTTGAGCATGGGGATCCCTTCACGGCGCAGCGGCAGCGAAACCGCCATGCCCTCCGGGACGTTCTGGATGCCGATCCCCAGGGCCAGGGCAATAGCGCCCGCCAGCGTCGCCGAAGGCATATTATAAGCCAATGCTCCAAAGGCAACGCCTACCGCCAGTCCTTCCGGAAAGTTGTGCAGGGTAATTGCCAATATGAGCAACGTAATCCGCTGCCAGGTCGTTTTCACTCCCTCGGGTTTCGTTTCACCCCGGTGTAGATGCGGCAGGACGAAATCGATGCCTCTCAGAAAGGCTCCCCCCAACAAAAACCCCACTGCCGCCGGCACCCAGGCCGGCGCCGGTCCCCCCTCCGCCATTTCGATAGCCGGGGCCAATAGCGACCAATAACTGGCGGCGATCATCACCCCCCCCGCAAACCCCAACATCGTATCGAGCAGCTTGCGACTTACCTGCTTGGTTAAGAAAACGCCAGCAGACCCTAACGCAGTCAAAAACCAGGTGAACAAGGTCCCTGCAAGAGCCTGAGCGACCGGACTCCATCCTGCAAATGTATCCATGTTGGTTTACTCCTCAGTTGAAATGATGTCTTTAACAAAGATGCTGCGGGCAATGCGTTGCCCGATGATGTGCTGCCGCTCGCCAACACGTACTGTCACCAGTCCATCGAACGGCGCGACTGCAATAATCTCTATGGCAACGTCGGGATAGAGACCGAGATTACCAATATAGCGCAACATTTCCGGAACGTTATCCGCAACTTCCGCAACCACCGCACGCTGACCAGACCGTAGCGCGCTCAGTCGCACTGTCGAGGTCGCAGGCAGCGATCCGTTCTCTCCCGGAATCGGCGCGCCGTGGGGATCCCGCTCCGGATGACCAAGAACTTCGTCCATTTTTGCCAGTACCTCGTCAGAGATGACGTGCTCCCAACGATGCGCTTCCTCATGTACGCGATCCCACGGTATTTCCAATGCCTGCACCAGGTAGAGCTCTACTAGGCGGTGGCGTCGCACAATATTCAAAGCCAGTCGCCGCCCGGATTCGGTCAGCGATACACCCTGATACGGTGTATAGACAGCATACCCCAGCTGATCCAGCTTTTTGAGCATCGACGTGACGGTAGCCGGGGCCACCTTCATGACCTCTGCCAGCGCCGACGTACTGACATCTTCGGCGCCTTCCTGGAGCTGGTAAATCGCTCGCACATAATCCTCGACGGTCTGTGTGGGTTCCATTTTATACCATTCTAAATTATAATTTAGAGTATTATAACAAAGATGAATTCGGTTGTCAAGTCGAGAATGGGAAAACAGCTTACAGATCGTTCTGTCGCTGTCGCAGCTGCCCGCATCCGGCAGCGATCACATTGCCGCGACGCTGACGCATGGTATGGGGAATGCCGGCGTGATCCAGCGCAGCCGTAAAGGCCTCGACCGCACCCGGTGGGGAGGGGCGCGCCGTATAGTCGCCGGTGGGGTTCAGCAGAATGAGATTAACGTGAGCGGGGAATCCGCGCAAGCGTTCCACAAGGGCGGCGGCCTGTTCCGGCGTGTCGGTGACGCCGTCGACCAGCACCCATTCAAACATGACACGACGACCGGTTCGCTCAGTGTAAAGCATAAGGGCAGCAAAGAGAGCATCGAGAGGATGGCGGGCATTAATGGGCATGAGACGTGTGCGCAGGGCATCGGTCGCCGCGTGGAGCGAGACGGCCAGGTTGATACCCAGGTCCTCTTCGGCCAACCGGAGGATACCAGGCACGATGCCCACAGTACTGAGCGTAACCCGGCGCGGCGGCAGGCCCAATCCACGTTTATCCAAAAGAATTTGCAAGGCCGTCAGGGTATTGTCGTAGTTGAGCAGTGGTTCGCCCATCCCCATCAGCACCAGGTTCGTCAGTTGCTCCCCTACAACGACCATGGTGCGCTGGACATGCAACACCTGGGCGACAATCTCACCTGGTTGCAACTGGCGCACAAAGCCCATCTGGCCCGTGGCGCAGAAGGTGCAACCGCACGCGCACCCCACCTGGGTCGAGATACATGCACTGCGGCGCTGCCGGTAACGCAAGAGCACCACTTCGACGGTCTCACCATCGGCCAGTTCCAAAAGATCCTTGCGTGTGGCGCCATCCGGAGCCTCAATCAGCGTCAAGCGGCGAGGCACAGTCAAGATAGTCCTGGTCACGAGCTGACGCACAAGCGCGTCCGGCAATCCCGTGACCTGTTCTGCGCCGGTGATCAGTTCGCGATACAAGGCCAGCCAGGTCGGGCGGGCATGCGCCGGCGACTGGCCCCAGGAAACCAGTAGCGCTTCCAGCCGTTCATAGGTCAGGTCGTGTAGATTCGGACGCTCCATATCGCTTACATACTTGTCCGAGAAGAGGTGCATCGTCTCACGTCCTACCCAAGGCTGTCGCAACCGCCTGCGCCAATTGTTCAAGACCGGGCGGTTTGGGCAGCCACCCCGCAAAGTCCAATCCGGCAAGTTCTTGCAGTTGTTGCTGTATCGGGTAGCCCGACAACAGCAAGACGGGCGTGCAAATACCTTTGTCGCGCAGCGCGCGCAGCAAGGCCGTACCCCCCATTCCCGGCATCACAACATCGGTCACGATCAATGAGATCTCGGCCCCGCGCCGCGCCACGAGGGACAGGGCGCCCTCTCCCTCGGTGGCATACAACACCTGATAGTTCAGCATCTCCAGGCTTTCCGTGAGCGCCTGCCGGACCGCAGTCTCATCCTCGACCACAAGAATCGTTTCGCCATTACCCACGGAGAGATCAGGGAAAGAAGTAGCGGTTGAGCGAGCAGTCTGGGGCGACTCGAACAGCGCCCGGAAATAGAGGGTGAACACCGTGCCAACCCCGACCTCGGAAACAACCGTGAGATGACCCTCGTGCTGCGCCACGATACCGTGAACCTGAGCCAGACCCAGGCCGCTTCCCAATGGCGCCCGCGTTGTAAAGAAAGGCTCGAAGATACGCGGCAACACCTCAGGCGGAATCCCTACGCCGGTGTCGGAGATCGTTATGCGCACCCACGCTCCCGGGGCCAACCCGTCCTCCGGCGATGCAGCGGCAGGATCGATCACGATCCGCTCCAGGGTGATGTGCAATGTTCCCCCTTGGGGCATCGCCTCTCGAGCGTTTACGGCAAGATTGGTCACCACCTGCCGGATGCGTGTCGGATCGGCCTGGATGACATATGAATCCTCCCCATGGTCGAAGGAGAGGAAAATCGTCTCGGGAAGAGTACGCCGGAGGATTCCAATCTGCTGCTGAAACAAGGGCAGTAGATCGACAGGCTTCCGCTCAAGGATAGAACGCCGGCTGAAGTCGAGGATTTGTTGGATCAACCGCGAGGCATGCTCCACCTGCGCGTTGATGGTAATCATGCGCTGGCGGACCGGCCCGGGAAGCGAGCGATCCCGGGCCGTCATCTGTGCGTAGAGCGCCACCGTCGCCATGATGTTATTGAAGTCATGCGCGATGCCGGCTGCCAGCTGACCGACGGCCGCCAGACGTTCCTGTTGCATCAGCTGGGCTTGCATCTCCTGAAGATCGGTCAAAGCCACTTCTAAACGACGGTGACTTTCCTGCAGCGCCTCGGCTGCCCGCTGGCGCTCGGTAATGTCGCGCCCTGTAGCGATGGTATATCTGGGATTACCCCCTGAATCCTTGATCAATGCCACCGCGTACTCGGTGGGAATCGCTGCGCCATCACGGGTCAGCAGGGAAAGCTGTACAACCGAAGAACCTTCTTGGATTACTACCTCCAGATTTGCAGCAGCGCGTTTCAAATCTTCCTCACCGTACCAGTTGTCGGGCGCCTTCATGGCAGCGATTTCCTCGTCTGAATAACCGGAGAGTTCGCGGAATGCCCGGTTCCACCGAACAGCTTTGCCGGTCTCAGGCTCGAAAACAAAGAACGTGTCGCGTTGGGCATCGAGCGCCGCATCGGTAAAGGCCCGTTCCTGTTCGAGCGCCTCTTGCGCCCGCTTGCGTTCAGCAATTTCCGCAGTGAGATCCTCCAACGTCTTCCATAACTGGTCTGCCATGTGATTGAAAGACTGCGCCAGTTCATCGATCTCGGCAATCCACTCCGCATCGATGGTCTGATTCCATTCTCCGGCAGCCAGACGTCGCGCCAACGTATTCACCCGCAACACCGGCCTGGTAATCCATCCCGAAGTCACCATCCCCACGCCAATGGCGAGAAGGAGCGCACAGGCCATCAAGGCCAGCGTCAGCCTGCTATTGGCCGTGATCCGCGCCATGAAATCCGCTTCAGGAATGACCACCACGACGAGCCAATCGATACCGTACCCATCCCGAATCGGGGTAACCTGGGCGAACTGACGTTGCCCGTCGATATCGAACTCGAATTGCTGTGCACCGGCGATATGGGTGTAGTCTCCGAAACGCTCTGTGAGGGCCAGTGCAGCCCCCTGGATAGCCGGCGTCTGGCTTTCGAAGGCATAGAGTCGTCTTGGCGCCTGGTCTCCTTCCGGCGCGGTAAACGGGTTCTCGGAAGTCGAGGAAGCTACCAGCAAGCCGTTACGCTCTGTAATGAAACCCTGTCCCGTCTGCCCAATCTCCAGGCTTTCGAGAAAATCACGCAGATGGGAAGCGAAGATGTCGATGGAAACGACGCCGAGCAGATCCCCGGCGACGTCATAGACAGGACGGCTGGCGGCGATGGCCATGTCTTGCCCAGTGAAAAGAATGTAGAGCTCGCTCCAGGTCGCGTCGCCTTTCTCCACGGCGCCTCGATACCAGGGGCGGGTGCGGGCATCGAAATCCGGAACGGTCGTCAGGAGTTCTATGCGGTTCCCGCTGGCATCGGTGGCATACTTATGGAAATCTCCCACTACGAACCCTTCTGTCGTAATCGTATAGAGCGCTCCCTCAGCCCCCTCACGCCCCCCAAGCACCAATCCCCCCTGCGTATTGGCGAAGTAGATACTGGTTATGGAGTCGAAGACCTGAACCTGTTCCCAGAAGTGCCGCTCCAAAACCAGAGGATCGGCAGGGTCCAACACGCCCTGGCGCAACAGATTTGCATTGACCTCGTTGATCTGGTGGGGTGCGCTCAGAAAGGAGTCCAGATGCTCTTCAATGCGCGCCGATACTTCGTTACGCAGTTCTTGGGCCACGTCGTTCACGGCGCGCTGCCCATTTCGGAAAGAAAGATAGCCTACCAGCCCAACGGCCAGAACCGTTTGAAGGACGAACGGCACAATCAAGATGGCGCGAAGCCGGGTTTTTCTCTTTGGTTTCACGTTGTGTTTGACTGACAAGGGTATATCTCCAACGCTTACTCCAGTAACGCTATATCAAGGTCATAGTATACCGGAATTCGCGGGCATTTCTACCACTGTGAAAACGGGGGCGTTTCAAAACGCGGGGGGAACGCATCTGGCCAGACTCGAGAACGCGTGGCTTGCGCTACAAGCGCCCCTCTACAGGATATGAAAGCGCCTCACATCTTCCGCCCAAGTGATGAGAGGTACTCAGGGAAGCAGCACGAGGCTCAACCCAAGGGTTTTACAATACTCACGGACCTGGTCCACAATGGCTTCCGGAGGCAGGGCGCCCCCGGCAAGCTCAGTCCCCCAGAAAACCTGCTCTCCTTCGGCCAGGGTCGCCAGCCGGGCTTTCAAGGTAACCACGCCGGCCACGCCTTCCTGAGTAATCTCATCCCAGGTCTTGAGGCGATTGGTGCCGGGAACCAGTGTGAATTGCCATGTCCCGGCCTCCTGCCAGCTGTAGAGTTCCCACCCCTTCATCGACTGTTGCGCCCCACGGAGGGGCGCCGCCGGTTCGGTACACCCGCACAGGATCAACGCTGCCAGCGCCAGACACAACCACCGTTTCATCCACAACCTCCCAGATTCTCATCCTCAGCCATTGCTGCCTCATCGTCAGTATACGCCCCGGTGCGCGCGCGTTCTGCGTACGAGGCGTACCTCAGGAATTCCATGTGCTTCTCAGGACTTGAGAGCGCCCGGAATCCCACCTGTTGGTAGAGGCTATGAGCATCCGTGGTGCACAGACTCCACCGCCGCACATCTTGCAGCGCCGGACACGCCATCACACAGCGCACCAGCCATTTCCCTAACCCTCGCCCCCGGTACGTCTCAAGGACAAATACGTCG
>JAFGNR010000320.1 GCA_016926915.1 Anaerolineae bacterium
GGCAGCCAGGTCGTTCTTTAGGAGATGTTAGGTGTAAAAACTGAACGGATTTGTTGCCAGCACATACCGGCAAGAAGAAAAGACCAGCGGGGAAACGGCGAAAGAGATAGCCAGAACAATCCGGTCAAACGTCTCCAACCCGCGTTGAGAGTCAGACGCCGGCCCTGGCGCTCAACCGCAATCACTTCACCAAGAACATCGGAAAGCGCTGCCTCGCCATCAGGTTTGGATAACGCATCCCCCTGCGTGAGAACCCACTGTGTATCGCCATCCCCGCGTATGCGACGAACCCTGTGAGCTATCAACCGCCCCGGACCCAGACGGCGCAAAACCACGTCCCCGCGCCGAATCGCACCAGCAGGCGCGACTTCAAGAAGGTCGCCATCACGCACAAACGGCATCATACTGCCGCCTACCGCCCGGAAACGCACAATTTCACCACGTCGTAAGATCGCTGTCGCCAGAGCCTCCAGGTCGGCGCCGGCAACCCGAAGCTCACGTATTTCGGACAACGTCTACAATCCGCTCATCAGGAACAAACCCCAGATCGAACGAAGGGATAGACATGGCGAGTCGATCCAAAAAATCAAGCGTGAAAGCGATACCGTCAGGATTCCAGAACGTCGGAAAACAGCGAACAAACAGACGTGTAGCAAGCGCCGCTCCGGTCAACGGCACAGCCTGGTTATGCGAAGCATGACGCAAGAGAAACAACCGGGATAACGGTACTCTCCCCGGAGAAGCAATGCGCTCGGTACCATGCCAGGGCGTGCCATAGGCCCAGAAAACGCCATCCTGATAACGCACGATCACCCGGTCATCGCTCAGCACCTGTACCCCAGGCTGCTCAAGCCATAGCCGCGCCATAGTGCTTTTGCCGGCGCCCGACTGGCCAACGAACAGAAACCCGCGCCCCTGGTCCACCGCCAAACAGGCATGCAGCAAGACACCACGCCCCTGACCGAGAAGGTTGACCAACCAGATTTCATCTACAGGATACTGAGGCTGGTGGATGCCAGCCTCAGTATCCACGATATCCGGATGTACGTAAACGTCGCCCGCCGAATAATCCTGTTCGAACACAGCAACCGTATAGGGATCAGGGCCAAAGGAAGCCGTGTGCAACGCCAGTTGCCATAGATTATTCTCGCGGTAGAGACGCCACGTCCCTTCTGAGTCAAAAACTTGGGTCGCAGTCTTCAGCCGGGGCAACAAGCCCAGGTGAAACCGCACCTGCGCCTCGGAGGGCCTTTGTGGGTCAATGAAACGCCGGTGAACATTCTGCAACCGGAAAGCGTCTACATCCCAGGAAAGGCCTAACCCTATGTTCCCAACATTCAGAATGGTATTAGTAACCGTCATTCCCTATAACAACGAGACCGCTAGCTGCCATCGACCGCACATGCGAGAGGAAGATTGCAGTTTGCAACGCCAGGAGGCCCAGAACTGCCGGTCTCTTTGCAGTTTCCCAGAACTGCTTCTTCGGGCAACAGTTTGACCCGCGCCATCTCGGGCTTCTGATATACCTTTTTCAATTGCCTAACACTTCTATCCTTTTTCATCTTCATCCTCCTAGGATTCCCTGTGAATAACGACAATCGCAACCTAATGCTCCAACCCTAACGCCTCAGCCCGCAGATGCGTAATCTCGCACAGAAATGCCACCGGGCTTAATGGATCTGCATTTTCCATGGTCGCAACGGCGGGACATTGCCCGCACAATGCAAGAAGCGGGCAGTTAGCACATTTGTTGCCCACTGGTGCAGGTTGAAAACGTACCTTCTTGAGAAAATCCCCCCACCCCTCGCGGAATGTCCCCCCCCTCAGGTCATACTGTTGCGCCCGCGACATCATGCAGATACTCAGTTTTCCATAAGGGTCGATGTGAAACGATCGTATCCCTGCACCACACTGATACAGATAACGGGAGTCGCCTCGCCGCTCCCCAAACTGATCGACAAAACGATGGAATCCATCCATCCGGCGCTCGTCTTGTAGATCGAGCGCCACAATCTGCTCCGGCGAAAGCCGGAACGACACAGGCGCTTGAGAACCGTTCAGCCCCGCATTGATAACCGGATCGAACCGGAAACTCACGCCCAGGTCGTCAGCGAAGGTTTGCATAGCATCCAACTCGTGGACATTGAGCGTCATCGCAATGGTCTTCAAATTGACCTTGATGCCACGCGCAACCAGCAGCTCAATGCCCCGCATGCATCGCGCATGCGATCCCGGAATCCCGGTCACCCTTTCGTAGGTCTCTTGCGTGCGGCCGTAAAGCGAGACCTCGACCTGGAAAGGACGCCATTCCGCCAGGAAATCGGCAATCCGTGGCGTTATCAACGTCGCATTGGTAAACAGCGTAACGATGAAACCGCGACGCTTGGCAGATTCGTAAATGTCCATGAAATCGGAACGCACCAGGGGTTCTCCCCCGGTCATCAGCAGCCACAGCGTCCCGGCATCTGCAAGTTGATCGAAAATCCCCCGGTACTCTTCTAGCGACAGCTCCCGCATACCGGGAATGCCGTCACGCATACCCATAAGATAACAGTGTTGGCACCTCAAATTGCACCGCAGGGTCAGTTCTAGCGACCCCCCCAGCGGAATGCGGTCCTGAGTTGCTTTGTCGTGTAATCGTAAGCTGAAATCGCCGTATCCCAGCTCCGGGATATGTACACAATCCAAGATTATGCTCCCACAGTATTCACCTACCCAAGCCCAGGCAGCCTGGCGCTCGAGCCAATGCTCTCAAATTATTCAGGCCGGCAACTGCCAGCAGCGCTTCAACCGTTGTAAAGTCCTCGCACAAACGCTACCGTTTGCGCTTCCGGCACGAAGCCAAAATCGTAACACGGAACGGATGCAGCCAACGAGTTGAGAAATCCCAACGTAAAGTCCATACCACCAGCATCCCAGAACGTCGGGAATGCCCTCACGAGTAAACGAGACACCGCGTCCAGATGGGCAAGCGGCGTCACGCTATTCGA
>JAFGNR010000321.1 GCA_016926915.1 Anaerolineae bacterium
CTGCCATAGCATGTTCGCCATTCGCACATTCGCCATTCTCCAAGGAGGTGATGAATACGATAATGCCAAACCTGATCCGCAAGTGACACCGTTGAGACTATTCTTCCGACAGTCAGCAAGGAGTATGACCTGATGAATCGAAAACCCCTACGTTCATTTATCGCCCTGGCAGCGATACTGTTAGCCGCCTTTCCGGCGCCCATGATCGCGCAGAGCACGGACACGCCGGAAGTTACGGCTCCGGACAGCCCGACGATGGAAGTGTTCGATGTTCCCATGACGCTGCCCTCCGATCTGCACTTGCGTGCAGAACCCGGGCGCGCAGATTTCGAGCCGGTAAGTGCGCAGCAGACGACGCCCCAGGCCGGCGCCTGGGAACTGGGACCGGCGACGCCCTTCCAATTTACGCGCTTCGACGCCGTCTTCGTACCGGGTCCCGAGGGAGAGCCTTGGGCCAACAAGGTTTACTTCCCCGGCGGCCGCGACGGCACGACGGAAAGCCCCAATATCTGGATGTTCGATCCGGTATTGGGAACCTATACCGATACCGGCGACGATATGGTAGAGGATGTTTCGAACTATACCGTCAATCTCATCCTTGACGATGGAACCGGCAACGGCCCCGCGATCTACATCGTCGGCGGGTATGACGCCGACAACGCCGCCGGCAACATCGACCGCGTGCAGCGCTATTACCCGCAGACCGGCGTGGCAGAAATGTTGCCCACCGCCGATAACTGGCGCGTCCTGGTTGCCGGCAACCAGGTCGGCGCACAGGGCAGCGCGGTGGTCAACGACATCATCTACGTCTTCGGCGGCTGGGAGAACGCAGCCGCGCCCTACTTCTACGCCGGTACCTGGGCATTCGACCCCCGGCAACCCTCCGGGTCGCGCTGGACACAGTTGACCGGCGCTCCCCTGAGCCAGGCCCGCGCCTACCCGCAGGTCGCCGTGCAGGATGGCAAGATCTATGCTATGGGCGGGATCTACAATTTCGATACCAGCGGTCCCGAACTGACCCCCACCGACCTCGTCGAAGTTCTGGACACACGGAACCTGGGCGCCGGCTGGACGACACGGTCCTCGATGCCCGTGGCGGGCGCAGAAGGCCGGGCTTTCGGCTTTGATTCCGACACGCACATCCTGGGCTATCCCAACCCACTTCCCGGACACATCTTCGTGGTAGGCGTCGCCGATTGGCCGGATGGCTCCCAGGAAGCGCTGGAATACCTTACCGGGCCGGACTCCTGGGATCAAAACTTCCCCGACCTCAACGAAGACCGGCGCGACCATGCCGGCGTCTACATCCCCTTGTGTACGCCAGACCCCGACGACGGGCTGCCGGGATTGTGGGTTTTCGGCGGGCATTGGGACAATGGCGATGCCCCGCCGTTCGCGCCGACCGAGTACTACCCGCTGGCATGCCTCGAATGCGACATCCTGCTGGTAGATGACGACTGGGACTTCGATGAATCTTCGGCCGGCCCCAATGACGGCGGGCGCCCCTACTATACGTCCACACTCGATCACCTGGGCTACAATTACACGGTGTGGGACACGGTGACGCAGGGACAACCCGGCGCGGCCGATATGGCCGGCAATGAAGTGGTCATCTGGTTCACCGGCTATGCCTGGGAAGGCGTCATCAGCCCCACCGACGAGATCGAGATCGGCGACTATCTTGTTGCCGGTGGGAATCTGATCCTCAGCGCCCAGGAATACTACTACGATGCCGGCGGCGTGAACACCTTCATGGAAGATTACCTCGGCATCGCCAGTTTCCCGAATCAAGATGTCGTCGTTACGCAGACCACCGGCGTGGCCGGCGCCCTGGGAGAGGGCTTGGGGCCTTATGTCATGGCCCGTCCGGACGACTGGGCCGCCTATTGGCCCACCGATAACTACGAGGGTCCCTACGACGATGAAGTCTCTGCCGCGACGGGGGCCGATGAACCTTTCCGGTACAACGCTCCCAGCAACACAAACTTCAACGCGACGAGCTACGAGGGCAGCACTTTCAAATCCCTCTACCTGGCCTGGCCTTTCGAATGGATTCCCGACCCCCAAGATCGCGCCGACATTCTAGGCGAGGCGCTGGCCTGGATGTGCGCGCCTTCCGCCGAACCTGAAGTCCGGCTACTGCCGCCCTACCAGGAAGATTTCGGGGGAGCGGGTGAATCCGTGGATTTCGACATCTCCTTGACAAATCTCTTGGGCGTCGCCGATACCTTCCAGGTCGCCATAACCGGCAATACGTGGACGACCGGCGGGCCATCCAGCGTTGGCCCTGTGGCGAATGGCGACACCGTCAACTTCCAGGTTACAGTAGACATCCCGCCTGACGCCGACTGCCTGGATGAGGATATGGCCACGGTCGTCGTGTGGGATTCGACGATGACCTATAGCGACACCGCCACCCTGCGCACCATCGCGGGGCCTAACTGGGAGGTCGAGAACAACAGCGGCGCCGTGGGCGCGCACTGGGTCGCATCGACCTGTACCGATGACTACGGCGCCGCTGGCGCCTGCTTCTACGTCGGCGGGCTCACCGGCGCGGGCGTGACCGGCCACGGGCAGCTGTACGACATTGCCACAGATACGTGGACGCCGCTGGCAGCCCCGGCGCCGACGCCGGTGTTTGCCGCCACGTTGGGCTACATCGACGGTAAGCTCTATCTGGCGGGCGGCTTCACGTCAGATACCGGGGACTGGGGCGGCGCCTACGCCCTCCAGATCTACGATCTGGGAACCGGAACGTGGAGCGCCGGCCCGGCGATCCCACCGCAAGGCCCAATCACGGGAGCAGGCGGCAGCAACGGCGCCGTCATCAACGGGAAGCTCCACGTAACGGCGGGCTGCGGCGCCAACAACTGCTCCAGCAACCAGCACGTCATGTTCGACCCCGTGTCTAGTACTTGGCTGACCCTGGCCCCCGTGCCGGACACGCTAACCTTCCATGGCGCGGCGTCCGGCAACGGCAAACTCTATGTGGGCGGCGACTACTTCGGCGATTCCGGCTTCTATGAATACGACGTCGCGACCAACAGCTGGCTCTCGAAGGTCAACCTGCCGACGAACGCCGGGAAGAAGTCGCCGGTCGCAGCCGTTACGCCGGGCGGCGGAGTCTTCTGGTGGGGCGGCGATCTCGGCAACTGGACAGGCGTCCAGAACAGCACCTGGTACTGGGATCCAGTAGCTAATGGCTGGGTCGAGTTCACCGCCGTCATGCACCAGGAAACCACCGGCGCCGGCGGCGGCCTGGCCGATGGTAAGCTATGGAACTTCGCGGGCAGCACCGGGGCGGGCGCACTCACGCCGCCGCCGCACGAATCGCTGGCCTACTGCATTCCACCGTCGGCCGGCGCCGGGGCATTGGCAGGGTGCGTCTACGACGCCAACACCGGCGATCCGCTCGAAAACGCGCTGGTCTGGGTCGATGGCCTGAGCAATCCCGACTACTACGACGAGCGCTACTCGCTGGCGGATGGGTGCTATGCCTTCGATCCGATCATCGCCGGGGACTATGAGGTGAGCGTCGCAGCCTACGAGTTCTACAACGAGATGGCAGTGGCCGCGACCGTGGTCACCGACACCATCACGACCCAGGACTTCCATCTGGCGGCCTCCGACCCGGATATGCCGGCGGACCCCATCGAAGTCGCCATCGCTCCGGATAGCGTCCACACAGTTACGCTAACCCTGGGCAACGACGGGGCCGGCAACCTCGAATACTACATCTCCGAGATTCCGGAAGGCAACCCCTTCCCTGTCGCGGCGCAACGCGATCTCACCACGATGCCCTCCGGGGTGTTGGCGGAGGTCGACGCAGCGTTCGAGGCGTCCGTAGATGGGACCAGCGATTTCATCGTCTATCTGTCGGAACAGGCAGACCTGTCGCGGGCCTTTGCCATCCGGGATCGCTCGCTGCGAGGACAGTACGTCCTCAACGCGCTGCAACGTGTGGCCGAGCGCTCACAGACTGCACTGCGCGCTGACCTGGACCGGAAGGGCGTCGCCTACACCCCACACTACATCGTGAATGCCCTGACCGTCCGGGGCGACCGCGCCCTGGCTAACGCCCTCGCGGCGCGGTCCGAGGTCGCCTTCATCGGCGCCAACATCGAGATCGAGGCGCCAGCGCCCGCCTCCCAGGCAGTCGCCGACGCGGTCATCGCAGCCGTCGAATGGAATATCCAACAGGTGGAGGCCGATGACGTCTGGACTGACTTCGGCGCGACCGGCGCCGGGGTGGTCATCGCCAATATCGACACCGGCGTGCAGTGGGATCACCCGACGCTGGTCAACCAGTATCGCGGCGGCGCCGGCAACCACGACTACAACTGGTGGGATCCCTACGGGGATCGTCCCAATGTGCCTGAGGACCCGCATGGTCACGGCACACATACCATGGGCACCATGTTAGGCGACGACGGCGGCACCAACCAGATTGGCATGGCGCCCGGCGCAACGTGGTTTGCCTGCAACGGCTTCAAGAATGGCGGATCTGGCTACAACAATGAGCTTCTGGAATGCGCCGAGTTCATCCTGGCGCCTTGGGACTTGACCGGTCAGAATCCCGATCCTGATCTCCGCGCCGACATCGTCAACAACTCCTGGGGCGGCGGGCAAGCCCAGTGGTGGTACAACCAGGCCATCTACGCCTGGCAGGCGGCGGGCATGCTGCCGGTCTTCTCCATCGGCAACGAGGGACCGCTATGCGGCACCGCCGGTGATCCGGGCGATATGCAGAACATCCTCGCCGTTGGCGCGACCGACGATTCCGACTCGAACGCTCCCGGCAGCCCGGCCGACTTCTCCAGCCGCGGGCCGGCCGCAGTGACCGGCTTGATCAAGCCCAATGTCTCCGCGCCCGGAGCCAACATCCGCTCGGCGCTGCCCGGCAACACTTATGGCGCCTGGGGCGGCACCTCGATGGCGGCGCCGCACGTTGCGGGAGAGGCGGCCCTGATCTGGTCGGCGCAACCGGAGCTGTGGGGCGACGTCGGGATGACCTACTGGCTCATCACGCAGCACACACAACCGTTGGTTGTAGACCAGGGATACTTCTGCGGGCTCGACACAGCCTCCAACGTGCCCAACAACCAGTACGGATGGGGACGTATCAATGCCCATGACGCCGTCGACGCTGCACTGCAACAGAGCTGGGATCTGCCCTGGCTGGACGTCGCTCCCGCGCACGGCATGGTGTTGCCGGCGGGTAGTGAGAGCATAGCCCTCACATTCGACGCCACAGGCATGACCGATGGCGAGTGCTATACAGGCACCTTGCTGGCGCAGTTCAACGATCCCTATATCGGTGAGATGGACATTCCCGTCAAGCTCTGCGCCGAGGCCTGCGCGCCCGTGAGCGGCGTGGATCTCATGCTGCAGACAGCGGGAACCCTGCATCCTAACACCCTGGTCGATTTCCTGGCAGACATCAGTCCGGATGGGTTCACGGCTCCCTACACCTATACGATCGACTACGGATGCGGCGCCAGCGCACCACAGACGAGCAGCGACGATCCGCTGGCCCTGCAACACACGTTCACGATCGCCAATACCTATACGGTCGAAATCGCAGTGTGGAACTGCACGATGACCGTCCCGGTGACCGATTCGGTGACCGTGACGGTGGAAGACTATCGCATCTTCATGCCCCTCATGCTGAAGAACAACTAGCGAGTGTCCTTTCACAGTTCGTGGCCGTGACGCCGAATTCGGCGTCACGGCCACGACGCGTTTCCGGAAGATGTTCGCTGTGATCTTGACTAATTAAGTTGACAACAATCTACTTTATAGTGTATAATCCGGGAACGAAACCCTTCACAAACCAGGCCCAAGACAAGAAAGGAGAAAAGCATGACACTGAAGCGCGATGCGAGCGGAAGGCTCCACATCGAATCCCCCTTGATGGGGGAGTCCCTGATGCGCAAGAGCCTGTTGGCGGAAACCGACGCCGGTTCCGTATTCAAACCCCTGCCGGACTTGGCGGTCGTCAAGATCGGCGGGCAGTCCATCATGGACCGGGGGAGAGAGACCCTGCTTCCCGTCCTCGATGAACTGGCGGCTGCGCGTGCGGAACGCGATCTATTGGTACTGACGGGCGGGGGGACGCGGTCGCGACACGCCTATGCCATTGCCTTGGACCTGGGCATGCCCACGGGGGTGCTGGCGAAACTGGGCGCCAGCATCAGCGAGCAGAACGCCCTGATGGCAGCCCTGCTCCTGGCTCCACATGGCGGCGTCCAGATCGGTCACGACGATCTGGTCAAACTCCCCACCTATTTGATGCTGGGCGCCATCCCCGTGATGCACGCGATGCCGCCCTATGGCATGTGGGAACGCCCGCCGCAGGTAGGACGCATTCCACCGCATCGCACGGATGCCGGCGCCCTCCTCACGGCGGAAGTCCTGGGCGCCTGCCGCTGTATCCTGGTGAAAGACGAGCGCGGCTTGTTCACCGACGACCCCAAACGGAACCCGGAGGCCGAATTCATCCCGGAGATTCAGGCGGAGGCCTTGCTTTCACGAGACCTGCCCGATCTGGCAGTGGAACACGCGATGGTGGAAATCCTCGCCCGCGCCCGGTCGGTCTACGAGGTGCTCATTGTCAACGGGCGGGAACGGGGCGCATTAACGAGGGCGCTGCGAGGAGAAAACCCCGGCACACGGATCTATCGTTGAGTAAGAGACTACAAAAGTCTCCAAAAACGTCTTGGCGACACGGCCTTTCGTTGTGTGACGATGTCTGCTAGAGACGCCTCCATGTGAGACTTTTGTAGTCTGGCTCATACCTCCAGGGTCTTATCATTCTCCATCCAGCTGCGAGAAGGCTCACGGATAGACACGGAGGCACACAGGGGTTTCCCCTCTGTGTGCCTCTGGGTCTGCTCTTTGCATCTCGGTGTAAGGATTTTCTTGCTCTATTGTCTTGACGCACCTGCCAATATCCTGAAGTCGCACCCTCCGTGGGCCTACTGGTGTCCGGTGGAATGACGGCGAGCCAGAGAATGATAAAGCCCTGCATACCCCATTTCCCGTTATCCAATTTCACATAGGATGATATAATAGGGCGGATTCGAGACAAAGATAAGGCGCCGACCGCAGTTGATTCGTCTGCGAGCAAGTCGCGGGCGACCAACTAGCGTAGGGAGGGGGAGTTATGAAGGTAGATGATATTATCCGCGCGATTGAAGGGGAGATCCTCGTCGCACCGGCAATAGATGTCAACGTCGAACGCGCGTTTGCAGCAGACCTGATGAGCGACATTCTCGCCTTTGCCCAGCCGCAGATGTTGATGGTGACCGGTTTGATCAGCATTCAGGCCATACGGACAGCAGAGATGTCCGACATGCCCATCGTGCTGTTCATAAGAGGGAAGCGACCGCCGCAAGCGCTTCTCGATCTGGCCAGGGAAATCGGCATCGGGGTTTTACTTTCTCCGTACACAATGTACGAGACGGCAGGGCGTCTGTATCAGGCCGGCCTGCCCGGCATGGGCAAACTCCCCATCGTCCAGCAACGATGAGCCAGCAATTCACGCTGTTTGCCCGGATGGGGAAAGACCTTCCCCTGACAATCCTCCACGAACTCACACGCGAGCTCAAAGCCTCCAGCGTCATGACAGCAGAGCTGGTGACGATCTCGTCGACGGATTCGATGCGCCACGTCAAGGCCGTGATGCGCGAGCATCGTATCTCCGGCATTCCGGTGGTCGATGACGGCATCCTCAAAGGCGTCATCAGCGTCGAGGATTTGATCCGGGCGCTGGAGCGGCAGGCGCTAGATTTGCCGGTGAGCGAGTTCATGACCACAAACCTGATCACCGCGCACAGCGAGGAGCCGGTCCTGGAAGCGCTCAAACGGCTCGAAGAAACCGGGGTGGGCCGGCTGCTGGTTTTGAATGGCGACGAGCGCCTGGCGGGCATGCTCACGAAGGGGGACATCGTCGCCGGGCTGCTCCACGCGCTCCAGGAAGCCTATGCCCACGCCGAGCGTCTGGCGCGGGAGAACCAGCCCCGCTATTTCTTCGACGCTTTGGTCTCGGACGAAACCAGTCTCATCCTGCGGTATCGCGTGCGCGTTAACGACTTTACCCACGGCGGTCAGGCTTCGGCCAAGATCAAGAAGGCGCTATTGCAAATCGGCGCCTCGCCGCAATTATCCCGTCGCGTGGCCATCGCTACCTACGAAGCCGAGATCAACCTCATCATCCACACGACGGATGGCGGGCACATCGTAGCCGAGATCCGCCCCGATCAGATCGTCGTCGTCGCGCACGATTCCGGTCCGGGGATTCCCGACGTGGCGCTGGCATGCCAACCCGGTTACTCGACGGCCTCGGAGCTGGCCCGCGAGATGGGATTCGGCGCCGGCATGGGCCTGGTGAACATCGACCGGTGCGCCGACGAGATGGATATCTGGTCGGCGGTAGGTGTGGGGACCCGCGTGGAAATGCGGTTCGACGTCCCACCGGAAGAAGCAGCAACTGGATGAGGGAGGGCTAATGAAAATACAAGATATCGTCGAACAGCTGCAGTGGGAAGTCCTGGCAGGGGCCGGGCGCCTGGACGCCGATGCCCAGGGAGGCTACGTAGCAGATTTGTTGAGCTGTGTGATGGCAGGTGCGCAACCGGGCCAGCTCTGGTTCACCCTGCAGACACATCTAAACATCATCGCTGTGGCTTCTCTCACCGGCGTCGCCGGCATCGTCGTGACCGAATCCGCGCCGGTAGCTCCCGAGACCATCGCCAAAGCCGAAGCAGAGGGCGTCATCCTACTCTCCAGCAGCGAACCCACCTTCGAGACGCTCGTGAAGCTCACGCAAATCGGCTTTTAGCTATCCACCGGAGGCCAGCCAGTGCGCGAGTACCGGGCCGATTTACACCTCCACACGTGCCTGTCTGCCTGCGCCGAGGTAGAGATGATCCCCCCTTTGATCGTAGACGAAGCGCTCCACAAAGGGTTGGACCTCATCGCCGTCACCGATCACAACACCTCGGGGAACGCAGGCGCCGTGATGGAGGCAGCGCGAGGCTCGTCGTTACTTGTGCTCCCGGGGATGGAATTGCAATGCCAGGAAGAAGTCGAGATACTCTGTCTCTTCGAGACGTTGGCGCAGGCCCTGGCATGGCAATCCGAGGTTGAAACACACCTGTTGCCATTATCGAATGACGCAGAACGCTTCGGCCCACAATTCCTGGTCGACGCCGCCGGAGAGTTTGTGGACGAGGACGCCCGTTTCTATCAGGGACCGGTACGAATGACGCTGGCGACGGCGGTGCATCGTGTGCAAACGCTGGGCGGGCTGGTGATTCCTGCGCACATCGACCGGCCCTCGGGGGGCGTGTTGGGGGTCCTGGGCATCTGGCCCCCGGAACTTGAAAGCGTGGACGCGGCAGAGGTTTCGCCCAATATCCGCCCTTCACAAGCACGCCAGACGTATCCCTTCCTGCCCGGCATCGCCCTGATCACAGGATCGGACGCCCATTGGCTCGATCAGATGGGACGCGCCATCACTATCTTCGTCATGGAGGAAGCTCCTCCTACCCTGGCGTGCATGCGGCGCGCATTCCACGGAGAGGGAAACCGGCGCGTCTACGTACCTTGAAGCGAGGCGACCGCTTTTGAAACTCGACTTTCAAAAGCGCGACCAATGTCACTTTGGAGCTCTGGCCCAAATGGATATAATGTAGGTTGGTGTCTGATATGGTGGGACCTAGCTGCGCAAAACGACTGATCGACAGCGAAGTTATCCAAGAAGAGGTGAATGATGAGTTTGAGCCCTGAGGTAGAAACCCAAGCAACCGACACTCTGGCCATGTCGCCGGAGGAAAAAGCGACTATCGACACGATCCTGGCGGAGAACGCGGGAAAACCGGGGGCCACGATGTTGGTCTTGACCCTGGTACAGGAAAACGTGGGGTATATCTCCCCGCCGATGCAAGCCTACATCGCTGAGGCCCTGGACGTTCCGCTGAGCCATCTCTACGGCGTCCTGACATTCTACTCGTTCTTCCGCATGGCGCCGATCGGCCGCCACAAGATCAGCATCTGCCTGGGCACGGCCTGTTACGTACGCGGCGGGCCCATGCTTATCGAGAAGTTCCAACAGGTGTTGGGCATCGGAATGGACCAGACGACCGAAGACGGACGCTTCACATTAGAGGTTTGCCGCTGCGTTGGCGCCTGCTCCCAGGCGCCGGTGGTGATGATCGACGACGACATCCTGGGGCGCGTCAATCCCTCGGATGTCGCCAAGCTTCTGCGGAAGTACAAGTGACCGTTTTCCGGGAACTCTCGCAGCATATCCTGGATATTTACGAAAACGGCGCCAAGGCCGGCGCCAGTCTGGTGTTCATTAACATTGTAGAGGATTTCGAGCAAGACCGGTTGTCCATTGCCATCCGCGACAATGGTTCCGGCATGGATGAGGCAATGCTGCGCCGCGTGACCGATCCGTGGGTGACCACGCGCACCACCCGCAAGGTGGGGCTGGGCATCCCCTTTCTCAAACAGACGGCGGAGATGTGCGGTGGAGACTTCGAAATCCGGTCGGAGTTGGGACAGGGAACCGTGACGGTAGCGACGTTCCAGCATAGTCACATCGACCGCCCGCCATTGGGAGACCTGATGGGAACCGTGGTGTGCATGGTCGTGGGATACCCGAATGTAGATCTCGTATACCGGCACACGGTGGGAGACCGGGAGTTCACACTCGACACGCGAGAGCTGCACGAGATTCTAGGGCCGGGCGTGCCGCTATCGGATCCGGAAGTGCTGGGATTCCTACACGCGATGCTGGAAGAAGGACTGCGAGAACTCAAGGGCGAGCCATTACCGGCATCGTAAGCAGAAAATTGACGACGCAACCGCGTATTGTGACGGCGGTAGCGCATCCGTGAAGCGTGGCTTATAGCGAAGTTGATCCTGATTACTCCGCGACATCATGGGGTTTGGGCTGAACACTGATCGCGAATTGTTAGCATTATGAGGAGGATATTCAGATGAAGAGTTTGGAAGAACTGCGAAAGATCAAGGAACGTGCACTTGAGCGCCGCAAGTTGGCCGGCGAGGGAGCAAAATCCCGGATTACCGTAGCCATGGGTACCTGCGGTATCGCGGCAGGCGCGCGCGACACGATGAAGGCTGTATTGAACGAGATCGAGAAACGGCAAATCGCCGATGTGGTTGTGACCCAGACCGGCTGCATGGGGCTTTGCGAGTACGAGCCGATGGTCACCATCAAGATCGGCGAAGCTGACGAAGTGACGTATGGAAAAATCGACGCCGCTCGCATTCCCACATTGATCGAGAAACACCTGTTGGGCGGCGAACCGGTCGCCGAGTGGCAGGTCCAGACCGCCAAATAGCCGGCGGTGAATTGAGGGAGGTCTTATGGTTTACCGCGCACATATCTTGATCTCTGGGGATGCTGCGTGCATTGCAAAAGGCGCGCGAGATGTCGAAGCTGCATTGTGGGAAGCAGTTCAAGAACTAAATCTCAAAGATGAAGTTCAGATTCTGGAAGTCAGTTCGCTGGGGCATAGCGACCAGGGCCCTGAGATCGTCATTTATCCGGACGGCACGGACTACGTCAACCTGACGCCCGAAGATGCGAAGTTCATCATCGAAGAACACCTCCTGAAGGGTCGGCCGGTCGAACGGTTGACGTACCGGGAGCCGCCAAGCCTGCCGCTTCCTCCCCCTTCGGAGAAAGAGGTGCGGGTCGTTTTGGAAAACGTCGGCAAGATCGATCCTGAGAATATCGAGGACTACATCGCCATGGACGGGTACATGGCCCTGGGCAAAGTCCTGGGTGAGATGACGCCGGAAGAGGTCATCGAGGAACTCAAGATTTCGGGATTGCGCGGGCGCGGCGGCGCCGGGTTCCCCACCTGGCTCAAATGGACCCTGGCTCGCAACGCGCCGGGCGACATGAAATACGTGATCTGTAACGGCGATGAGGGCGATCCGGGCGCGTTCATGAATCGCAGTGTACTGGAAGGCGATCCCCACTCGGTGATCGAAGGCATGGCCATCGCGGCCTACGCCATCGGAGCCAGTCAGGGTTATTTCTACGTGCGCGCCGAGTATCCCATCGCCATCCAAACGCTGCGGGCGGCCATCAAGCAAGCCCGTGACTATGGTCTCCTGGGTGAGCATATCTTCGGCGCCGATTTCAGTTTCGATCTCGAAGTCCGCATGGGCGCCGGCGCTTTCGTCTGCGGCGAGGAAACTGCGCTGATGCAATCCATCGAGGGGGCGCGGGGGATGCCCCGGACGCGCCCGCCCTATCCCGCCACGGCGGGGTTGTGGGGCAACCCGACCAACATCAACAACGTCGAGACCTACGCCAACGTCCCCAAGATCATCCACAAGGGCGGTTCCTGGTTTGCTTCCATGGGCACGGACAAAAGCAAAGGCACCAAGACCTTTGCCATTGCCGGCAAGGTCGAGCGCACCGGCCTGATCGAAGTTCCCCTGGGGATGACCATCCGCGAAATCGTCTACGACGTGGGCGGCGGCGTCCTGGGGGGCAAGAAATTCAAAGCGGTGCAGACCGGCGGTCCGATGGGCGGCTGCATCCCGGAGCAATACCTGGACCTGCCCGTGGATTACGAGCATCTGAAAGAAGTGGGGTCGATGATGGGATCCGGCGGCTTCGTCGTCATGGACGAGGACACCTGCATGGTGGATATCGCCCGCTTCTTCATGGAATTCACCCAGGATGAATCCTGCGGCAAGTGTGTCCCGTGCCGCGTGGGCACGCGCCGCATGCTGGAAATCCTCAACCGCATTTGCGCGGGCGAGGGACGTCCGGGAGACATCGAGACCCTGGAGGAATTGGCCGTCTACATTCGCGATGGCTCGCTCTGTGGTCTGGGTCAGGGAGCGCCGAACCCGGTCCTCAGCACACTGCAGTATTTCCGGGACGAGTATGAGGCCCACATCTACGACAAGACCTGCCCGGCCAAGGTCTGTAAGGGTCTTATCGAGTACAAGATCAATCCGGAGGCGTGTATCGGATGCACCCGCTGTGCTCGCAACTGTCCGGTGAACGCCATCGAGGGCAAGCCCAAGCAGACACACGTGATCGATGCCGATATCTGCATTCGCTGCGGGGTCTGCAAGCAGGTCTGTCCGGTCGACGCCGTATACGTTGAATAAACAGGAATGATTCTCTGTGCAGTGTTTACAGAGCCGGCGCTCTGGTAGTTATTGGGGCATCAGGGAAAGGAGCAGTTATGGAGGAACGTATGATGCATCAGGTTGACGAAACCGTGGCGCGCTACGGGAGCACGGATGAGGCCCTGGTCGAGATTCTACGCGATCTCAGCCAGCAGGCCGGCTATCTGGACCGCCCAACGCTGGCTGCGGTGGCGAAAAAACTGGCCGTGCCCGAAAGCCGGGTGTTTAGCGTAGCCAGTTTCTACAGCATGATCAGTGTGGAGCCGCTCGGCAAACATGTCATTCGCATGTGCCAGGACGCGCCGTGCCACGTCGCGGGCGGGCGCAAGATCTGGGAAACGCTGGAGCAAGCACTGGGGATTCAGTTCGGGCAGACCACGTCTGACGGTCAGTGGACGCTCATGCCTACGAGCTGCATTGGGCTGTGCGCGGTGGGGCCGGTCATGATGATCGACGATGAAGTCTTCGGCAATCTGACGCCCGAAAAGGTCAATGAAATTCTGGCCCGCTACCGCGAGCAGGATGGAGGCGCCGCATGATTCGTTCACATGTGTTGATTTCCGGCGATCCCCAGAGTTTGACGCGAGGCGCGGAGGAAGTGCGCCTGGCGATCGAAACCGAGCTGCATTATTATGGTCTCGACGATGAAGTACAGGTCGCATTTTTGGGCCACGTGGATCGAACCGATGTGTTGCCCCTGGTGATCGTCTATCCTGAAGGCGTCCGCTACGGACCGGTGACGCCGGAGGACGGCGCCTACATCGTGCAGGAACATCTCTACAAAGGCCGCATCGTCGAACACCTCCAGGCGCCCCCCGAAGTCCTCTCCGGCCCCATTGCGCATCTGCCGGGACGGGAAGGCGCAGTCTATGCCCAGAAACGCGTCGTGCTACGACGCGCCGGGACTATCGACCCGGATAGCATCGAGGACTACATCGAACACGATGGGTACTTCGCACTAGGCAAGGCCATCACGGAAATGACCCCGGAGCAGGTTCTCGAAACGGTGAGAGCCTCAGGACTGCAGGGCCGGGGCGGCGCGGGGTTCCCGACCGGACTCAAATGGTTGTTTGTCACGAAGACGGACGAGAAAGAGCGCTACATCGTCTGTAATGCCGATGAATCCGAACCCGGCACGTTCAAGGATCGTCTCATCCTCGAAGGAGACCCGCACGCCATCCTGGAAGGGATGGCCCTGGCAGGCTATGCCGTCGGCGCGCAAGAAGGGTACATCTACATTCGCGGCGAGTACGCGCAATCCTGTGAGCGCCTGGAACGCGCCATCCACCAGGCAGAAGAGTTCGGCCTGCTCGGCGACAACATCATGGACAGCGGCTTCTCCTTCCACATTCACGTTCACGCCGGCGCCGGCGCCTACGTCTGCGGCGAAGAAACGGCGCTACTGGAAAGCATGGAAGGCAAGCGAGGCATTCCGCGCATCCGCCCGCCTTACCCGACGGTCAGCGGCTTCCGCAACAAGCCCACCGTCGTGAACAACGTCGAGACGCTGGCGAATGTGCCCCCCATTATCTTAAACGGCGCGGATTGGTATCGCTCCATCGGCACCAAGGAGTGTCCCGGCACCAAGGTGTACACCATCCTGGGCGACGTCAATATCACGGGACTGGTCGAAACCCCCATGGGGACCACCCTGCGCGAAATCATCGAGATCTACGGCGGCGGCATGAAGGGCAACAAGCAGTTCAAATGCGCCCAGACGGGCGGCGCCTCCGGCAGCATCATCCCGCCGGCCCTGCTGGACGTTCCGATGGACTTCCGTAATATGGCCCAACACGGAGCGGCTTTGGGAAGCGGCGCGCTGCTGATCAGTTCAGAGGATACCTGCATCGTAGACCTGGCCTACGTGTTGCTGCGCTTCTTCAAGTTCGAATCCTGCGGCAAGTGTGTACCCTGCCGCGTGGGCACAACCCAGATGCTGGAAGCCCTGGATCGCCTGCGCCGGGGATACGGAACGCAGGTCGATCTGGACCGGCTGGAAGAGATTGCAGAGTATGCTTCCCAGGCCTCGTTCTGCGGTCTGGGGCAGGCGGCGCCGGTGCCGATCATCACCGGTCTCCGCTACTTCCGCAAGGAATTCGAGGCGCACGCCCGCGGCGAATGCCCGGCCGGTGTTTGTCCCATGGGCAAACACGTTGGCCCGGCGGGCGAGCAGGCCCATCCCTAACGAGATAAGTGAGACACGGTAGGACGTGTGATGCAAGGAGGCAAGGCGACCTATGAGCGAAATTCATCTTACAATTAATGGAAAACCGGTTGTGGCCCAGAGCGGGCAGACCATCTTGGAAGCCGCGAAGCAGGCTGACATCGACATCCCGGTGCTGTGCCACCATCCCGCGCTCGCCAACTGGGGCGCATGCCGGATGTGCCTGGTCGAAGTGAAGGGGATGCGCGGCTTGCAGACTTCCTGCACCTGCCCGGCAACGGAGGGCATGGAAGTCGAAACCGAGACGGAGAAAGTCGTCGCGGTGCGCAAGTTCGTGTTGGAGCTGCTCTTCTCGGAGCGCAACCACTACTGCATGTACTGCCAGATGAGCGGGGACTGTGAGCTGCAGGACCTGGCCTATCGTTATGGCCTGGATCACTGGACTTATCCGCGTCCCTTCGAGAAGATGGAAGTGGATGCTTCGCGCAAATACTTCATCATGGACCCGAACCGCTGCATTCTCTGTAGCCGTTGTATTCGCGCCTGCTCGGAGATCGCTGCGAACCACACGCTGGGGCTGCGCGATCGCGGCGCCCGGACCATGGTGGTTGCGGACCTGGACGTGCCGTTCGGCGAGTCCACCTGCGTAGAGTGCGGCACCTGTCTCCAGGTATGCCCCACCGGCGCGTTGATCGACGCCAAAAGCGCCTACGGCGGGCGCGAGAAGGACGTCATCCACACCCAGACCACCTGTATGCAGTGCAGCGTGGGCTGCGACCTGGATGTAGTGACCCGCTACCAGCGGTTGCTGCGCGTAGATGGCGTCTGGGAATCCGAACCCAGCGGCGGCCTGCTGTGCGTCGACGGGCGCTTCAAGCCCCTGTACGAGAAACGCCAGCGCGTGACCGGCCCCCTGGTGCGCAAGGATGGGAAACTGGTCGCCGCCGGTTGGAATGAAGCGCTGGGGATCGTCGCCGAGAAGCTGCAGTCCGGCTCGTGCCAGGGTCTGGCGTACTGCGCTACTACCGACGAAGCCCTGACCGCTTTCGCCAGGCTGTTCGCGAAGGTGGATGGAGCGGCAGGACGGATTGAACCCCAGGTCGCGCCCCTCGGTTTCGGGCAGGTCGCCAAAGTTCAAGACGTGCTCGACGCCGACGTCATCATCGTGACCGGCGCCCAACCCCTGGAGTACCAGCGGGTCATCGGCTATTTCATCCACCGCGCCGCCGACCAGGGCGCACAGGTGGCCGTGATTACCGACGACGAAAACGGGCTGAGCGCGCGCGCCGCCATGACCCTGACGAGCGCCGAAGCCGGCAAGGCCGTCGAGACCGCCGCCGGCGCCGGCAAAGTCGTAGTCGTCTACGGGACGGAGATCAAGCCCGAAGTGATCGCAGCGCTGAAGCCGTTGGGCGACGAGGCGTACATCCTGGCCCTGGATCCCGCCCGCAATGCCCAGGGCGCCACAGCCGCCGGCCTGCAACCGCAAGAGCCGTCGGATGTCGATGTGCTCTATTTCCTGCTGGGCGAACAATCCGAAGATGCAGCGCTCCTGGCCAAAGTCAACGGGGCGTTCAAAATTGTACAAGCTGCCTATCATTCGCCGCTGGTCGACCAGGCCGACGTCGTGCTCCCCACGCCCATCTGGGTGGAGCGCACAGGCCACGTCACGAACCTCGATGGGTCCGCCAAGCCGCTGCATGCAGCGCTGCTCATGCCGGAGAACGTGCGTGACGAGGCCGAGGCGTTGGCTGCCCTGGCGGATATGATCGGCTGATCCGTATGCTGTGATGCGCGAAGGATTCTGCGCGAAAGATTCGCGAGCGCGAAGGGTTCCGCGCGAAGGATTCGCGAGCGCGCAGGGTTCTGCGCGAAGGGTTCGCGAGCGCGAGAAATTCGCGCATCATAGCGTACCTGTTTATGGATGAGGAAATGCTATGGGAAAGATCAAAGTTGCTTCGCAATGGCTGGAGTCCTGCGCCGGTTGCCACATGTCCTTCCTGGACATCGACGAGCGCATCGTGGAATTGCTCAAGTACGTGGAACTGAGCTCAACGCCAATCACCGACCTCAAGCACCCACCCGAGGAAGGGGTCGACGTGGGCATCTTGACGGGCGGCATCGGCAACGAGGAGGAGAAAGCAGAGGCGAAGCTGATGCGCGACCGCTGCAAGATCCTCATTGCCCTGGGCGACTGCGCGGTGACCGGCGGTATCTGCACGATGCGCAACTTCTTCGATACCGAAGAGGTGCTGCGCCGCGGCTATATCGAAACGGAGAGCACCGTGGATGGCGAAATACCACATCATGAAGATTTGACGCCGCTCACGGATCGCGTCATGGGTGTGGGCGATGTGGTGCCCGTGGATATCTATCTGCCGGGTTGCCCACCCTCCGCCGACGCGATTTGGTTCGTCTTAACAGAATTGTTGGAAGGCCGCATGCCCAAATTGGAGGGCAAGGTCTTGAAATACGGCAGTGATGGGGGGTAGCATACCATGGCCGAAAAGATTACCATTTCCCCGGTGACCCGCATCGAGGGGCACGCGAAGATCACGATTTACCTGGGCGATGACGGAAAGGTGAAGGATTCCTTCTTTCACGTTGAGCAGTTCCGTGGTTTCGAGAAGTTCAGTGAGGGGCGGATGTTCTACGAAATGCCCCAGATCACACCGCGAACCTGCGGCATCTGCCCGGTAAGTCACCACCTGGCCTCGATCAAAGCCTGCGACCAGATCGCGGGCACATCGCCGACGCCGACCGCGCACAAGCTGCGCGACTTAATGCACATGGGACAGATGATTCAGTCCCACGGTATGCACTTCTTCGAGCTCGCCGGCCCGGATCTGATCCTGGGCTTCGACGCGGACCCGAAGATTCGTCACGTGGGCGGCGTGGTGCAGGCAAACCCCGCCCTGGCGGTGAAAGCCGTCAAACTGCGCGCCTTTGGTCAGGAGATTATCCGCAAGTTGGGCGAACGACGCGTGCACCCGATTTTCGGCGTGCCCGGCGGCGTCACCCGCCCGTTGGCGCCCGAAGATCGCGAGTGGATTCTACGCGAGGTCGACGACCACATCGCCACCGCCATGGTGGGCATCGAGTTCCTCAAGGGCTGGATGGCGAACAACCAGCAGGTCATGGACGAATTCGCCGTCTTCCCCTCCGCCTACCTGGGCCTGGTGCAGGACGACGGCGCGCTGGAACTCTACCACGGGACGCTCCGCCTGATCGACGCCGACGGGACGTTGCTCGAAGAGTTCGATCCCTGCAACTACCTGGACTACATCGGCGAACACGTCAACACCTACACCTATCTCAAAGCCCCCTTCTACAAGAAGCGCGGGTACCCCGAGGGCATCTATCGCGTCGGCCCGCTGGGACGCCTCAACGTGGCAACCCACATCAGCACGCCCATGGCGCAAAGCGAGATGAAGATCTGGAAATCGCTGAACGGCGGCAAGCCGGTCGAGGGCACGCTCTATTTCCACTACGCCCGCCTCATCGAGACGATCTACGCCCTGGAACGCGCGAAGGAACTGATGGACGATCCCGACATCCTGGGGACCGACCTGGTCAACGCCCCCGGCGAGATCACCGGCGAGGGCGTCGGCTGCCTGGAAGCGCCGCGCGGCACGCTCTTCCACCACTACTGGACGAACGACATGGGCGTCATCGCCAGAGTCAACATGATTGTGGCGACCGCCGGCAACGCCTTCTCCATGAATCACTCGGTCAACATGGTGGCAAAGCGCTACGTCGACGGCGCCAAGTTGACGGAGGGCATGCTCAACCGCGTCGAAGCAGCCATTCGCGCCCACGACCCGTGCCTCTCCTGCTCAACCCACGCCATTGGCCAGATGCCGATCAAGATCGAACTGATCGGGCCGGATGGCGAGGTTGTGGATAGCGCGCGGCGGGACTGAACGTCCGCGCAGCGTGTGATGAGGACGCGCCCGTAGGTCAAGCCCTGCGGGCGCGTTGTTGTTTCCGGAACCCGCGAGTTGCCGGAATGCGCGAATCTCGGTATCATGGGATGCGCGCGTAAGCCTCGCCGGCGCAAAGGAGGGGAAAATGACCTGGCGCCGTACACACATCTTGATAGAGACCTCACAGGCTGACAGCACACACGTCACCCGGGCGCTCTACCGGGCGCTGGCGGACAACGATTTGCTCGCTGAAATCGCCGTGCATGAAGTCCCGGCCCTGGGATTCCCGGCGCAGGGCGTCGAGATGCTGGTCTACCCCGAGGGAGCGCGTTACGGCAACCTGACCCCGGAAACCGTCCACCGGATCGTCGTGGAGCATCTCCTGAAGGGTCGCGTGGTCGAAGCGCTCACGGTCCAGGGATTGCCGGTCGATCCGCTGCCGCCCCCCACCGCCAAAGAAGTGCGCGTCGTGCTGCGCAACGTGAGCGCCATCGCCCCGGATAACATCGAGGATTACATCGCCAACGACGGCTACGAAGCGCTGGCCCAAGTGTTGACCAAGATGACGCCCGAACAGGTCATCGAAGAAGTCAAACGCTCCGGCCTGCGCGGGCGGGGTGGGGCCGGATTCCCGACGTGGCTGAAGTGGTCATTCGCCCGGCGCAGTCCCGGCGACACCAAATATGTGATCTGCAATGGAGATGAAGGCGATCCAGGGGCCTTCATGAACCGGCGCGTCTTGGAAGGCGACCCTCATGCCGTGATCGAGGGGATGGCGATTGCTGCGTATGCCATTGGCGCGCGCCAGGGCTATTTCTACGTGCGGGCCGAGTATCCCCACGCCATCCGCGCGCTGCGCACTGCCATTGCGCAGGCCCGCGCGTACGGGCTGCTGGGCGTAGACATCTTTGGCGCCGGTTTCGATTTCGATCTGGAGGTGCGCATGGGGGCCGGGGCCTTCGTCTGCGGCGAGGAGACCGCCCTGATGCGCTCCATCGAAGGCCAGCGCGGCATCCCACGCCCCAGACCGCCCTATCCGGCGGTATCGGGCCTGTGGGAGAAACCCACCAACATCAACAACGTAGAAACCTACGCCAACGCGCCGCAGATCATCCTCAATGGCGGCGCGTGGTTTGCCTCGATGGGCACCGAAAAGAGCAAGGGTACCAAGACCTTCGCCATCGCGGGCAAGGTGGCGCATACCGGACTCATCGAGGTGCCCCTGGGGATTACCATTCGCGAGATTGTCTTCGACGTGGGCGGCGGCATTCTCAACGGCGGGACCTTCAAGGCCGTGCAGACTGGCGGGCCGCTGGGCGGCTGTATTCCGGCGCAACACCTGGACCTGCCCGTAGACTACGAATCGCTAACCCAAGTCGGCTCGCTCATGGGCTCCGGCGGATTCGTCGTGATGGACGAAAACGTCTGCATGGTGGATATCGCGCGCTATTTCATGGAATACGCGCAGGGTGAATCCTGCGGACAGTGCACGCCGTGCCGGCTGGGAACGCGGGAGATGCTCGCCATCCTCGTGCGCATCACCGAGGGGTACGGCAAGCCCGAGGATCTCGAACGGCTCGAGACCCTGGGCCGTTTCATTCAACAAGGGTCGCTGTGCGGTCTGGGAAAGGGGGCGCCGAATCCCGTCTTGAGCACCCTCAAGTATTTCCGCCACGAATACGAAGCGCACATCTATGACAAGACCTGCCCGGCGAAAGTCTGCCGGAATCTGGTGGAGTATTCCATA
>JAFGNR010000322.1 GCA_016926915.1 Anaerolineae bacterium
AGCCGGCGACGAGGGCGTGATGGCGGTTGAACCGGAGGTTGCGGCGGCTGAGGCCGCGGTCGCAACCGAAGCTGAACAGGCGTCTCCGCCAGCAGAGACCGTACAAGCCGAGGCCCAGCCAGCAGAAGCCCTGCCAGCAGGGGGCGGCGAAACCGCAGCGGTAGAAGGTCCCACAGAAGAAGTGGACAAGACCGCAGCTACCTGGGGGGTGGGCTTCGATGAGTTCGAAGAGGAAGAAGGGGATGAGTTCCGCAAGGGGTCCGACCATCGCGACAAAGACCGCAGCAAGCGCAAGCGCCGCGACCGAGCATTGGTTTACGATGATGAGTCCGGCGAGACCTTCGTGGTCCGCAAGCGCCGGCGTGGCGGTGCGCGCGACATGTGGGATGATTACGGCGGCTGAGTAGATCCATTTTGGTAATCCTGGTGTCCGTCTGGAAATTCGACACATGAGACGACGGTAGGACGACAGCTACCAGCGGGCAGTTGTGTGATTGTGGGGTGCCAAAGATGGATGCTTTGGCACCTCTTTTGGTCTTTGTGGGATGATCATGAAAAATGCGAAACGCGCGCAAAAGCGGCGGCATGTTCCTGAACGTACCTGTGTGGCCTGCCGGACCCAGCGTCCTAAGCGGTCGTTGGTCCGTGTTGTCCATACTGTATCGGGGGAGATTGTGGTCGATGAGACCGGCAAGCTCAATGGGCGGGGGGCGTATCTGTGTCGCTGCCGTCCCTGTTGGGAGCAGGCGCTCAAACGGGGCGCCTTGAGCCGGGCCTTGCGCGCGTCTGTTTCTCCCGAGACGGAGGCTATGCTCCGCGCCTATGCTGAAACCTTGCCTGAAGCGTTGCCGGTTCCAGAAGAGACGGCAGCCACGTGAGGTCGCGAAAGCCGGTGCGTTGGTTCAAGTAGTGTCGCAGTCCGGTTGGCCCCACCCACTCCGGTGGTTCATGGGGGGATGTAACCCTTGCCGGGAACCGGACGTGTGACCTGTTGAGGGATTTCAAGAACTAGGAGGCTGAGTATGAAGAAAGCGGTACAAGAAAAAGAAGTCACCATTCCGGAAGTCATTACGGTCCGGGAGCTGGCTGACTTACTCGAGATCAGCCCGATTCAGATTATCAAGACATTGATGAGCAATGGCGTTCTGGCCAGCATCAATCAGCAGATCGATTTTGACACTGCAGCGGTGGTGTCTGCTGAGCATGGATTCGACGCCAAACTTCCCTACCCTGAATTATCTGAAGAAGAGGATGAGGAATCCGAACTTTCACCCTGGCAGCGATTACTTCTGGGGGAAAACCAGGAGGATCTCAAGGCGCGTCCCCCGGTGGTGACGGTATTGGGACATGTGGATCACGGGAAGACATCCCTGTTGGATGCGATTCGCCACGCAAACGTGGCGGGCGGTGAGAGCGGCGGCATTACCCAACACATCGGCGCGTACCAGATCAAACATGGCGACCGCCGGATTACCTTTCTCGATACCCCCGGCCACGAGGCGTTCACCGCCATGCGCGCCCGGGGCGCCCACACCACCGACATTGCCGTGTTGGTCGTGGCGGCCGATGATGGCGTGAAGCCGCAGACCATCGAGGCCATCAATCACGCGCGCGCTGCTCATGTCCCGATCATCGTGGCGTTGAACAAAATCGACAAACCTAACGCGCGCCCGGAAGTGACCAAACAGGAGCTCTCCGAGCAGGGCTTGGTCCCCGATGAGTGGGGCGGGAGCACCATGATTATCCCGGTTTCTGCTCGCAACAGGATCGGCCTGGAAGACTTGTTGGAGGCTATCATTCTTGTGGCCGATGAAATGGGGGTCCTGGCCAATCCGGAGCGGCAGGCCATTGGCGCGGTCCTGGAGGGCAAACTCGACAAGCGCCGGGGGCCGGTTGCCACGGTGTTGGTTCAGAACGGGACCCTCAGAACCGGGGATGTGGTTGTCGTAGGGGAGACTTGGGGGCGCGTCCGGGCGTTGGAAGATGAGAACAACAAGCGCCACCGCACAGCGCCTCCCGGCACGCCGGCGGTTATTATCGGGCTGCACGACGTCCCGGCGGCCGGCGATCGTCTTGAGGTGGTGAACGATGAGCGCATTGCGCGCGCCGTGGCCCAGAAGCGCCACGATGACACCAAGGCGCTGCAGCAGGTGGTTACGCGTCGCCCGCTGTCGCTCGACGAGATTTCCGCACGGATTCGCGAAGGACAGGCCAAGGAATTGGCGATCGTGTTGAAAACCGACGTTCAAGGATCGATCGAACCCATTGTGAACTCGCTGGAGCAGCTGGCCGTCGGCGACATCAAGATCAACATCATTCACGCTGCCGCCGGGAACATTACCGAGTCGGATATCAGCCTGGCCCTGGCCTCCGAGGCGATTGTCATCGGCTTTCGCGTGAGCATGGATGCCTCGGCGCGGCGCATGGCCGGCGATGAGAGCGTGGATATCAAGGTTTATGACATTATCTACGAGTTGATCAATGAAGTAGAAAAGGCCATGAAGGGGCTCCTGGAACCGGTGTACGTAGAAAGGATCATTGGCGAAGCCCAGGTGCGCGCGGTGTTCAGCATTCCCAAAATCGGTAAGATCGCCGGGTGTTACGTCGTCAGTGGAGAGATTCGCCGCAATGCCAGAGTGCGGGTCATTCGCGGCGGAGCGGTCTTGCATGAAAGCGACGTCAGTTCCTTGAAGCGCTTCGAGAAAGATGTTCGCGAAGTCCGTGAGGGCTACGAATGTGGCGTTAACGTCACGAACTTCGAAGATCTGGAAGAAGGGGATCGTTTACAGTTTTTCGTCATGGCAAGAGAATCCCAGGTGTAGCGCTGGCAGGTTGTAAGGGTAGGGGCTGGGAACAGCCCCTGGGACCTGCACTGATGCGTGCCGGTGGAGTTTGAGAGGACGAAGATGGGGAAGAAATATCTAGGGCGCGTCGGCGCCTTGATTCAGCGGAAAGTCACACAGCTGTTGTTGGAAGAAAGTAATGACCCGAGATTGGCCAAAGTGACCATCACGGACGTGGTGGTGAATCGCGATACGACGCGAGCGGAGATCTTTTATAGTATCATGGGGACCGCCGAGGAACGGGCCGAGGTGCAGGCTGCGCTGGATGGCGCGACCGGATGGCTACGCTCGGAAATGGCGCCTACGCTGCGGTTGCGTAATTTACCGCAGCTGGTCTTTTCCTACGATCCCTCCCTGGCGCACGGCGAGAGAATCGAGGCCTTGCTGCATGAATATCACGTAGACGGGGTTGGCGACGACGAAGAAGTGGAAGATGTCGTCGAATCTTGAGGATGCGGCCCACCTGTTGGCTAACAGCCAACGCCCGTTGCTGATTGCGCATCCGCGCCCGGATGGGGACACAATTGGCAGCGTATTGGCGTTGCGTCTAGCCCTGCTGGAATTGGGCAAGGCGCCGTTGGTTGCCTGTGTGCACCCGGCGCCCGACACGATGCGGTACCTGCCAGGGGTGGAGGCATTTCTGGTGGATGTCGCCGGCGATGCGGACATCGATCTCGTCGTGGCGGTCGATATGAGCGATCTGAAGCGTACCGGGGGCATCTACAAAGAGGCCTGGCGCGACCGCTATCCTTTGCTGGTCGTCGATCATCACGCGACCAATGATGCCTTTGGCGACGTCAACTTCGTCATGCCTGATGCGGCGGCCACCGCATTGCCCATGATCCAATTGATCGAGGCGTTAGGCGTTCGGCTGCGGCCGGATATGGCGACGTGTCTCTTGGTGGCGGTGCTGACGGATACGCGGGGCTTGCGCACGGCCAACGTCGACCCGGAGCTCCTGGA
This sequence comes from Anaerolineae bacterium, assembly GCA_016926915.1. Lineage (GTDB taxonomy): Bacteria > Chloroflexota > Anaerolineae > B4-G1 > SLSP01 > JAFGNR01. Next base: position 3,807 of record JAFGNR010000322.1, read on the forward strand.
GTTCGTGGGGCGGCTGGTTGCGGCCGGCGGGGACTACCAGAAGGTTATGCAGAAAACTCTCGATGCCGTGCCGTACCAGCAGATGCGGGCCTGGGGCGTCGCGCTGCAACGATTGCAGCTCGAGGATCACCTGGCCTGGACAACCTTCCCGCTGGACGCGAAACACGCGCTAGGCATCGCAGACCATGATGACATGGACCTGGGCAATCTTTTGAGCCGCATCCGTGAGGCCCACATCATTGCTACCTTCACCGCAATGGAGGATGGCACGGTCAAAATCAGCTTTCGGGCGCGACCCGGTTTCAATGTCGCCGAAATCGCGAGATCGCTAGGGGGCGGGGGGCATCTTCTGGCTTCCGGTTGTTCGGTGGCCGGTTCTCTCGCGACCGTTGTCGATCACGTGCTCCCACGGCTACGGGAGGTGTTGGCCGGTGGGACGGCGGCGGATTCCTGAGACCGGTCGTCCTGACCTTTGCGGCTTGCTGAATATCAACAAGCCGGCGGGCATGACGTCCCACGACGTAGTCGACGTCGCGCGCCGCCTGGTCGGGACACGTCGCGTGGGGCATGCCGGCACGCTGGATCCGCTGGCCACGGGAGTGTTGGTTGTGCTCGTGGGCAAAGCCACCCGTCTGGCGCGGTATCTCAGTGTGTCCGACAAGACCTATCACGCGGTCATCCGGTTGGGCATTACGATGACGACCTACGACGCCGAAGGCGACGTTGTGGCGCGCTATCCCGTCGACGTCGATGCGGCGGCGATTGATGCTGCGCTGGCAGTCTTTCGCGGCGAAATTCAACAACGTCCTCCCATGGTCTCTGCCGTGAAGGTTGGGGGCCAACCGCTCTATAAGTTGGCCCGTCAAGGGAAAGAGGTCGAACGCCCGCTGCGGACGGTGACCGTTCACGCGCTCGAGCGCCGCTCGTGGGATCCCCCGGACCTCACCATTGAGATGACCTGTTCAGCCGGTACCTATGTCCGAAGTCTGGCCCACGACCTGGGACAGATGTTGGGATGCGGCGCCCACGTTGCTGCCTTGACCCGCGCGCGCTCCGGCAGTTTCGAGATCGCCGAGAGCTTATCGTTGGAGTGCCTGCGCGCACTCGCCCGCGAGGGTCGCCTCCAAACCGCGTTGTTGCCCCCACAAATGGCCCTGCGCTTTCCAGGCGTCATGCTGGCGCCGGAACAGGTACGCGCCGTGTGCCAGGGCCAACGCATTGTGCTCACCGACGCGCCCGATTCCCCGGAACTACAGGCCTTGGCCCCCGACGGGACCTTGATCGCTGTACTGATTCCCACCACGGATGGGGCTTGGCGCCCCAGTCTCGTGTTGCGCGACTCTTGATGCATCTGACCAGGACTTGAGCTTATAGGGCTGTGGGATCGATGTGGGTTGAGCGAGATCTAATGCACGTAGCACTGGACGGGCCTACCAGTGTCACCCTGGGGTCGTTCGATGGGGTGCATCGCGGTCACCAGGCTTTGATTGCCAGTCTGGTACAGCAGGCCCAGGCTTCCTGTATGCAAGCCGTGGTGGTGACCTTCGATCCCTTGCCCCGGCAGCTCTTCCAAGGGTTACGAAACTGGCAACTTACCTCTTTGGATGAACGCATTCATTTCATGACGCCCCTGGGGATGGATGGGGTCGCGGTCCTACAATTCGATCGCCGGGTCCGCGCGATTCCGGCTGAGGCGTTCGTTCTCTTGTTGAAACGTCACCTGGGCATGGCGGCGCTGTGGGCGGGTCCGGATTTCGCCCTGGGGCGGGATCGTGAGGGAGATGTTGCATTTCTGAAGGACGCCGGTCAGCGGCATGACTTCGACGTCCATATCTTCCATCGATTCCGGTGGCAAGGCCGCCCGGTGCGGAGCACGCAAATCCGCCAGGCGCTTCACGAAGGCAACCTGGCCCTGGCCAATGATCTCCTGGGGCGCCCCTACCGGCTGACGGGGACCGTGGCAGGTGTGGAAGCTGCGCCTGGCGCTGGCCGTGTGGTGCACGTGGCCATTCCGCCAGAACGCCTGCTGCCCGAACCGGAAACATATCTCTGCCGGGTCTTGATGGGGGCTCTCCCCCTGGAGGTTTCCGGCGTGATCACCCAGGAACGCGCGCTGGCGCTCCGGCTACCAGGGGAGTGTGATGTGGTCACGGGCCGCCCCTTGGAGATCGATTTCTGTCGCGTTGCCGAAATGTCGTTGGATGCGTTGCCGGTTGCAGCGCGCGACCGTCGCGAACCGGATGAGCGCCCGGTTGGGGATGACGCGCGCGGGTAGTGCGATTCACTGCAGCGCTGCCAGCAAAGCCCGCGCTTCAACCAGGTCCGGTGTATCGAACCCTTCTGTGAACCAGCCATATACGGCGTCCAGCAGAGCGTGCGCTTGCTCCCGGCGGCCCTCGATTGCCCACAGGCGGGCCAGGCTGACGGTGGCCCGTAACTCCCACCAGCGCTGGTCGAGGCGGTGGGCCACGTCAATGGCGCGCTTGAAACAATCCTCGGCAGCCGCTGCCGGCTCACCGTGCATTAGCAGCAGCTCTCCGAGCACGCGGTACGCCTCAGGTTCGTACAGGCGCACAGACGTGCGCTCGATCAGGCGCAAGGCTTGCTCCACGGCGTTGAGCGCCGGTTCTGACCGGCCGGCCAGGGCATACCCATCGGCCAGAATCAACAGCAGCGGTGCGTTGCCAACCTGGGGGCCGACCGCGTGGAACAGCTCCACCCCTGCTTGCCCTTCTAACAGAACATCGTTCGCCTGGCTTTCTCCGTCCCCGGCCGGCTCTCTGGACGCCATCGTTTCAGCCTGCTGCCGGGCAGCCAACAGATCACGCAGTCCATCCAGCACCTCGGTCGTTTCGTCTGGGCGGAGCGGAATCTGGACGAGGCGCGCCATGGGCGCCACGTCGCGGCCGAGGTGATAGAGGGTCGCGGCCACTACAAAACGGGCCAACGCCTGACTTGGGGGGTGCGCCAGTCGCTGTGTGAGTCGCGACGCTGCCTCTAGGTCGCGGCGCGCCTGGTCCGGGTAGCCCTGCATCCAGAGTAATTGGGCGCGTAGGATTGAGCTGAACACGCCCGGATCGACCTGGTACGGCCAGCCGGGCAGGCCAGGCAGCGCCGGATCGTAGCTGGCCAGGGCCAGGTCCAGGTGCTCCCGGGCCGATTTCATTTCGCTCGCAAACAGGTAGGCGGTGCCTAACACCCAATGGGCCAGGGAGATTCGTTGGGCATGCCCCGTGGCTTGGGCCAAGTCGAGAAGCTGCCGCCCGATCCTTACGGCGCGGGCGGTGTCCGCTGACCAGGCTGCAGCATAGGCCACCAGGGTCAGCGCCATCGTTCGGTGGGGGCTGTTGGCCAGGGTAGGATGCTGGCATAGATGATAGAGCTGTTCGTGGGCCTGCACCTGTTCTGCCGAGCCAAAACCGCGCGTGAAGACGAGGGGTGTGTTGAGGGCCAGGGACAGTTCCATCTCGAGCCGGGCGCGCGCCGGCGAGTCGGGGAGCGCCGACAGCAGCGCCAGTCCCTGGCGTAGATGGGCGATCGTTTCCTCGGACGCGGATAGGCGCAGGGCTTCTTCTGCGGCGCGCAGATGGTATTCGGCGGCCCGGAAGGGCTGACCGGCGGCGGCAAAGTGACGCGCAAGCTGGCCAGCTTGAAGCGCCAGCGCCGCCGGGTCGGGGCTACACAGCGCCTCGATAGCCTGACCGGTAGCCGCGTGCAGGCGCGCTCGCGCGACTTCATCGATCTGGTGGTAGAGATAGTCCTGCACCAGAATATGGCGGAAACGGTAGTGAGAGAGGGGCTGTGGGAGGGGGGAGGCAGCCTCTGATGGGGGGATTGCCTCCGGCGTCACCCACTCCAGCCCGGCAGCGCTCACCAGGCGCTGTTGGCGGGCCAAGGGGCCGCTCAGCTGGCGGGCGACCTCGGCGGCGTCGGTATTCAGCGCGCGGGCCGCCACCTCGGCGACAAAAGTTTCGCCTTGCACGCTGGCTGCGTCGAGCAGCGCCCTATCGCCAGCCGGCAGCGCGTTCATCTGTCCGGCCAGCACCGCTTGCACCTGCCCCGGCGAGTGGCTCCAATCCAGGTCCGGCCCCTCGATCCAGCAGCCTGTTTCGTCTTGCACCAGGACACCCTGGCGGCGAAAGCTGCGCAGCAGTTCGACGGCAAAGAGGGCGTTGCCGCCGGTGTGGCGGTAGAGCCGTTCGCGGAAGGGGGCGTCCAGGTGGTTGGGCTCGGCGTCGAGCAACGCGTCGACAAAGCAACGGCCGTCAGCCTGATCCAGATCCACACTGGCTTCGCCCCAGGCGCGTCCAAACTCGTCGATCACCAGCGCCAGGGGATGAGACTCGCGCCTGTCGTCCACCGGTTTGTTGCGGATAAGGTTTAGAGCGGAAGGCCGGTAGGCTCCGGCGATCAGGATGGGGCTGCCGGCCAGCCGCCGGCCGAGGTGAAAAAGCAGTGCTGTTGTGCCGCCATCGGCCCAGTGCAGATCGTCCACGAGTAGCAGCAGGGGGGCGCGCCGCGCCACCGCTGAAAGCACGGCCGTGACCTGGGTAAATAGCGCTGCCTGGCGGCGGCCGGCCCGGGTGTCTGGCGGACGGGGTCGCTCAGCCAGCGCTCTCAAGCGCGTGTGCCAGGCGGAATTCCAGGGAGCAAAGGCCTCAACGCGCTGCAAGAGAGCGGCGCCGGGTATAAAGGTATCGATCAGGTCGGGGCCGTGGGCGGCCAGCGCCTGGGCGGTGGTTGGCAGCAGCGCCCACAGGCGGCGGGCTTGTTCGCCGGGAAGGGAGCCTGCCGCCCGCTGGCCCTCCACGTCGCCGGTCAGCGCCTGCAGGATCTCGCGGAAGGGCAGGTAGGGGTCGCCGGCCCCGGCGTGGGCGTTGCACCGGCCGCGCGCCACCACCAGCGCGCCGTGGGCGGCCACCGCTCGCGCCGCCAGGGCTTCCAGCAGGGCCGTCTTGCCGCTGCCGGCCTCGCCCGCCACCAGGGCGACGCGACCCTGGCCGGCCAGGGTCGCGTCCAGCCACGCAGCGAGCCGCGCCAGTTCCTCCTCGCGCCCCACAAATCCCACCCCCTCAGCGCTGCCCATTCGCGTCGCCGGGCCTGCTTTTCCAAATCCCCAATTCCCCAGTTTCCCGATTTCCCCATCCCGGATGCGCCGGTACAGGACCGTCGTTTCGGCTGCTGGAGCCACCCCCAGGTCCCGGTCCAGCAAGTCGTGACACGCCTGGTAATGGGCCAGGGCCTCGCCCCGTTTTCCATCCAGGGCGAGGACCCACATCAAGCGCTGGCAGGCTTCGTCGTCGTAGGGGGCCAGGTGCAACAAGCGGCGCAGGTGGGTCGCGGCCTGCGCGTAGGCGCCCTGATCGGTATAGTGACCGGCCAGCTGGTAGAGGAGGACTGTGACCTGGCGCTGAATCTGCTCCCGCTTGAGCAACTGCCACTCTTCGAAGGGGGCGCTGTCGCGTACCCAGAACCCTTCCAGAAAATCGCCCTGGACCAGCGCCAGGGCTTGCTCCAGCGCCTGGGGCTCTGAGGTTTGTGTCATTGGGCCTGAGCGCTGACGCGTCAGGTCGGCAAAGGCCAGGGCATCTACCCAGCAGTCGCCTTGGGCATTGAACTGCAGCGACCCGGCGGTGACGGCGATCAGGGGGCTGGCCTGCTGCTCCTCCTGGAGATTCCGGCGCAGGTTAGCCAGCGCGTCGCGCAGGTTGGCCAACGCCGCACTTTCTGGCAGCTCGGGCCACAACAAGCCGGCCAACGTCTCGCGGGGGTGGGGCCGCTCGCACTCCACCGCCAGGTAGGCCAGTAGAGCACGGACCTTGTTCGATTTCAAGGCCGTGAGCGACGTCCCGTCCAGATCGGCTTGAAATGAACCCAGCACACAAAGTGATAGATGCGGCATATCGCTGCTCCCGCGCCGAATCGCTCTGATACGCGAATCGTTCTTAGTAACAGTATACCGCTTTTGGATAGGCCGGACAATTTCTCTACGTTTTCTCTACGCCGGTGTGCTAGCATGGGGGGCAGATTGTGGCAAAGCGAGGTGCAACCATGGACCAGAAGGCAAGCGGCCCGGGACTGGCCGGGCGACCGTACCTGGCCTACCTGCTACGCCT
>JAFGNR010000323.1 GCA_016926915.1 Anaerolineae bacterium
AAGATTCAGAGTTCCGTTACAAGACTTGTCTGGTGTACATGACCGGGGTTCCTGTGTGTCTCATCCAGGAACCCCGGTGCGTTCTTACCGGCGTTACGGCGACGGGATGCGCTTCTCGAACAGCACACCATCGTGGGGGGCGAACCCGATTTCCGAAAAGCCCAGCTTTGCGTAGAAGTGGCGGGTGCGCGTGTTCCATACCGGCGTCTCCAGCGTCCAGCGCTTCGCCAGTGGATAGGATTCCATTAGGAGGGTCATCGCTTGCGCGCCCACGCCCTGATTATGAACTTCTGGGTCAATGAAGATGCGCGCCAGCTCATATTCGCGCGGCGCCCGGCGAAAGACGATGGCCCCACCGATGATTCGCCCATCAAGCAACACCTTGTAATAATCACCCTGCTTCATGATCTGGCGTTGCCATTCTGCCGATGCATACCCCGGCGGTCCCTCTGCGCTACCCGGCGCTCCGCAGTGGCTATCGCTGTGAAAGGCGCGTTTCGATATCTCTGCCAGTGTATGAGTATCACGGGGTGACGCTTTTCTGAGTGCTACCCGGTGCATGCACTCCCGCCTATTCCGAGATGGGCAGATACAGATCCAGATCGAAATCGTGCCCGGGTTCTCCGATGTGAACGTGTTTCTCGAGCCACTGGTGATGCCCGCATTTGTACGGGCTATCCTCGCGCCAGGTGACAAGCTGCTTCCACACCCGCCCGATGTTCTCGAAATCCCCATCCTTGATGGGGCACAGCGTCACAGCGTACAGCCCCCCTGGAAACTCGATGATCTCGACGTCTTCTCCTGAGGTTTCTTCTGGCGTTGCCGTGATCCAGAAATCGTAGCCATACTTCGGGCTTCCGGGAGCCGGATCGGGGTTGTTGAAGCCGAAGATCCGGTGGGCTTCACTGAAATCGAGAAGCCCTTTCGTTTTTGCCCAGGTTTCCAGTTTCTGCCAGGCGATGTCCTCGGGACCTGTGCCATATCCGTGGAACCGCGCTACGCGCATGGGCTCCAGCTTCACGATGCGTACTTCTATCTCATGCATGGGTCGCTCCTTATTCTATCTGCAATTTCCGGTGCACCTGCGTGCATCTCCCGACATCCTTAGCATACCGTGAAAACTATGACATCTTGTGGCATAGTTTTGTGCTACAATGGGATTATTCGGGGAATTCGGAGGTGGCGTGGATGCGGGCAGATCGTTTGTTGTCACTGTTGATGTTGTTGCAGACGCGGGGGCGCATGTCGGCGCGGGAACTGGCGGAGGAATTAGAGGTGTCTCAGCGGACGATTTTACGTGATGTGGATGCACTCAGCGCCGCCGGGGTGCCCATCTACGCCGAGCAAGGACGGAATGGCGGCTTTGAGCTGCTGGACCGGTACCGGACGACGTTGACCGGGCTTTCTGAACGGGAAGTGCGCGCGCTCTTCATGCTCAGCATTCCGGCCCCCCTCGCCGACCTTGGCATTCGTCAGGAATTGAAGGCGGCCTTGTTGAAGCTCACGGCGGCGCTGCCCACGAGCCGCCAGGGCGACGAGGCGCAGGTCCGGCAGCGATTCTATCTGGATTCGACATGGTGGCATCGCGATGGCGGCGCGCTGCCCTACCTGCAGACGATCCACCAGGCTGTTTGGGAAGATCGGGAGTTGTTCATCAAATACCATCCTCCTTTCGCGTTGGAGATAGAGCGGGTGGTGGCCCCGTACAGTCTGGTTGCCAAGGCCGGCGTCTGGTATCTGGTGTGTGCACGCGAGGGACGCCTGCGCGTGCATCGCATTTCTGAATTACGGGAGGCGCGGCTCACGGACCGGCATTTCGAGCGCTCGGAGGATTTCGACCTGGAGTCATTCTGGCAGGCGTGGTGCGCCGAACGCGCCGGAGGGTTCGCGATGTTTCATACAACGGTTCGGGTGAAAGCCGGCGCTTTGCCTGATCTTCCTTACTATCTGGGACGGCGCGCTACTGAAACAGCGGCGCGCGCTCCCGCCGCCGACGGAGCCGAGTGGGTCACGTTGACCTTGACGTTCGAGTCCCTATTCGAGGCCCGCGCGCGATTGTTGGGGTTGGGAGGCGCGGTCGCGGTGCTCTCGCCGGATGCACTTCGCGATACGATGCGCGACTATGGAGAGCAGATAGCTGCACGCTATTCGGATGGATAGAAAATCGCGCGGGTTTCTGGCCCGCGCGATTGACTCGATCGGTCATTCTTACTCAGGTTGCTCGCTTAATGCCATGCGTACATCAACAGCCCAGGCGCCATGTCCTGCGGGACCCACGATCAAGGGATTGATGTCCAACTCGCGGATGCATGGGAAATCGGCGACCAGCTGCCCAATGCGCCGCAGGGTGTCGATTACGGCCTCCATATCTCCCGGAACTTGGCCCCGAACGCCTTGCAGGAGTTTGCCGGCTGCGGTCTCCAGGATCATGTCCCGCGCATCGGTTTCGCAGAGGGGCGCCAGGCGGAAGGCCACGTCCTTGAATACCTCCACGTAGATGCCCCCCATGCCGAACATCAGCAGCGGCCCGAACTGCGGGTCGCGCTGCGCACCCAGGATAACCTCCTGGCCTTGGGGGGCCATCTGCTGGATCATGACGCTCCGGTCTGCGTCCCCTCCGATCATGCGTTCCGTGGCTGCACGCACTGCTTCTGCATCCTGCAAATTGAGCGCGATGCCGCCGACGTCGGCTTTGTGCACGACACCCGGCGCAATCAGTTTGGCTACGACGGGATAACCGGCTTGTTGCGCCAGGAGTACAGCTTCTTCCACGTTCGCAGCGATGCCGGAGAAGGGGACGCGCGCACCATATGCTGCCGCGACCTGAGCCGCGATCTCTGCGTCGATGAATCCCTCTCCCCGGGTTTTCCAGGCTGCACGCAGAATCCTGCGGGCGCGTTCGCGGTCCACGCCGGGAACCGGCGTGGGCGTCAGGTCGCTGCGACGCTGCAGTTCTGCATATTGCCATAGTCCCGCGAGCGCGCGCGCTGCACGGTTGGGATCCTGATAGAAGGGCACGCCGTTTTCGTTGAGAATGTGAATGGCTTCCGGGATGCTCATTCCCCCCACGAGGCAGCAGACCACGGGCTTACCGGTTTCCTGGGCGACCTTCACGACGTTCCGGGCTACATCGTTCACCGGGGTGATTGCCTGGGGAACGAAAAGCGCCATTGCCATGTCGACGCCCTTGTCTTCTAAGGCGACCTTCAAAGCGTCGTAGTACATTTCGGCCTGAGGACCGCCTAGCATATCGACCGGATTGCTGAGCTGCGCGTCGTGCGGCGTCACCGCTCCGAGGCGCGCGATGGTCTCAGGGCTGAGATCCGCCAGCGTGAGGCCCAACTCGTCTAGCTGATCCGAAGCCAGCGCGGCCGGGCCGCCGGCATTGGTGACCAGGACGACGCGCCTGCCCTGCGGAAGGGGCTGCGTGGCCAGGGCCATGGCTACGTCATTTTGCTCCTGGAGCGAATTCACCATCAAGACCCCGGCCCGGTGGCAGGCGGCCTCGTAAGCGCGACCGGCGCCCGCCAGCGCGCCGGTGTGCGAGGCCACGGCGCGGGCGCCCGCGGCGGTGCGACCAGCCTTGACCATCACGATCGGTTTGTCCCGGTAGATGGCGGCGGCAGTTTCCACGAATCGCGGGCCGTTGGGAATGCCTTCGGCATACAGGCTGATGACGTGGGTGTGGGGGTCGTCGTTGAGCATGTTCACGCCGTCGGAAATACTCACGTCCACCTGGTTGCCCAAACTCAGAATGCGGCTGTAGCCGACGCCCATCTCGATGGCCCAGTCGATGGCGCCGCCGACAATGGCGCCGGAGTGTGAGGCGAATCCCATGTGACCGGGTTTGGGCATTTGGGTGATGAACGTGGTGTCTAGCGGCGCGTGGGTATCCATGACGCCGACGCAATTCGGGCCGATAATGCGCATGCCGTAGGTTTCGGCGATTCCCTTCAGAGAACTTTCCAGAGAGGCGCCTTCCTCCCCGGCCTCGCGGAATCCACCGGTCACGACGATGGCGACCTTCAACCCGCGTTTTCCACATTCGCGCAAGGCATCGGGAACCAGCTGCGCCCGCACCATGATTACGGCCAGATCAATCGGGTCGGGCACGTCGGCAATGGTCGGATAGACCTTGAGGCCCAGGATGTCGCCGCCCTTGGGATTGATAGGGTAGATGGCTCCTTGATAACCGTGGGATTTGAGATTTTTTACCACGCCATAGCTCAGTTTCGCCGGGTTGCTGCTGGCGCCGATCACTGCAACCCCACGGGGATTGAAGAAATACGAAAGTTGGTCTGGCATGCATCTCTCCTTATGAAAATGATGAATGGCGAATCTGCGAGTAGCCTATTTGCCACCCTCCCCTTCGCGTTTTATCACTACGCTATCCGCACACCATCATAACGGTTTTGCCGGTAATTGTCCACTGCCAAACGTGATAACCGGAGGGTGATAAGTGAGCTGTGCTCGCGTGCGTGTTGACCATTTTCCCACCTGGATTACAATGCAGCGGGTGAGCACAGGAAATTCCCGACCGCTGGTATGTGCCGGTGTCAGGCGCGTACCGGCGGTTCTTGCTGCCCAGATTTCTTGAAGGTAGGGCTGGCATGCTACAGTTTCTCAAGCCGAAAGCACGGCAACATGTGCCGGTGGAGCACCGCGCGAATTTCGCGCACTTGTATGCAGATATCGCGTGGTTTGGGGTCGTGGCAGGCAGTGCTCTCGCTTTTGCCTCGGTCTATCTGGCGCGCCTGGGAGCGACGCCGGTGCAGTTGGGGTGGATGAGCGCCGGCCCGGCGGTGATGAACTTGTTGTTCTCCATTCCCATGGGGTCGTGGCTGGAAAGCCGCCCGTTGGGCAGTTCGGTCGTGTGGACGGCGTTGATCGCGCGTCTATTCTACTTGCTCTGGGCGCTGCTGCCGTTCTTCCTGCTGCCCCAGGCGCAAGTGTGGGCCATCCTCCTGTTGACTCTGTTGATGAACATTCCTACTGCCGGGCTCAACATTGGCTTCAATGCACTTTTCGCCGATGTGGTACCTGCAGAGTGGCGAGCGCACGTGGCAGGCGCGCGAAATGCGCTTTATGCCATTGTTTACGTTGTAATCAGCCTGGTGTGCGGCTGGCTTCTTGACAGTCTACCTTTTCCTGCCGGCTATCAGATTGTGTTTGGTCTGGGGTTCCTTGGCGGCGTTATGAGCACCTGGCATCTGAACCGCATCCGCACGCCGCAGGATCAGGTCGCGGTTGTTCCCGCCCCGCACTCTCGAAAGCGTCCCCGCCTGCGCTTCGACGTAGTGAAGGGGCCTTTTGGCCGGGCGCTGGCAGTGCTCTTCGCATTCCACCTGACGCTCTTTCTGGCCGCGCCGCTGTTTCCGATCTACTTCGTCGATGTGCTAGGCTTGACCGACGCTCAAATCAGTCTGGCGCTGGCGGAATTCAATGCCATTGTGCTGGTGGGGTCGTTGTTTCTGTCGCGCTTTACAGCCCGGTGGGGCAACCAGAAGACAACCGCCATAGGCGCCGGGTTGGTCGCGCTCTTTCTGTTCGTGGCTTCGCGGACGCAGAATTTTGGCGTCTTTCTGGCTGCCCACCTGCTGGCCGGCGCCGGATGGGCGTTAGCCGGCGGGGCAATGGTCAACTATGTGCTGGAACGGGTCTCCGAGAGGGAGCGCGCTGCATCTCTGGTCTGGTATAATCTGGCCATCAACGGCGCGATGTGGCTGGGGGCCTTGATCGGCTCGTGGGGCGGCGAGCGCCTGGGGGTGCAGCCGGCGCTGCTGATTTACAGCGGGCTGCGTCTGCTTTCGGCGCTGTTCATCTTTTTCTGGGGGTGATAGGTGACCACGATCGATACGGAAGGCCGGCGGGGCCGCGGGATTGCGTTTGTCTCCCTGGGCGCGCTCGGATTCAGCGCCTCCATTCTGTTCAATCGCGCCATTCAGGATCTATCGGGACCGCGGATTGCTTTTTTCCGGGCTGTGGCCGGGTTTCTTTTCCTGACTCTGCTAACGGTGTGGTACCCGGAGGCGCGCGCGGTGCGTCGCTATCGCGCTTCGATAGGGTTGCTCATCGGGCTGGGGTTGGCAGTCGGCCTGACTGCAACGCTCTATATGACGGCGCTGCGTCACACCACGGCGGCGCTGGCGGTACTGCTGAACAATATGTCGGCGGTGTATGTGGCCCTGCTGGCGCCCTGGCTGCTGAACGAACCGCGCCCCCGCCATACCTGGCTCAGTGTCGCTCTGGCGCTCGTTGGGATGGTGTTGATCGTCGATCCGGCGAATCTCGAGTTCTCGGCCGGATCGTGGATCGGGCTGGTCACGTCGTTTGCGTGCGGGGTGACGTATGCCTTTACGATGATTTTCAGCCGGCTTCTGCGGGGTCAGGTGGGGGGCGTGACTCAGGCGTGGTGGAGTACGGGCATGGCTGCTCTCGTAGCCATGCCGTTTGCGTTTGGGACGCCGCTGGCTCAAGTCGCCGGAAACTGGTACTGGTTTCTGGCCCTGGGCGTGTTCACGCTGGGCCTGCCGTATTTCCTGTACTTCCTGGGTTTCAAAGACCTGACTGCGCAGGTAGGCAGTCTGGTAGCGCTGTTGGAGCCGGTGTTGGGCGTATTGATCGGCATGGTCGTCTATCAAGAAGTGCCCACAGTGTATGGATTCCTGGGTATCGGGATGATATTGACCGGCATCGTGCTGGTGGCGCGATGATCGAGCATTATGTAAGGAGTTCCCACGCGGGATTCCACATCAACGAGAAATGAAAACTTCTCAGGATATTGAGCGGATTTTGAGAGATTTTAATCCTGTCTATTCTCGAAGGAGTGAAGCAGATGAATGAACTGAAATGGTGGCAGACTGCGGTCTTCTACCAGATTTACCCGCGCAGCTTTGCCGATGGCAATGGCGACGGGATCGGCGACCTGGAAGGCGCGATTGCGAGACTGGATTACTTGAGAGATTTGGGTATTGGCGGGATCTGGCTTTCGCCGCACTATCCTTCTCCCATGTTCGACTGCGGTTATGATATTGCCGACTACGCCGGTGTGGCGCCGGAGTACGGGACTCTGGCAACCTTCAAGAGTTTCCTCGACGAGGCGCATGCTCGCGACCTGCATGTGATCCTCGACCTGGTGTTGAACCATACGTCTCACGAACACCCCTGGTTCCTGGCGTCTCGATCCAGCCGTCAAGATCCTAAACGTAATTGGTACATCTGGCGCGATCCGGCCCCTGATGGCGGGCCGCCCAATAACTGGGAATCGACCTTCGGCGGCTCGGCCTGGGAATACGACGAGCCGACAGGGCAGTACTATTATCATTTTTTCCTTAAGGAGCAGCCCGATCTGAACTGGCGCAACTCTGAAGTGAAAGCGGCCATGTTCGACGCGGTGCGCTTCTGGCTCGATATGGGCGTCGATGGATTCCGTCTGGATGCCATCGATACGATTTTCGAGCATCCCGACATGCCGGATCACACGTCAGACTATACGCAGGAGGCCCTCTACCGGAAGGCGGGGCGCACCCGTTGGGGAGAGGATAATCCGGAGATTCTTGAGCAATGGCATCGCATGTACCAGTACCAGGTGCTCCAACCGGGTATTCACGCGCTGTTCCAGGAATTGCGGGTCTTGATCGACACCTATGACGACCGGATCTTGGTAGGGGAAACCTCCGATGTGGCTTACTATGGCGATGGCGCCAACGAGCTGCACATGGCTTTCAACTTCCCCCTGATGCGGACCCGCCGGATGACGCCGGCATGGATTCGCCGCAACCAGCAGGAACGTCTTGCCGCGCTTCCTGAAGGCGCCTGGCCCTGCAATACATTGGGCAATCACGACAATAGCCGGGTCTATACCCGGTATGCCGATGGGGTTTATGACGATGCGATTGCGCGACTCTCGCTAGCGCTGATGCTCACGCTGTGGGGGACCCCGTTTCTTTACAACGGTGAGGAAATCGGCATGACGGATTACGTGATCGCCGATCTGGCGCAGGCCAGGGATACGCCTGTGTTCTGGTACTACGATCTCTATACGCGCCTTTTCGGGCAGAGCGCGGAGGAAGCCCGGCGCAATGCGGTCCTTGCCAGCCGCGATAAGTGCCGCACCCCGCTGCCGTGGGCAAATCGCCCCAACGGCGGGTTTTGCCCGGAAGCGGTAGCGCCATGGCTTCCGGTCGACCCGAACTATGCCGCCGGCGTCAATGTGGCCGATCAAGAGCGCGCTCCTGATTCCTTGCTGAACTTTTACCGGCGTATGATTCACATGCGACAGGCTACGCCCGCCCTGATTGCCGGTACGTATGTGCCCCTTCATGAGGAAGCACAGGATTACCTGGCATTCTTGCGCATCACCGGTGAGCAGACTTGCCTGGTCGTTCTCAATTACGCCGCCGCTCTCTTGACGCTGGCCTTCGCTCTGCCTGGGCAGACCGCGGACCTGATTTTTTCCAGCGTCGAACGGGCCGCCGCAGTGGATGATCTTGCGTCGCTCGTTGTGGCGCCGTTCGAGATCTACGTCGCGGAAGTTGGATAAAGGAATGCTTAATTGACCTCCGGCGGAGAATGGCTATACTCCAAATTCGATGGAGGCCTGATCCGCCGGAGACCGCATGGATAACCTGCCGCGAGAGAAACTCGACTTCATTATCAAGCAGTATGGGCGTGCTGTGATCGATGAACCACGGCGCGTCGAAGCCCTCTTGCGCGATCTCGCCGGACAACACAAGCGGGAAATTTTCGTGTTGGTGAGCGCTCTCGAAGAGGGGATTACCGCCGACCTGGTTCTACTGGGCCAGCAATTGCCCCCACAGGTGTTATTTGCCCGGTTGGCGCGCCGTTTGCAGGATCACCGGGCCTTTGACCGTGAGGCGGCTCTGTGGGCGGTGGAGTCCTGGGCGCTGGTATTGGGTGTGGTGGAAGCCGGCGATTTGCCGGTGGTCGATGCGCCACAACCGGAAGTCACTGCCGCGTCTACGCTTGTTACGGCCGCGCCGATCAATCCCGCGGCCGTTCTCAAGGCCCTCGATGCGCCATCTTCGCCCTCTCCGGTTTCCGGACATCCGCATACGTCTTCGCAGTCGGCAGTGCTGTCTGGTCACCAGTCGAAAGTCTACAGTGTAGCGTTCAATGCACGCGGCGACATCCTGGCTTCGGGCGGCGGCGACCACACGGTCCGTTTCTGGAATGTTCTTACCGGGCTGGAATTGATTACATATCGGCGGTCGCTCGGACACGAGGTGTGGAGCGTGGCGTTCGGCCTTGATGATCAATGGGTGGCCTCGGCCGGTCATGGGAAGCAGTTGGTCGCGTGGATGTGGGCGCAGAATGGCAAGCCTAGATCATTCAAAGGGCACCGGCAATCGATCACCGGGGTCCGCTTTTCGCCGGATGGTCGTTTCCTGGCGGCTACCGGCTTCGATCGCACCCTGCGTCTCTGGAGTTTGGAGACCGGTCGCGAATTCCACACGCTCCGGGGGCAACTTGACCGGCTTTCGAGTCTGGCCTTTAGTCAAACTGGAAACACGGTCGCGACCGCGAGCTTCGACCAGACCATCCGGTTGTGGAACGTTGCCAGCGGGCGTGTGTTTCGGGAGTTGAAGGGGCATACTGATGGCGTGATGGGGATTGCATTTGCCCCTGATAATGCGACGCTGGCCTCATGCAGTGCGGATATGTCCATCCGCCTCTGGGATGCGACGGCCGGACGTGAGAAGGGCCGGCTGCTTGGGCATGCCGATCTAATCTACACGCTGGCATTCAGCCCGGACGGCAGACTACTGGCATCCGGCAGCCGCGACCAAACGATACGCCTGTGGGATGTGGCAGCCGGGCGCCAGGTCTGGACCCTTGACGGCCATAGGTCGGAAGTCGTCAGTGTCGTCTTTAGCCCGGATGGCCGTTTGTTGGCTTCCGGAAGCGGCGATTCTACTATCAGGGTATGGCCGCTGGGGTAGGGGGATAGGGAATAGCGAGATAGGGGAGAGGGTCATTGCCGGTTTTCGAATTCGAAATCCATCCGGCCTTCGAGCGGTTCCATGTGCTCGCCGGTCACCTGGGCGCCATAATCCCGCCAGAC
>JAFGNR010000324.1 GCA_016926915.1 Anaerolineae bacterium
GCACGCCGCCCCGGCGCTCGCCGCCCCGGCGCTCGCCGCTACAGCGCGCGCTGCTACAGCGCTGCTGCCCACGTGGTTCGACACACAGCGGCAGCCCCGGGCGGTTGACCTCGGCATGACACAGACGGCGCAGACGGCGCGCGAAACTCCGGCGACTAGTGTATACAACGGAGAGACCGTCACTTATACATTGCGACTCCTCAACCAGAGTACAAGCGTGCTCACCGACGTCGTCGTCGTCGATCTGCTGCCTGACGACACTCTCGATCAGCTGGTGTGCATCCCGGCTTGCGAGAAGGTATACGATCAAGAGATAATCCCGGAGCCTTCGGGAGGCGCCGTGGTCGTCACCTCGACGCGCGAGCTCAAATGGATGTTCCCAAACTTGGGAGCCAATGACGTGCTCACGCTCACCTTTTCGGGAAGGGTCATCGGGCAACCAGAGGGCACCATCTTTACGAATCGCGCCTTTGCCAGCTACTTCATTAGCGGGCAGCAAGGCGCCGCGAGCAGCAACGACCTGGATCTGACCGCGCTGATTCGCGCCCAGGCCGGCGGGGGGCCCAGCATCTCCTCGGTGGCCACCTGGTTCTCCGATGATGCAGGGGGCACCATCAGCCAGGACTGGGGCGACTTCGATCGCGACGGCGATCTGGACCTGGCCCTGGGCGCGTCGTTGGGCGCCTCGATCTATCGCAATGAACATGGTTCCTTGCAGCTCTTCTGGCAATCCCCGGAAGGCGTCGCCGATCCCTACCGGTTGTCGTACGGCGTGCGCTGGGCCGACCTGATTCCCGATGCCCAGGACTACTTGGAACTGGTCGTCGTCGGAGAAAGCGAAGATCGCTCGGCGACAAGCCAGGGCCTCAACTACATCTACCAATACGATCCTCTCGAAAAAGACTTTTTCGAGGCCAGCGCGTTCACGTCCCACTACCAACTGGTGCGCGTCGTGCCCGGAGATTTCGACGGCGACGGCGACCTCGACCTGATTGCCAGCACCAACGCCATCAACGGCGGCAAGGAGACGCCCTACCAATCCCTCTGCCCCGTCAACCTGTACCGGAATGACGGGACCGGGCAGTTCACCGGCACGGTAACGACCCAGGCAACTCAGGACGTCGTCTGTCTCAGCACAGAGGCTACGGCTGCGCTGGAAACCGGCGATTATGATGATGACGGCGATCTGGACGTCATTGCCGGCGTGTTTCCCAGCAACCTGCGGCTGTTCATCAACGGACGCAACGGCGCCGTATTGACGGACACCGTGCCCTTTACCCGTTCCCGTAACCTTGAGGTAGGACTGGAATATCTGCCTTACGACCTGGCCTGGGGAGACTTCGACAGCGATGGTCAACTTGATCTGGCAGCGGCCTTCCCCATCCAGCGTGAAGTGCACATCTACCGGAACGTGGGAACCGCCGCGCAAAGCGTGGCGCTAGTGCGAACGACCGCCTTCATGACCCCCCTGGCCCTGGATTGGGGCGATTTCGATGGAGATGGGCGCGTGGACCTGGCAGTAGCCGACGCCCCTCCGAAATTCTACCGGTACGACCCGGCAGCGGACGGTTTCCAGTTGATCAACTGCCTGAAACTGCCCCAGAGCACAGGCCGAGAACAGATCTGGAGTTTGCGCGGCGCCGCGTTGAGCACCCGCCGTAACCTCGACCTCGTGCTCAGCAACCGGGACGGGCCAAGCCAAATCTTCACCGTTCTCTCCCCAAGACTTAGCACCACGTTCGTGCCCGTCAGTTCGCGCTCTGCCAGCAGCGTCGCGTGGGGAGATGCCGACGGGGATGGAGCGCTCGACCTGCTCCTGGGCAGTGCAGCGCTGCCGGCGCTCAGCGCTTACATCCACCTCAACGACCACGGCGCCTTTCCGAGCGCCGGCGCTCACGAGTTCCTCCCCAGCGGATTCGGGCCCCATGCCGTTGCATTTGGGGACGTCGACGGCGACCACCGGCTCGAGGTCGCCATCGGGACCCCTGTCAAGGTCCAGGTCTACCAAGAAAACGTCTACAACACTGCCGGCTGGAAGATCGACACCACCCGCGCGGTCCGCAGCCTGGCTTGGGGGGACGCCAATGATGACGAAGCATTGGATCTCCTGGTTGGTTACGAGAACGGCCCGGTGGAGCTCTACCTCAATGAAGGCGCCCGGCTATCAACCACGCCGGCTTTCACGACCACGGAGACGGGAAACGCTCGCGGGCTTGCATGGGGCGACTTCGACCAGGACCATTACCTGGATTTCGCAGTGGCCCTTCAAGATGGGCCGGTGCGTGTCTACCGCAACCTGGGCGATGCCACCTTCGCGCTCTCGTGGCAGTCTCCCATCACCCAGCCCCTGGCGAATCGCGCGATGGCCTGGGGCGATTACGATGCCGATGGCGACCTGGACCTGGCGATAGGCGCTTACGGCCACGACGATGCAATCTGGGAAAACAACAACGGCGCCTTCGGCATTCAACCGGTCTGGACGGCGGGTGAACCGGCCGGCAAGACGACCGGTCTGGCGTGGGGCGATTGGGATCACGATGGCTATCTCGACCTCGCCGTAGGGCGCTATAACGAGCCGGACGTGGTCTATGCTAATCTGGGAAGCCAACCGGGCCTACCCCGGCTTTTCCCGGTGTGGAGCAGCCCCGAAAGCGCCCGCACCACGGGCATAGCCTGGGGAGACCATGACGGAGACGGCGATCTGGACCTGGCGGTCAGCCGGGACGGCGGCGCCGGCAGCGGCTTCTACCAAAACAGCCTATCGACCGCCGGGCACCAGCCGAACACGCCGGGCGCCTCCTTACCGGACAGCCCACCCTACGTCGTCGTTTACCGTCCGGGAGAGACGGATGTCGCCGATTTCTACTCCGATCCCACCATCGTCGCCGGACCGGTGACGCCCACCCTGACCGTACAGTACCGGGTCTACGATGCCGAATCCAACCATCTGGCGGGCGCCCGCTTCGAATACTCACTGGATGGGGGCACGCTCTGGCACACGGCGACGCCCGCCACGGGAAACAGTACCCCTATCACGCAAACGTCCCCTGAAGGCGCCGCTGGGGCCTTCAGCTGGAACGCCGCAGCCGACGACGCGGTCAGCGACAACGCCCGTTTCCGCGTTAGCGTCTACGAAAGCAACGCCAGCGGGCCGGTTCAGGATATTGGCGGCAGCGCTATCAGCCCGCCTTTCCGTGTGCGGGCGCTGGATTGCTTCTGGCCTGCAGGCGTGTCGATCGAGGTCGACACGGAGACGCCCCTGACCCAGGAATCAGTGGAATTCATCGCGCGCGTCGCCTCTGCGAACGGACCGGTGACCTATGCCTGGGATTTCGGAGACGGCTATACCGCGACCGGCTGGAAGACCACACACACGTTCAGACAATCCGGCGCCTATCTGGTGACCCTCAAGGTACAGGGACCAGCATGCCCGATCGGGCGCCCGGCCTACGCCCACCTGGCAATGGCCGTGACCGGTAAAACCCTGTACTTGCCGCAGGTTTTCAACGCTTCCCAGGGTATGACAGCTACAACAGGGCTTCCTGTGACGCTGCCCGGTGCACCGGGTGCATCACCGCGGGCGGATGGCGTTACCATGGGGCCTCAAGCTCCCACCCTGGCGACGTCGTCGTTTGTGCCGTTGGGCGCCAGCGAGGCGATCGTCCAGGATCATGGGGCCGCCCTTGACGCGGCATTCAACACCCTGCAAGTGACCAACTACGCATTAGGAACCAATCACCAACCGGTAATCAATAGCGATGGAACGCGCATCGCTTTCTGGTCCACCGGACGGTTGACCGGGCGGAATCCCGACGGTAACATCGAAATCTTCCTGGCAACGATCGATAATGGAAGCGGCATCGAATACACACAGATCACCAGTTCCACAGGGACGATTCTCGGCGGCTTCAATCTCTTCCCGGCGATCAACGGCGCCGGGGATCGGATCGTCTTCTTCTCCGACCGCGACCTGGTAGAAGGGGAAAATCCGGATCACAACTTCGAAATATTCCTCGCAGAAGTCAACAGCGCCGGTGTACCGGCGCTGCACCAGGTAACAGCCACCCCACGAGGCGTCAACATCATGCCCGACATCAGCGACGATGGGAAGTTCCTGGCTTTTGCGTCGGATAACGATCTGACCCAAAGTGGTATTCAGACCGGCGGCCTGACCGAAATCTTCCGGGCCAAAATCCTGGGGAACGGGAATTTCACGTTCGAACGGGTGACGACCAGCCCTGCCGATGCGGGCCGGAATGACGACCCCTCGATCAACGCAGACGGGCGTTTCATTGCCTTCGTCTCGGACCAGGATCTAGTGAGCAGCGGGCGCTTTCCAAAGCGCGGCAACCCTGACGGCAACCGGGAGATTTTCGTGGCCGAGATTGAGGACAACGGCGACATTGCCTATACGCAGGTTACCGAGACCGCAGGCAGCACCAACGAACAACCCGCCATCAGCGCCGATGGAACCCGCATCGCTTACCTTTCAACAGGGTTCGATTCCGAAGGCCCACGGCAGGTCTTCCTGGCCGAAATCGACGCCGCGACGCAGCAAGTCGTCGACGTGCAGCAGATTACCCACGATAACAGCAACAAGAACCGGCCTTCATTAAGCGGAGATGGACTCCGCGTGGCGTACTTCTCCGAAGGCGACCGGCGGGTGCATGTCTACGACCTGGTCGAGGAACGCGAGATTGAAGATGCCGGAGAGGGCAGCGCCTATCCCGCACTCAGCACCGGGGGCACCGTCATGGCCTACGCCGCCGGCGGAGACATCTACCTGAAACGTTATTCTCTGGTCGATCTCAGCGTCACAAAGGTCGCTACTCCTACTATTGTCGCGGCGGGGGAGGCCGTGACGTATACGCTGGGCGTGCTCAACGCCGGTCCCTCGCCCGCCACCGATGCGATTCTGACCGATTTCCTCCCTCCCGGGGTTGCCTCCTTGCTGCCTTCGGCGCCGGATTACACGCAAGTCTTTGCGCCGCCGCTCACCCCTGCTGGCGACTTACTCGCTTTGCCGGACCTGGGCAACGCCGACCCGTGGACGGACATGACCGGCAACCGGCTCCTGCTACACCTGGACGACCCCGCCGGCGCCAGTGTATTCGTCGACACCTCCGGACAGGGCCACCCCGGCGTGTGCACGGGGGATGCCTGTCCAATCGCCGGAGCAAGCGGCGTCTTTGCTACCGCGCTGAACTTCGACGGCAATAACGACACAGTACAGATTTCAGGGACCATCAACCTGGCCAACAACGCCTTTACCATTGCACTGTGGGCCAAACGAGAAAGTTCAGGGCGTAATGACTACCTGATATCACAGGGGCAAAGCCTCAGCAACCAAGGCTTGAACGTCGGTTTTCGCAACAGCGATCATTTCACCTGCGCTTTCTGGAATAATGACCTCGACACGCCAGCCGCCTATCCCGACACCGAGTGGCATCATTGGGCCTGCACCTACGATCCGGCCTCCGGGACCCGTGTTATCTACCGCGACGGGTATGAAGTGGCCCGGGATACCGCCCCGATTCCGTACCAGGGAACCGGCCTGATGCGCCTGGGTACACTTACCGGCAATACCACCTTCTACTTCCTGGGGGAGATGGATGAAGTGGCTATCTTCTCACGCGCCCTGGATTCGGAAGCCATCCTGAACCTTGCCAACCGTCCCGCGGTCTTCGAAGGTGAGATTGCCCAGGATGTGACCGGCATCGATCGCTGGGGCACGCTGGCCTGGAGCCCGCAGCGCGTCGTCAACGAGGCGCTGCCGAACTATCGCCAATCGGATCTGGGGTATCTCACCGGCACCCTGGGCATCGCCAACATGGCCAATACGGTGCTCCTGCTGCACTTCGACGAACCTGCCGGCAGCACCGATTTCCTGGACACCTCCGGAATCGGGAACGACGGCAAATGTGATGGGATTGCTTGCCCAACAGCAGGTGATCCCGGACGTTTCGGCGGCGCCCTCCCATTCGATGGGGAAAATGACACCATCAACCTCGGTCCGGATGCAAGCCTGATCATCACCGACCGGCTGACGATGGAGGGTTGGGTCTTCCCCACCGGCCCGGGATCTTCAGCGACCTGGGGCGGCGTCCTGCTGAGCAAGGAGGGGGAGTACGAAATCGCCCGCGCGTTCGGCGGCACGCTGCGTTGGGCTTTTACCGATGCCAGCAACGTGCGCCACGACGTCGACACGGGCGCCGCACTCCCAACCCACCAATGGAGCCACATTGCTGTGGTCTTCGATGCGGGCGACGCGCGCAGCTACATCAACGGCGCGCTCGTGCATAGCGCCGCCATCGGAACCTCACGGTTGGGCGACGCGGACACCAGCCAGAACGATGCCCGCGTCGGGGCGCGGCAAGGAGCGCCCTACCACTTCCAAGGACGCATCGACGAACTGGCGCTCTTCAAACGCGTTCTGAGCGCCGGCGAAATCACAGATCACTACCTGCGCGGCGCGCTGGACATAGCGTTCCAGGTCAGGGGATGTACAGACCTGTCTTCATGCACAGCACAGCCCTTCACAGGCCCCCTGGGGCCGGCGACTGCGTTCACGGCCAATGGCGACGGAGTATTCGCCTCCCCCAGTCTTGCTCTGGGGCTGTTCGACGCACCTTACGCGCACTATCGAATCCTGCTCCGGAGCCTGACCCCGATTTTCGCACCAGCGGTTTTGAGCGCCACTCTCAGGCCGCAGGTAACGTGTGAAGGGACCAACGTCGTGGAATGTGTTTTGGGGTCCGCGAGTTCCCCCCTGGAACCCGGTCTGCCGGTTGTGCTCACCCTACCGGCTTTCGTAGGGACGTCTGCTTTCTTCAGCGCCACAGCTTACGTGGGTGAGATCCCTATTATCACCAATACAGCAACGATCCAGGCGCAAGAATCGGATCACAATATCGATGACAATCAGGATGAGGCCTATACGCTCCTGAATTCAATCCCTGTGCTCGGCGTCGCCATCGCAGGCCCACACTACGGGGGCGCCGATATTGCGGCGACCCTGACCGCCGCCATCACGCCGGAAAACTCCTCACCGCCGGTCACCTACACCTGGCAAGCCAGCGACTTCCCAACGCCCATTGTGAGGAGCAGCTGGGTCACCGACACGCAAGCCTACACCTGGTCCCAGTATGGCAGCAAGACCATCACCGTAACGGCGGATAACAATCTCGGCAACATGGCGACCGCCACACATACCCTTACGGTCGAAATCCCGGTCAGCGACCTGCAGACGGGGAACGATAGCCCGACGGCCGTGGAACGCCAGACGACCTTCACGGCCTTCGCAGACGGCAGCAACGTCGTCTACCTCTGGGATTTCGGCGACGGGATGACCGGCACGGTCAGCACCACGGGCACGCCCACGACGCCCGCCGAAATCACCCACCCGTACGTCACCGAGGGCGTGTTCACCGTGACGGTCAGGGCCGGCAACGGGTTCAACTTCGTGACCACGACCGGCCAGGCCATCATCTATCCCGAGGCAGACCTCGCGGTCACACAGAGCGACATCCCCTACGATCCGGTGGTAGCCGGAGAGGCCCTGACCTACACGCTCAGCGTGGTCAACCACGGTCCTTCCACCGTGACCGGCGTCGTTCTCACCGATACGCTGCCGGGTGTGACGGCGTATGTGACGCACACGGCGAGCCAGGGCCAATGCGACGCCAGCAGCGGCGCCGTTATCTGCGACTTCGGCTCATTGGCCCGCGACGCGCAAGTCACGGCCACCATCCAGGCGCTGGTATCGCCCTCCGCACGCGGTCAGTTGATCAACCTCACGGTAGTCGCCGCGGATCAAGTCGATCTGACGCCGGGCAACAACGCGGTCACCGAGACCACAGATCTCGCTACAAACGTCAACCTTATCCTGGAGAAACAGGCCCATCCCGATCCCTCGGTTGTTGCGGGTGAGCGACTGACCTATACCCTCGTCATCTACAATGAAGGGCCCTCGAATGGCACCGGCGTCATTTTGACCGACACGTTACCCGCAGGCATCGACGTCGTGGCGGTATCTGCCGGATGCCAGCACCAGGGCGGCGCCGTTGTCTGCAATCTGGGCGATCTAGCGCGCGATGAGAGCGTCAGCGCCACGATCACCACGACCGTCCAAAGCGGCGCGCGGGGCGTCCTGGAAAACTTTGCCCAGGCTTCTTCCAACGAGGCGCCGCCTGTCGAGGTGCAGAAAGACATCACGATCGAGACGCGCGCCAACCTGGAACTAGTCAAAACGCCGGCGCCCTCCCCCACGGTGGTTGCCGGTATGCCGGCAACCTATACGCTGACTATCCTCAATCACGGGCCTTCCGACGCCACGGATCTGATTCTTACCGATACCCTCCCGGCAGGCATAACCTACGAAGATTGGTACGGGCCGGGCGCGTGTACACATGCCTCCGGCGTGGTCACGTGCACGGCGTCGCAGATTAGCAGCGGGCAGCAGATCGCGATCCGCCTGCGAGGAACCGTCGCGCCCACCGCCACGGGCACGTTGCGCAACGAAGCCGACGTCGCGGCTATGGAGTTCGATCCCGACATTGCCGACAACCACGCCGCCGCCGACATCTCTGTACGAGCAGAAGCCAACCTGACGCTCGACAAGCGGGCCGATACAGCAGTGCTGGCAGGAGAGTCGCTGACCTACACGTTGACGGTGCAGAACCACGGCCCCTCGTATGCCTACAACGTCATCGTGACCGATACAATGCCTTTGAGCACGACCTATAGCGGCCGGTATGCGGCTTCACAAGGCAGCTGTCAATTCAACAGTGGCGTTTTGGCGTGCGCCGTGGGCGCACTCAGCGTCGACGGTTCCGCCGCCATCACGTTCTCCGTGATAGTAGATGGCGGCGCGCGCGGGCAAATCGAGAATACGGCCTTTGCGGCAGCGGATGACGCGCCCCAGGTCGTAGCCCAGGCCCAAACCGTCGTAGGCGCTGACGCAACCTTGCAGCTCTCCAAACAGGCGCCGGACAGCGCCACGGCAGGACTCTCCCTCACCTACACCCTGATCGTGACGAATGCCGGGCCATCCACAGCGAACAATGTCATCCTGACCGACACCCTGCCCTCGGGCCTCGCCGCCACGGGGTACGACGCGACGCCGGGCAGCTGTACC
>JAFGNR010000325.1 GCA_016926915.1 Anaerolineae bacterium
AGCATGCCGGTCGCGAGACTGAGCGCGGCGCACAGCTCCATGAAGTAGTTCACATTGGAACCGATCTTACCAATAGTAAGACTAGAAAGAAATGCTCCCACGCTGTAGGCAACGACCAGGGGCCAGAAGTGCGCGCGGGCGACGGGCAACACTGCCAGCGCGAGAGCGCCAATTGCCGCCAGTACCGGTAACGTGCTCCATAAGGCGCTCAAATGGCGTCCCAGGCGCTCCCAGCCGAATTCGTTGACGTTGGCAGTCACGACGTTGAAATAGAACCCTCCGTCCGTGGTCACATTGAGCAAGACAAACAACAACAACCCCATACTCGCTACCAACCCGGCCAACTTGAATGCCGGTTTTCGACCGGCTTGCGTCCAGAGCCACACGAACCCCGCCAATGGCGCCGCCAGAGCATACGACTGCCGGGTATAGGCCGCGGCCGTGAGCAAGACCGCCCCCGCGACCAGCTGCGCGCGACGCGCAGGCGCGACCATCAATACGTAAAGCGCCGCAGTACTCAACGCGAGCGCCAGGAGATCGATACGTAATAACGATGACCACCCGGAAACGTAGGGGATCACACAAAAGATGCTTGCCGTCAATAGTGCTGCCAGCCGTTGGCGAAACGCGCGGTAGACCATCAGGCCGAGGAAAAGCGCCGTTGCCAGTGCGCTTAACGTCGAGAGCAGCCGCCCGCCCCAGTAGTTAGGCCCCCACAAAGCGACAAAAGGCGTGAGCGCCAGTACGTATAAAGGCGGATAGTTCGAAATCGTGTATGGAGGCGAGGACAGATCGCTCCGGTACAGCGTCTTTCCAGCCGCCAGGCGCAGCGCCTGATCGACCAAAGGAGCTTCACCGTAATCCAGACCGTAGGGATGGCCAATGGCGTATACATGGTGCACGACAAAGAGGACCAGGGACGCCAGCAACACAACTGCCAACAAGACGACCCACAACGCTTCAATCAGAGAGACGACGTAAAGGCCGGACTTGGTCACGGTGTTCGATGACATGAATGCAGCACCTTCCGGTTTCCGGAGCATAGATTCCTGGGAGCGATATCATGATGGGGCGAAGAGCCGCGCCTCGCCCCATCGCGTTCACAGGCGGGCATAGCCTACGGGAAAATACCGCGCTCCTTGTATACGGTTTCCAGGCGGCGGAGCGCCACGATGTAAGCCGCCGTCCGCCAGTCCGTCTGGTACTCACGAGCAGTATCACGAACACGGCGATAGCCGCCGACGATGATCTTGTGGAGCTTGCTATCGACCTCTGCCAGGTCCCAGAACTCGCTGCGCTTGTTCTGCAGCCATTCGAAGTAGCTCACAATCACACCGCCGGAATTGCACAGCACATCCGGCAGCAACTGGATGTTCTTTTCCAACAGCACAGCGTCGCCGGCAACATTTGTCGGACCGTTGGCCCCTTCTGCTACCAGCATCACGTCCAGCCAGGGAGCCGTCTCCGCCGTGATCTGATTCTCCAAAGCGGCAGGAACGAAAATGTCGGCTTTCGTGCTCAGAAATGTCTGATGATCAATTGCAGCGCCGTGAGGGTAGCCCTGCACGCCGCCGGATTGGCGGACATAGCGCACCAGGTCGTCGGCATCAATGCCGCCCGGCTTAGCAATTGCACCCGTGTGGTCCTCGACCGCCAACAGGGTTGCCCCGTAAGATTTCAGCAACCGGGCGGTCCATGAACCCACGTTGCCGAAGCCTTGCACGAAATAAGTAGACTGCGCCAGATCGAAATCGTGATCCTTGGCCCACGCTTCGATGACATAGACAATACCTTGACCGGTGGCTTTATCCCGTCCCACACTGCCGCCCGCCTCAATAGGTTTCCCGGTCACCACGTGCGAGGAACGGTTACGTTCGAGGGGCGGCATCATCTGCTGGTACGTGTCCAGCATCCAGGCCATGATTTGCGCGTTGGTGTTGACGTCAGGAGCGGGAATGTCCCACTCAGGGCCGATATTGTTCCCCAAGGCAAACGTGAAGCGCCGGGTGATTCGCTCAAGCTCTGCGAGAGAATACTCCCGGGGATTCATCTGAATACCACCTTTCGCACCGCCAAAGGGAATGCCGGCAATTGCGGTCTTCCACGTCATCCAGGTCGCCAGCGCGCGCACCTCGTCGATATCCACTGCCGGGTGATACCGCAGCCCCCCCTTGAACGGCCCTACCACGTTGTTGTGTTGCACCCGATATCCGGTGAACATTTGCACGTGTCCATCATCCATCACCACCGGGAAATGCACAATAACCTCATTGATCGTCGTGGAGAGAATTTTGCGAATCTCGGGATCGAGATTCATTAACTCCGCCGCCGCGTCGAACTGCGCTACAACGTTTTCATATACCCCTAGTTTTGCCATACCGAGCTCCCTCCCCCTAGATTTGATAGTAATGACACACAGGCTTGCCAACCCCACTATACCTGGACAACGTCACGCGGCGGAGGAGCGTGCTCCACAGCGTCTGCTCCCGTTTCTACCGCACCCACATCCTCACCGCTCCGAACCTTCCGGTCTCCATACGTCGCCAGGATATCACGATGCAAAGCGATATTCTCCAAGAACGTCACGGAAAAGACCGCGTCTTCTGGAATCAAGGCATGTTTCCGCAGCAATTCATTGTAGGCGCGACCGAGAAAAGCCAGCGCCTCCTCGATGTGACCGTTTAGTTCCAGCGCCTGAGCGTGCCGGTAGAGGACTTCTTCACTGGAGCACTCGACAACCTGCACGAAACCGAAATGCTCGAAGATCGCCAGCGCGGTTTGCGACGCCTGTAAAGCCGCCTCCCGGTGGAAGCGCCGCCCGCCTTCATCTTCAAGACACGTAGCCAGGCCAAAATGTGCGTGTGATTCCTCACAGAAGGCAGCCAACTCGTATTGGCGCGAGACCAGGCTCGATCCCACCATGCGATGGACTCCCGCGACTTCTTCCAAAGCCATCCGCAAATGCGTTTCATCCCCAATGGCATTGTACAGAATCGCCGACACCATGCCCATCCCCGCCCGACCCGTCTCGCGCACATCACGCGCCCCCGCAGGTCGGGCCAACGTCAGAGTGTGGGCAGCTTCATCATAACGTCCCATAGCCGTCTCGATCTGGGCAATGCGCAACAGTGGATAGAGTTTACCCGTGACATTCTCCCAGATAGCCAGCGCCTCTCGTTCAAGCGCCAGACCGGCCTCATAATCCCCTAGCAGCAATCCTTGAATCTCCCCACAAAACATCAGCGCGCTGCCCTCGGAATATCGCGAGCCGATTTCCCGGCTGATTTCCAGGCGGCGCTGCTCATACTCGGTGAGCATGCGATAGTAATCCCCACTCCGCGCCAGCGACAAGCGCAGGGCCCCCAAAAGGTGGAACTCGGCCGACTTATCATCCATTTGTTGTACCAAAGGCAAGGCAGCCTCAAAATAGGACATGCTCTGATCGAGGTTGTCGACGCCATAGGCCCATCCCATACGCAACAAGATTTCGACCTCGGCCTGGGGGTCTTGCAGCTCCTGCGCAAGTTCCAGCGCCCGATGGCCTGTCCCTTGCCACGCGGGATCATTGCGTAGATTGTGCAAATTGGTCAGCACAATTAAACTCCGCATCTCACGCCGGCGATCCCCCATGCGCCGGGATAGTTCAAGGGCCTCGTGCGCCATGTGAATACCATTATCCAGTTCATCCCGTCCTTGAATACTACCCACCCCTGGTTGCTCTAGTAACGCATCTACCAGAAGACCGGTATCATGTTTGAGCTGTCGCGCAATCTCCAACAAGGCCCGCGCATCACAACGACCGGCCTCCATATCGCCCGTGAGATAATGGACTTCTCTCCGTTCATCCAGAACCGCGAACTTTTGACGCAGCCAGGCATGATGACGCTCTTCGCCGGCGGCAGTAGCCTCTCCCGCGAGATCTTCAAGGATCTCCACAGCGGCGTCGTAGTGCTTCAACACTTCTGTATTGGCATAGATGCCGCGCGCCTGTTCTGCTGCCCGCAGCACGAAACTCAGAGCCTTTTCCAATTTCCCGGCCTGGCGATAGTGGTAGGCAACCATACCATAGCGTTGTGTTGCGCCGTCATCCATATCCAGGCTGTGCTCAAGGTATTCAGCCACGCGCAGATGGTAACCTATCCGTTGCGCCACCAACAGGCTCTCGTAGGCCACGTCACGGATCAGCGAGGAGTGAAATGCGTATTCCATCCCCAGCTCAGGAACACGACGCCGTTCGTAAATCAGTTGGGCGCGCTGTAAATTGGTAAGATGTCGATTGAGCTCCGGCACATCGTGCGCCAGCGCTTCGAGAACCTGCGCCCAGAAAACGGTGCCGATGACCGCCGCCAGCTGCAAGACTCGCCGTTCCTCTAGCCGCAGACGATCGAGACGCGCCAACAACAACGTCTGCAGGCTGTCAGGCAAGTCAATGGAGCTTACCGGGCTCGTGGCTTCCCACATGCCAGTTTCCCCGTTCCAGGCCAATACTCCTTGGGCGATCAAGGCGCCGATGAGTTCTTTCAGGTAGTAAGGGTTCCCCTCTGCCTTTTCGATTATCGGTCCCAACACCAGCTTGGGCAACGTTTCATGACCAATGAGCCGGCTCACGAATTCCCGGCTCTCCTCGTCGTTCAGAGGAGGGATAGGGAGATCCAACAGCCGGTGCGGAAACTCGGTCTCGACGTAATGCCGGAATTCCCAGACAGGCGACGCGCGATCGGGGCGAAACACCAACAACCAGAGAATCGGTTCTGTGTCACAGAGCGGCAAGCACTGCTTCAACAGTTCCAAAGAGGTATTGTCGGCCCAGTGCATGTCGGCAAACATGAGAACGACCGGATTCTGTCGCGCCAGCGCAATCACCCATTCCCGAAGCGCCCCAAAGAATTGCCGTTGTAGCGCTTCTGCAGCCAGGTGCTCGATCCGGGCGGCGAATTCCTCCTCCAGGGGAAGCGCCAGGAACATCGCCAGGAAAGGATAATAAGCATCTACCTGAGCTCCCCAAAGACGTTCGGCGCCCTCCCACAGCCGCGCGCGGAGCGCTTCATGGGGTTCATCAACCCGGGCTTCCAGCCAGTCGTACAATACATCCAACCACATCGAAAAAGGCCACGATTGGTCGTAGGAACGGCACCGCCCACGCAGCCAGGATATAACAGGTGGACAAACTGCTTGCTCAGATGATGACTGCTCACTCAGCGCGGGGTCGCGACTCCGAGCCTCGGCAAACAACATACCCTGCCGGTCCAGATATTCGCGGACCGTAGTTACAAGGAACGACTTCCCCATCCCCTTGGAGCCGCTGACAAGCGCAATGCCCCCCCGGTCATCGTACAATCCCTCGATCTCACTCTTGAGCGCCTGGAATTCACTCGTCCGGCCAATCAAGGGGACAGAGCGATCATAAGTTTCGATACCTCGCGACCAGTGCGCACCCGGTCGCAATCCAACCGGACGGAAGACGGGAATCGGAACGGCAACTCCCTTGACCATGATGGGCTCGAGCACTTCCCACTCGAACTCGGCTGCCACAAAGCGATAGGTATTGTCACTCACCAACACGGTATCAGGTTCCGCCGCGGCCTCCATGCGCGCGGCAATGGTCACAGCCTCCCCCATCGCGGTGTCTTCGGTGTGTTGCCGGCCCCCCACACTGGTGATAATGACTTCGCCGGTGTTGATCCCTACCCTAATCCGGAGTTCCGGTCGTGAAAAACGTGTCAGCTCGGCGGCGTATACCTGGAGCGCCTTTTGCATACGCAACGCGGCGAGGACGGCGCGTTCAGGATCGTCTTCGTGCGCCGCCGAAGCCCCGAAAAACGCCACCAGCCCATCACCACGGAACTGATCCACCTCCCCGCCAAAGTGGTAAACCTCCGCCTCCAGTAATTGTAACACTTGATTCATCATCTCGACCCACGCTTCCGTTCCCAAGGCCTCTAGCAGATCGGTAGACCGGTAGACATCCGCAATGAGAACCGTGGCAACGCGTCGTTCTCCCGCCGGAAGAGAGGCGCGCAGGTCAGCGACGGGCGTAGCCACGTCCACTACCGGCGCCGGAAGAGAGGCGGCAACCGGCGCCGCCGGTGGAGATTCGATACCCAATGCGGCTCCACAATGGCCGCAGAAGCGGAAACCCAGGGGGTTTTCGAATCCGCATTTGGAACACGTGTGGGCCAGGCGCGTCCCGCACATGCCGCAATACTTCATATTGGGCGGGCTGGCGAACCCGCAATGGGGACACGTTACCGTATCCCCCTGCCGGTGAAAATCAGCCCCTGGTGTTGAGTTGGTCATGGAACTCCACACTTACACGGGCGCCGTCCCACTTCACACGCATTGCGCTGGCGGAATAACGCACATAGATCTCGCGATTCACCGGGACGGCTTCAAGGAACATCCGCCGGAAACGACTGTTTTCCGGCAACTGGGAGTACTTCGACATAAGCGCCTCATAAGCGCGGCGAAGATACCGCTGGGCGGCCTCGTCCTGGCCATTGGCGCCGAGCGCCTGACTGTGAATGTAGAGGAGTTCCTGAGACGAGCTCTCCACAGGCCGGACGAACCCCGCCGCCTCGAATGCCTCCACCGCGCGCTGGGAGGCTTCCAGAGCCAGCTGCACATGCTGCTGTACCTCAGTCGTTTCTACGAGTAATTCCGCGAGGGCCAAATGTACGGCTGCCAATTTCGAATCCGTCACCATGCGATATTGAGCCGCCAAGGAGCCTACCTTATACTCGATCATCGTATCGTGATCCACGGAAATCTCGCGCGTAGCCGGTAATATCTCCAGCATGCGACGCAGATGTGTCTCATCTCCCATTGCCAGGGATAGTATAGCAGAAACGAGATCGAATCCGACCCGCGCGATATCATGAATAAAGTTCTGGGCATACGGTCTGACCTCTTCCAGAATCGCCTCGGCCTCCAAGAGCAGCCCTTTGAGCGCCTGTACCTGGGCAATCCGCAACCGCACAAACACGGCCGCATCCGACGTCTTGAGCAACTGGTGCGCCTCTTCCAACAGCTCCAATGCACCATCTAGGTCCCCCAGATAGACCCCTTGAATCTGGGCGATGAACATCAAAGCACGCGACTCCGTCATCCGGTCGCCTATCGCGCGCGCAATAGCCAGCTGCTTCTCATGGCACTCGACGATACGCCGGTGGTAATCGCCGCTGTTTTCCAGCTGTGTGGCAATCAAGTTGAGCAGATCCAGCTCCGCTCGCTTGTCGTTCAGAGATTGGCTGATCGGAAGCGCCATTTCTAAATACGCGAGGCTGCGTTCGGGATCACTAGAGGCAAATACACCTCCTATCCCAGATAGGAGACCGATTTGATATCCCTTATCATCCAATTCCTGAGCGATCTTCAACGCGTTTTCGCCCAACTCCATCCACAGGGGGTCTTTTGCCGCATACTTGAGCCCAGCCAATGCACCACAGCAATACATCTCTCGCCGCCGGTCTCCCAGTTGTCTGGCAAGATCGAGAGCCCGCTGCATCATTGCCAGCCCTCTTGTGACCTCCTCTTGATTGCGCCAGTTATTCACAAAGGGATGGTTCAACAACGCATCGATGGTCCACACCGGTTCAGCGGAGAGCTCCTCGGCAATCGGCAGGAGAGCCTCGCCATCGGCGCGCATAGCCTTAAAATCGCCGGTCAATGTATAGAGGTCACGCCGGATACACAAAATCCGAAAACGTTCCTGCAATAGTGTCTGACGCGCTTCGCGGCCAGACGAATGGGATTCGAGTTCATCCAGAAGCGCCAGGGCGTACGTCAAATGGGCGATTGCCTTGGGATTCGCGTAGATGCGACGGGCCTGCTCCGCCAACTCCAGAACATAATGCAGCTCCTTCATCGAATCGCCGGCGCGATTGTAGTGATAAGCCAGCACCCCGGCATAGGAAAGCAGCTCGTCGCCCGAAAAGCGCTGCTCGGCATATTCGGCCGTAATCTTGTGATAGGAAAGACGCTGCGCAGTCAGCAAGCTTTCGTAAACGACGTCGCGCATCAGGTTAGACTGAAATGCATACTCACGCCCCAACGTGTGCCCTCGTCCGCGCTCGTAAATCAGCTGGGCGCGTTCGAGTTCCGTCAAGTGGGAGAGCAATGCAGTATCGTCGACCTCTTCAGAAAGTACAGTCTCCACCAAGTGTTGCACGACATCATACCAGAAGACCGTACCCACCACCGAAGCCATCTGGAGAATCCGCCGCTGGGTCCTCGGAAGCTGATCTACGCGCGATAGCAGCAACGTCTGCAGGCTACTGGGCAGATCCAACGAGGTCACCGGGCGGGTCACAGACCATTTCCCGCTTCCGCCATCCAGAACCAACGTCCCATCGGACATCAACACGCGCACCAATTCACGCAGGTAATAGGGGTTTCCCTCGGCCTTGTCGACAACGAGCATCACCGCGGCAGTTGGCAAGACTTCCGAGCCGACGAGATTTTCGACAAATTCTATGCACTCGTCCTCATTCAAGGGAGCCAGATTCAACATCTGCAGCCGGTGCGGGAAATCCGTCTCTACGCGAAAACGGAATTGCCAGGCCGGAGACGAACGATCCGGCAAAAACGTGCAGATCCATAATACCGCTTCGGTCTCCGATAGGGGCATGCAATGCATCAATAAATCCAACGCCGCATCGTCGATCCAGTGAATATCCGAGAGTTCGACAACGAGTGGCTGGCGTTGCGCCAGCGTTTCCACCCAGGTCTGTATCGCGGCAAAGCAGTGCTGACGTAAGATCTCAGCATCCAGCGCCGCCACGTGATCCGCCAGGCGGGGTTCAAGGGGCAGCCCAAGCAATGTCGCCAGATATGCATACCAGGTTTCGGACTGATCCGGGCACAATACGTCCAGACGCTCCCACAAGCGGCGCGTCAGCTCTTCGCGCGGCTGGTCCGGTTGCGCTCCCAACCAATTGAACAGTAAATCGACCCACATAGCGTGGGGTCGCGACCGGTCGTAGGATCGACAGCGTCCTCTCAACCATAAAATGGACTGAGGTCGTGCGCCATCCTCTTGCGCCCCGGCGCGCAAGGCGCCCTCGCGCGCGAAATGATGGCGAACCTCCCGCACCACAAATGACTTGCCCATGCCCTTGTCGCCCATGACGAATGCGATCCCGCCGCGCCCATCATAGAGCCCTTTGACACAGTGCTTGAGCGTGTCGAACTCGTGATCACGCCCGATCAAGGGCAACGAGAGGCTCTGCACACGTAACAGCTCGGCATCCGGACGCCACGTGAGCGGGCGATACACAGAAATCGAGCGCGCGACCCCCTTGACCCTGATGGCGCCCAACGCTTCCCATTCAAACAATGAAGTGGTCAACCGGTACGTCGCCTCGCTTGCCAACACGGTTCCGGGTTCTGCCGAGGTTTCCATCCGCGAGGCTATGGAAATGGCCTCCCCCATGGCCGTATCCTCGCTATGCTGCTGCCGGTTTCCCACACTGGTCACGATAACATCCCCCGTGTTGACGCCTACCCGCAGTCGCAGATCGATCCCTTCCTCCCGGGCAAGCGCTGCCGCGTAAGGCCTGAGAGCAGCCTGCATGGAAAGCGCGGCCAAGACAGCGCGCTCAGGATCATCCTCGTGAGCCACATTGGCGCCAAAAAAGGCCAACAGACCATCGCCGCGAAACTGATCGACCTTACCGCCGAACCGGTAGATTTCGGCTTCCAGGATATGAAAGACGCGATTCATCATGTCTACCCAGGCTTCCGTTCCAACCCGTTCCAGAAGTTCGGTGGAGCCTTGCACGTCGGCCATCAGAATGGTGGCAATACGCCGTTCACCCACCATCAGGGAGGGGACAGAGAGCGCGCCGGACACCCGGGCGAGACCAGGAGAAGCCAACCTGGCTGTGTGTCTGGCAGGCGGAGAAACAGGAGGAGCCAAAACCGCCGGGGGTACTTCAATATCTGGCAGCGTTTCCGCATCCGGGGGAGAAGCAGAGGCCGCCTTATCCAACCCGGTACCGCACATACCACAGAACCGGAACCCACCGGGATTAGCATATCCACAGGCCGGACACGTTCGCAAGAGCGGCGCCCCACACATACCACAGAAGCGCATCGCACCCAGACTCTCAAAACCGCAGGCCGAACAGCGAACCATGTGCTCCTCCCCACACTAAACAGGGCGCATCCGAGATTCCGATGCGCCCTGCAAGACACCAACGCGTCTATTTTAGCCTATAACGCATCCAGTGCAATGCGGAAACGGCGCGCCACTTCCTGAAGAATTGCCACTGCGGTTTCGGCATCCTCTTTGAGCACCGCCAGGAAATCCCACCGTGTCAACACCAAACACTGCGTGGGTTCCTTCGTCACGACCGACGCCGTGCGCAGCCCATCATCGAGCAGCGCCAACTCGCCGAAGTAATCGGCCGGACCAAAGCTGTTGACAACTTGCTGGCTGCCGTCCGCGCGGGTACGAATCGCTTCGGCGCCGCCGCTGACCAGGATGAAGAATCCCTCGCCGCCTTTTCCCTGCGTCACGATCGCCTCACCGGCCCCGTAAGAACGCTCGACAAAGCACTTGGCAAGACGCTCCAGCTGCCGGCTCTTGAGGCCGCCAAAAAGCGGCACTTTGCTCAACATCTGAACGGTCTGTTTGATATCTACCATAGTATCTCCCTCCGTTACGTAAAGCCTTCCGGACGCGCCGGCGTTATACACCCTTCAACTGCAGTTCTTCCGCGCGATGGCAAGCCACAAAGTGATCCGGCTTCAACTCGCGAAATTCCGGCGTCGCCGTGCGGCAGATGTCGGTAGCATACCGGCACCGGGGGTGGAAGTAACAGCCACTCGGTGGATTCGAGGGATCGGCCACATCGCCTTGCATGATGATCCGCTCGGATTCGTACTTCGGATCGGGTTTCGGCACTGCAGACATCAACGCCTCGGTATAAGGATGCAGCGGATTGTTGTAGAGCGCGTCAGACCCGGCCATCTCCGCAATCTTACCGACGTACATCACGGCGACGCGATCGGAGATATGCTGCACCACACTCAAGTCATGGGCCACGAATATGTAGGACAGGTTGAAGTCAGATTGCAGGTCCTGCAACAAGTTCAACGTCTGCGCCTGGATCGACACATCCAACGCGGATACCGGCTCGTCACAGAAGATAATCCGCGGATTGAGCGACAAAGCGCGCGCGATGCCGATGCGCTGCCGCTGGCCGCCGGAGAACTCGTGGGGATAGCGCCGAATGTGCTCCTTGCGCAGTCCCACCCGCTCCAGGAGCGAGACCACCGTCTCTTCCATCTCCGGGCCCTTGCGCAACCCATGGATCACCATGGGTTCTGAGACAATGTCGAATACCGACATGCGCGGGTTCAGCGAGTTGATGGGATCCTGGAAGATCATCGAAATCTGGCGCCGGACTTTCTTGATCTGTTCCTTGTCAAGGTCGAACAGATTGACCATCTCCACTTTGCCATCTGTGGAGAACAAGTCGGTCCTGAAGAAGGCCTCGCCCGCCGTCGCTTCATAAAGCCGGATGACGGTGCGGCTGGCAGTCGTCTTGCCGCAGCCACTCTCCCCCACCAAGCCCAAGGTCTCACCTTCCCGAACGAAGAAAGTCACATCGTCGACAGCCTTCACATATCCGGTAACCCGGCGCAGCAGCCCGCTGGTGATCGGGAAATACTTCTTTAGCCCTCGGACGTCCAACAACACGTTGTCCGTAACTGGTATCTTTTCAGCCATGTTCATCACCTCCTCACACGTCCTCGTATAGCAGGCAACGCACCCAGTGATCCGGCTCCACTTCAATGTACTTCGGCTTGATCACATCGCACTTGCCCGGCATAAACGAGGGACAGCGCGGGTGAAAGACACACCCGCTGGGCAGGTGGAAGGGATCGGGCACCATACCCTTGATGGAGGCCAATCGTTCGGAAGTCCGTCTGCCAACCTTGGGGATCGACTGTAGAAGCGCACGCGTGTAAGGATGCTTCGGTTCATAGAAGACCTTTACCGTGTCCGCCTTCTCCACCTGCTTCCCCATGTACATCACCACGATTTCCTTGGCCATTTCTGCGACGACGCCCAAGTTATGGGTGATGAACATGATAGACATCTCCACCGATTGCTGCAACTCGCGCATCAAGTCGAGGATCTGCGCCTCGATAGAAACATCCAGCGCGGTTGTGGGCTCATCGGCAATCAGCATGAAAGGCTCGCAGGACAAAGCGATAGCGATCATCACCCGCTGCCGTTGCCCACCACTCAGCTGGTGCGGATATGCATCCACGCGCTCGTGTGGCTTCGGGATACCCACTTTCTGCAACATTTCAATGGCGATTTCACGCGATTCCTCTTTGGTCACATGGCGATATTGCATGATCTTGTTCGACATCTGCTCGCCCACGGTTACCGGAACCCACCGGTGCAGGGCAAGCGCCTCGCCAATGAGGGTGCCGGTGGTATACACCGGCGTCAACGAGCTCATCGGCTCCTGGAAGATCATGGCAAATTCGCCGCCGCGTATGTGCCGGATCAGTTCCCCATCCGGATCGAGCTGGGTGATGTTGACCACTTCCTGCGGCTTAGAGGGATCAAATTTGCTACGACGATGGTAAATGATCTCACCCTGAGAGACCTTTCCGGGCTTGGGCAACATCTGCATCGCAGCCTTGGCCGTGACGGATTTGCCGCAGCCACTTTCACCGATGATGCCGATCGTTTCGCCGCGATTGACGGTGTAAGAGACGCCATCAACGGCATGCACAATCCCATCCCGCACTTCAAACTCTACATGGACATCTTTGATCTCAAGTAGTGGCTCTGCCATGGCGTTCCTCCTACCGTCCACCGTAGGGATCCAGGGCATCGCGCAACCCGTCCCCCAACATATTGAAACCCAACACCGCTACGATGATGAAGGGAACCGGGATCAAACCCCAGGGAGCAAAGCGGATGGCGCGCACGCTGCTGATCTCCTGGAGCAAAACGCCCCAACTGGTGAGCGGCGGACGCAGACCCAACCCCAACCAACTCAACGCGGTCTCCGCCAGAATCATACCGGGAATCATCAGCGTGGCGATGACGATAACGTGGCTCATCGTACCCGGCAACAGGTGCCGGAACATGATCCGGCGATCGCTGGCGCCGGCGCTCTGCGCTGCCAACACGTATTCGCGTTCACGCAGCGAGAGAATCAGGCTGCGCACTTGTCGCGCCAACCCTCCCCAGCGGATGAACACGAGGATCACGGTCAACATGAAGTAAACTACA
Organism: Anaerolineae bacterium; assembly: GCA_016926915.1. Taxonomy (GTDB): domain Bacteria; phylum Chloroflexota; class Anaerolineae; order B4-G1; family SLSP01; genus JAFGNR01. Next base: position 13,265 of record JAFGNR010000325.1, read on the forward strand.
ATGGGCGACCAGGTGGGAGGAATCGCCGCAGCCAGGGCCATGAAGAGTGGTATATCCGGGAACGCCCCCACGAACTCGGTAAGACGTTGCACCAGGATGTCCGTCGCCCCGCCGTAGTAACCGGAGATTGCTCCCATCACCATACCCAGGATCAGGGTCAAGAACTGCCCGATCAATCCCAGCAGCAGCGACAGGCGGCCGCCGTAAAAGATGCGGGAAAACAGATCACGGCCCACTCGATCCGTGCCGAACAAAAAAGCCGTGCCATCCGGGTACTTCTCCGTATTGACGCCAAACAGATGGATCTTCAAGGGAATAAAGCCAAACAGTTTATACTCCTGGCCTTTGACAAACAACGAAAGCGGGTAAATGCGATCTTCATTCACCACCCAGGTACGCTGTCGCGCTATGAGATCCACTTCTTCATCTAGCCCATAGACCGCCGGGCGCAGACTGAACTCCCCTGCTGCGTTTTTGAACGTGATAGGCTGGGGACGCGCCTCTAGGTAATCGGATTGAAAGTCCAAGCGATACGGCGCAACGAATTCGGCGAACAGCCCGCATGACGCATAGAAGAGAATGATGATCACGGCGCCCACAATCGCCAGTTTGTTCTTCTTGAATTTCCACCACACCAGGCTCCAATATGCCTGACTAAACTGCTGTTCCTTGGCCTGCTTAGGCTCAGTTTGAGGATTTTGCTTTGATTCTGCCATCGCACCACCTCCTCCTCAGTCCAGACGAATGCGCGGGTCAAGCGCAGCCAACATAAGATCACCGACCAGCGACCCGACCATCGTCATCAACACGATGAAAACCAGTATGGTGCCAGCCAGGAACATATCCTGCGAGGTCAAAGCGCTCACGAAAAGTGGGCCGACCGTCGGCAAGTTCAACACCGTGGCTACCAGTGCGTCGCCGGCTACAATACTGGGTAACGCCTCCGAGGTCAAGATCACGATGAGGGGATTGATGGCCACGCGCACCGCGTGCTTCCAGGTTACCACGCTGTTCTTGAGACCGCGCGCGCGCGCTGCTTCCACAAAGGGTTGTCCCAGCGTTTCCAGCAGGTTGCCGCGCATGATGCGCACCAGGCCAGCGGTTCCCGTCACGCTGCTGATCAGCGCCGGTATCCAGATATGCTTGAGTAGATCGATAACCTTAGCGAAACTCCAAGGTGCATCCTGGAATTCACGGGAGAAAAGCCCGCCAACCTCCACCTTGAGCACCATCATCGCAAAGAACAACACCAGCAACGCCAACAAGAAGCCCGGCATCCCCAGTCCCAGGAAGCTCAGAGTCGTGACAATCTGGTCGCCCAGGGAATACTGGTGAGTAGCCGAATAGACCCCGATTGGAATCGCTAACAACCAGACTATCGTAATACTCGAAAGCGCCAGGATCACCGACATCAACGCGCGTTGGCCGATGATTTCCCTCACCGGGCGCTCAAACTCGAACGCTTCTCCGAAATCCCCTTTGACGAAATTCGTGATCCAGTTCCAGTATCGCACCAACACCGGCTGATCCAGCTTGTACCGCGCGCGGTATTCATCGACGCGCAACAGCGCGCTGCGATCGCCAACCGACTGCAATTGCTGCAACTTGATGGTCAAGTAGTCTCCGGGAGGTAACTCAATGATCAAGAAACTAACGAAGGAGACCAGGATGATCATGATGAGCATGTAGAGTATCCGTCGTGCAATATACGATAACATCGCTCCCTCCTAAGAGTCGAAACCGGGTCGCCACCCACACGTCCCAGCCTGCCTGATAATGCCTTGTGGCGGGCAACCGGGGCCGCCCGCCACAAGGTCAACGTTCCAACTATCGCTACTACTGATCCAGCCAGAACTGCTCAGGATGCGTGTTGCCGGGGGTGCCAGGCGCCCACGGACCGAGTACGCCGTACTCATACACGTTCATGAAGTAGTTCTTGCAGACCACCGGTTCGGGCTGATCGCCCGCCGCGCCGATGATGAAGGGGCCTTTCTCGATGTAGACATCGATGGCTTCCCAGATCAACTCGTGGCGCTTCTGCTCATCCGGTTCCACCAGACCCTTGCGGTAGATGTCCTGTAGGAGAGCCGCCGGGCTGCCTTCTTCAGGCTTCCAGCCATCCTCGCCGCCGGTCTTGTAGTACTGACCCTGCATCGGGAAAGCGCGCGTCCCCTCGCCTACACCGCGTACCGGGAAGACCCAGTCAGGATAGGTCCAGAGGTCGAGCTCCGAAGCATGGGCAGTTGCCAACATGAACAGACCGTTATCGCGGTTGGTGCCGCCATCAGAGGTGCCAATGGCATTGTCGATGAGCACATCGACGCCAATGGCTTCGAGGTTCTGCTCGTAAACCTGCACGAACTCGGTGTTCACCCGCTCGGAGCTCCAGTCGTTCAACTGGATGATGAGGGTGAAGGGCTCGCCGCTGGGCAGGTCACGAATGCCATCGCCATCCGCATCCACGAAGCCGGCCTTGTCGAAGTGCTCGGCGGCCATCTCGGGATTGTACTCCGCGTAGGCCGTGGCCCATTTCTCGTAAACGGCCATGCCCTCGGGGGAACTGGTGAAGTGCGGGGACTGCGGGCTGATGGTGAAGTTCTTGGCCTCGCCAATGCCGTTCCACGCCACGTCCACGACGCGCTCGCGATCCATCGCGTAAGACAGACCGACCAGGAAATCGTGATTGCGCAACAGTTCGCGAATCTCGACGTCCTTCGCCGGCTCGGTCTCCGGATCGTACTCCATCTCCGTGTGGTAGTCCTGGTTCACGATCAACGACGGCCAGCCGCCGGCGCCGTTCATCCAGCCGGGCACCAAGCGGAAGTCGCCGGCCTCGGCATTCTCCAGCAGGAAGGGAATATCTGCAGCGCTGCCGTTGTAGCGGAAGGTGCAGTCATACCGTCCCTGGGCGATTTGCAGCAGGCGAACTTCGCTATCCTCCACCAACTCCACGCGAATGTGGTCAATGTAGGGCAGCTGGTTGCCTTCGGGATCGACCTTCCAGTAGTAGGGGTTGCGCTCAAGCAAGCGATACTCGCCAGCCTTGTATTCTTTCGTGCACCACGCCATCAAGCAGGGATAGCCTGGGGTGTTGAACCAGCGATCCATCGCGTCCAGCTCGGTGTACCCCTCGGCGCCAGCCTGACCCTCGTAATCGGGGTGATACTGCTTGAGGAAGTGGGCAGGCTTCATCAAGGGTTCCCATTCCCAGAAGCCCTGGGCCAGAACATAGGGCATGATGTACTGCGGCGCGTCAAAGTTCAGCACCCAGGTCACCTCGTCGGGGAACTCCATTTCGATGGGGGTGCCATCGGAGTTGCGTCCCCACCAGGGAACCGAAGCGCTTCCGTAATCATCGTTCAACGCCATGTCTTCCCACCAGAACTTCAGGTCGACATTGGTGGCAAAGGGCTCGCCATCGGACCAGCGGAGACCCTTGCGGAAGGTGAAGGTGATGGTCTTGCCGTCGTCGGACCACTCGGGCATCTTGCTGAGCAGGCCCGGCTCGTAACCGGTCAGGTCGGCCTTCCAGCGCACGGGCGGATCGTACAGCTCCATCTTGATATTGCCGGCGTCATCCCACCAGGTCACATCGTTCCAGGTGCCGCCGTATTTCCCGATGGAATCCACGACGTCAACCACCACGTATTCTTCAGCCATGCGCTCGTCGACAGGCTCGAGCTCGCCAGCCGCAACTTTCTCGGCAAGCATCGGCGCTTCGCCGAACTGGCTGGGGGGTTCAACCTCTTCCTCAGTATCCTCGGCCGGGGCTTCGGTTTCAGCGGGGGCCTCAGTCTCCATAGGCGCCTCGGTCTCCTCGGGCATAGGTTCCTCGGTAGGGCCGCAGGCTGACAGCACAATCGACAGCACCGTCAAGATGCTAATCAGCAGAAACAGACGCTTCTTCATTCGAATCTCCTCCTGTTTTCTAGAGTGTTAAAGCGTATTGGACAAACTGGACTAGCGTTATCTTTACACTTGATAATTGTATCAACCTCCTCTCTCTCATGTGGTGAATTCCTGTTGGCGCCCAGAACCGGGTTACCAATAGGTCACATGCCCAAACGGCACATCAGGACGCCTGTTGCAAACCCAGCAAACAAGCGTCGCCACACCTTAAGGAAAACCGAAAAGCAAAGCTAACAACTGCGCAGTGCGGGAAGTCGTCTCTTCTACGGACGCGCCCTTCCACAACACACGCTCCACCATCTCCTGCAACACCGTCGAAATTTGCATGTAATTGGCAACCATCGGCCGCAGGCGCGCGTAACGCAACAACGGCACAATCGACGCCAGCCACGGGTGGCGTTCAGCGTCTTGAAGATCGCGATTCACCACCCGGTGGGGTGATATTTGGAGGTTCTCGGTACAGAACACCATCGAGAAATCCACCGACGCTGCCAACTTCAGAATCTCCAGACTGATCTCGTGAACAGAGGATTGCTCGAGAATTGCCCAGCTCGTCCCTCCCAGCGAGACGGTCGGGGAGCTAGCTGCTGAGGGCCGGGGGACCGGACTGAACCCCAGATGTGCGCTCATCTGCCGTTCATCATCCCAATCCGACTCCTCTTGAATGCGGGGCCACTCGTAAGTTCCCCCAATGAGCATGGGAACTTCCCCCTTCGCCAGTAAGCTGGGGAAATTCCACCACCCCAGATCTGCCATATTGGGCGGCAAGTAGGAACGCCGCTTGAGCGTGACCTGCCGCAAAAACTCAAAGGATTGGTGTACACTGGGATCTTCTAACCCTTCCCAGGCCCGCGCCGAACCGGAGAGGTTGGCGCCAGCGCTCCACAGGAATGGTAACAACAGATTGACAGTGCTCTCGCCGGCAATCAATCCCACGGGGAGCGCCACAGCATACTTATTCCCAAAATGCGCTTTGACCTGTGGATCGGCGAAATGATCGATGATCTGCAACCATTCGTCCCAGGTCGCCGGTGGGTTCACCCCAGCCTCTGCGAACCAATCGCGGCGATACCAGAGTCCGGTGATATCGGTTTGGACCGGGATCGCGTATAGATGCCCGTTCACGGTGTTGCTTTGGGCAACAACAGGTTCCAATCCCTTGGATAGACGGGCGGCCCACCCCCGATCCAATCCATCGATCGGCACGATATACCCTGCCGTCGCGTAATCCTTGATCCAGACACAGTCCATAGGCACGATGTCCGGCGCCTTCCCCTGAGCCACCCGGCGTCGCAACACCTGGTGGAACTCCGACCGGGAACACATCACCGAATCCAGTCGCACCTGCTGTTCAGGATGCAACTGGTTCCACAAGAAGATAGCCTGTTCGATGGAAGCCATCCACCGAATGTCACGGTGGGTGAGCAAGTTGATGTGTATTTTTTCGTCCTGGGGGAGGGATAAGGTCGACGCCACAAACGAACCCTGCCCCGCGCGCCGGTAGATATAGCCTTCCCGGGCCAAATCCGTCAAGGCGCGACGAACCGGCGCCCGGCTCACGCCGAACTCTTTGCACAGTTCCATCTCCGTGGGAAGGCGGTCGCCAGGAGCCAACGATCCCGCTTCGATCAACTGCTTAAAATGGCACGTCAACTGGAAATAAATCGGTATAGGAGAGTCGCGATCGACCATTATCCTCTCATCTCGAGGCACTTTGGTATATCTTTATGCCATTATAGAGCATATTGCATTCTTTGTCAAGCGATTTTCAAAATCGCCGGTCGCTTTTCCGCACTTCCTGGCCTAAGAAGTTCACGCTTGCCTTGGCGTTCTCCTGCACACCTCGCGGTTGACCGTCCTTTTTCCAGATGCGTCATCCAGCGGATCGCAAATCAAATGCCAGCCGCTTTCCCCGATAGTGCAGCCGGAACCGCAGGCGCCGCCATCCATCCGGCAGCATGGGATGGGCTTCAAGACCGCCCGGCGTCAACCGGATACCCGCAAAACCGAAAACCACCGCTTGCCAGAGTCCCCCGGCCGTCGCGGCATGAATGCCTTCGCCGGTGTTGCCACGCGCATCCTGCAAGTCGGTACGAGCTGCCAGGGTAAAATGACCATAGGCGGCCTCAAGGTCGCCCTGGCGCGCGGCCAAAGCCGCCTGGATTGCCGGTCCCAGCGAGGAACCGTAGGTGAGATCCGTTCGAGGCGTGTAGTAATCCCAGTTAGTCTTGATGACTGCCGGATCATAGGCAGATTCAAGGAGATAGAGTAGCATCAACACGTCAGGTTGTTTGAGAATCTGGTACGCCTGTGTCTCCTCGATCCCCAGCAGCGCCTGCATGGAAGTCGAACGCGGTTCGAAGTCCTCCAGCGAGACCGGCCGGCGTTCGAAAAAGCCCTCAAATTGCTCGAACAGCCCCGTCTCCGGATTTTGCAGGATCACCATACGGGCGCACACGTCGCGCCAGTGGGATAGCCGTTCAGGGGTCAGATCCAGCGCAGTTCTTAGAGATGCGGCCTTCTCCGGCGCCTGTTCATCGAGCCATGCCAGAATCTCCAGCGCGGTCTGCAAATTCCAGACCGCCATCCGGTTCGTGAATGCGTTGTTATCGACGTGATCGTGATACTCATCCGGGCCGATAACGTCATTGATTTCGTACCGTTCGGAGACAGTGTTCCACTCGGCGCGCGTTCCCCAGAACCGCGCCGTATCGAGGATGATCTCGGCGCCAAAGTCCCGCAGGAATGCATCGTCCGCTGTGATCTGCCAATACTGGTAAACCGCGAAAGCGACATCGGCCGTGATATGGAGTTCGATATCGCCGCACCAGATTCGCACCAGGGAGCCATCCGGCGCCGGAACCCAACGCGGCGTGGTTTCATCCCCGGTAGCGGCGCTCTCCCAGGAGAACATCGCGCCCTCCCAACCACCCTCGGCAGCTTTCCGGCGCGCGCCGGCCAGCGTGTGATAACGATACATAAGCATGTTGCGCGCCAGTTCCGGCCGAACATAGGTGAAGAACGGCAGCATGAAAATCTCGGTATCCCAGAAAACGTGGCCACGGTACCCGTAGCCGCTCAGTGATTTCGCCGCAATACTTACCCGGTCATCGCGCCGTGGGGCTGCAATCAGCAGTTGAAAAAGGCTGTACCGTACGGCCAGGTCCGCCGCGTCATCTCCCTCGATCTGGATATCGCACACCTCCCATTCCCGAGACCAGGCGGCATCATTGACCGCGCGCAGCGCAGCGTATCCGGCAGCAATGGCAGACCGTAGACGGGCGACCGTCGTAGTACGCACGTCGCCGGTATCCCGCGACGTAAACAGGGTCGTCAGTTTGTCGACCACCAGCGTAGCGCCAGGCTGGAGCTGAGAACGCACCAGGAGTGTGGGGTGCGCCTCACAGTCCTGCACAGCGTGCACAATGGACTCGCCTTGCGCCGCTAACGCGCAGCCCAGGCCTAAAACAATACCGGAGGCGCGCGTTCCCAATTCGAGGTAGACGCCATCTCCAGCAAGGATCCCTTGATCGCGCCATTCCCAATGCATGAAACCATCATTATCGACAAGGCCCGGCAACCCGCCGCGAATCTCCACCGGACCGGAAAAGTCCACCGACGTAACACGGCAACGAACCGCCAGCACGTGCTCGTCCGCCAGGCTTGCAAAGCGCTCGAACGCCACTTCAACCGTGTGACCTTTCGGACTGCGCCAGCGCACTATTCGCGCCAGCACACCGGTCGCCAGGTCAAGTTGCCGCCGATACGCCAGAATCTGCCCTTGTTCGAGGCGAAACCGCTCACCATCAATCAACAAGGTCAGTGCATACCAGCGAGGAGCATTGGCCAACTCGGTATGTACGATAGGGACATCGTCGAAGACCCCATGGATCAGCGTCACGGCGCGTTCGCCGGGATACCCCTCTTCGAAAGCGCCGCGTGTTCCCAAATACCCGTTGCCGGTGGTGAAAACCGTCTCCTTGTGATGGAGTGTTTCAGGAGCGAACTCCGTTTCCACGACGTGCCAGTTTTGCATCATACCTTTCTCCCCGGTTCAGAATCGTACGATTGCTCACCACATGTTAGTCAAAAAGCGGACTTTTTCCACTGCTTGGTGGGCGCCGCCGCCATCGTGTTGATTGTAACGCCAAACCCGGATTTCCTTGGGGCCGGCATAATGGTTGTAGGCGGCAAACACTGTCGATGGGGGACAAATATCGTCCAGCAACCCCACCGAAAACAACGCCCGGGCTTGGGCTCGGGCGGCGAAATTGACGCCATCGAAGTAGGAAAGGGTATCGAACACCGTGTCGACGGCGTCGCGATGGATCATACAGAAGCGCGTGATCTCGTTATATGGGGCGCGATCCGTCAAGGCCACCGCCCGCGCATAATGGCAGAGAAAGGGCACATCCGGCATGGCCACGGCGATATCGGGCGCCAGCCCGCTGACCGCCAATGTGATCCCCCCACCCTGACTTCCCCCTGTAACCACAATCCGCGCCGGATCGACTCTGGAATGACTGCGAGCGGCCTCGACAGCCCGGGCGGCATCGACGAAAACCCGGCGATAGTAGTAAGTGCGCGGATCGAGAATGCCTTGCGTCATGAACCCGGGGTAGTGCGGACTGCTGCCTTCATCGGGAATATCAGGGGTGTCGCCATGAAGCCACGCGCTCCCCTGCCCGCGCGTATCCATCACCAGATGTGCAAACCCGGCGCTGCTCCAGAGAAGCCATTCGGTGGGGAACCCCCGCCCGCCCCCGTAGCCGATGTACTCCACAACACAGGGCAGCGGCCCAGAAACTCCTGTGGGGTAAAGCAACCACCCTTTGACGGGCTGTCCTCCGTAGCCGGTGAAAGTGACATCGTACGTTTCAACAGTTCTCAGGCCGTAATCTACCGAATCGAACCGGGGCGCCAGCGGAACTGACCGGGCTTCTGCCAACGTTTGCGCCCAAAACGCGTCGAAATCCACCGGTTCGCGGCGTGGAGGGCGATAGATCTCCAGCGCCTCCAACGGCATATCGAAATAAGCCATGGCGACCTCCTGAAGCCAAGAGTTTTCAAGCAGACCAGACTCCGCGCGTAATGATACCACAGTTACACAGAGATTCACCGAGATGGCGCGGCGATACACAGAGCAAAGCCCGCGACTTCACCGCGCCCCGGAAGGCTCCCCACAACCCGCCGCGAACCCGCCTGAGCCTGCAAACCAGTTGCTATTCGCAGGGAAGTCGGTATAATGAATTTGGTAAACGAGAAATCATCAACTCACGAGATGAGGATGACCGAAACCAGAGATACCTATTCATCAATAGGGGCAGCTCGTTTCTCTCAATCCCCAAATCCCATATAAT
>JAFGNR010000326.1 GCA_016926915.1 Anaerolineae bacterium
AGCCGGAATGACGCCCAACGTGACGAAAGTCTCCGGCGCTTCCCAGTGATGATTGAAGATGCGCGTGCCCGCATACGTCGTGGCCCGTTCCGCCGTCGTGATGCCCACCAGGCGACAGCGCGCCTCCTCTGACATCAGCGGGTGCGTGCCCAACGCGACCAGGAAATCCAGGGCGGCGACGCGCTCCCGGAGCAGGTGGTTGAGCAACCGGAACAGCAACGGGAGCGGCGCCGTGCGGGTGCTATCGGGGATGATGACCAGGACACGCTCCCCCGCTCGAACGGCGCTTTCCAGACCCTTTGCCAGGATGGCGTGGACTTCGGCAGGACTCAGGCAAGTAGCTGGCGGGTCGCCGGTGGAGGCAAGCGCCCCGGCGCTTTGCGTAGGGACAGAGACGTTCACCGGTCCAGCTCCCAAGGGGGGAGTTCCGGCAGGAGCGCCTCGAATTCCGCGATACGCGCGGCTTCGTACCCCCCTGCATACTCCCCGTCCAAGAACCTGGCGGCGGCCTCCTCATGGAAACGCTGCCACGCTTCCGCCTCATGGCCCGGCAAGATGGGGTAGAACAGGGCAGCGTTGGCCTTGGCGGCGCGCATATCGCCCGGCGCATCCCCAATCATCAGGATATGCTCAGGAGCATATTTGCCTTTTGCCGCCAGCGCCAGATGCTGTTTCTTCGACCCCATCTCCTGCCCGGCGATGAGGCGCACATACTGCGCCAGCCCATGTTCCGCCCATTCGCGCTCCAACGCTTCAAGCGGCGTCGCCGAGACCACGATCATATCGGCGCGCCCGGACAGCTGTTGCAGGCTCTCGCGCACGTAGGGGTAGGGACCCACACCGTGGACAATGTCGGCGACGGAGGCATTCACCCCTTCGGTCCAGGCCAGGGCCGTCTCCAGTTCGGCATCCCCGGGATGATCTGCCATGTAAGCGGCCAGCCCGGCGTTGCTCTTGGGATACCCGTCGCTGGCGATGAAGGCCCGTAAACTGGCGGCCTGGGGCGGGGTGAAGCCCCGCGCCTGTACCTCCAGACGTTCGCGCAGCAGATCGAAGACTTTGACCAACGCGGGCCAGCGATTCACGCCGCGCCATTGCGAGTAGAGATTCACGAACTCCGCCGCTTCGCGCGCGTATCTGGCCACGGGTTGTAATCCCCAATACTTGATCGTGTTGGGGATGAAGCACTCCTGGTGCTTGATTTCCATCGTATCGAACGCGCACCCGTCCGAATCGATGCCGACGAAGAAGTCATGGTCTGGGGTCAACTGCATGAGTTTCTGGGTGTGGGTCATGATCGCTCCTCGTTTTGGAATGATGATACTCAATTCTGACGCCACTGCAAAAAGTGGGAACTCACCGCGAGCCGGGTTTTACAAGACGAATATCTTTGATATAATAGGGAAAACGCCCGTATCACGAGCCTGACAAGGAGAATTATGGTGGTCGCTTTCGTCAAACGCACAGCCTCCGCGCGCCGGAGGGTCTTTTCGCTTGCGCTGGTGCTGGCCGCGGTGCTGGTCGCCTGTAGCCCGGCGCCAAGCCTCACCCCCACGCCATCCCCCACGTCCACGGCGCCCCCTACCCCAACGCCCACACCGCTCCCCACGGCTACCCCGATGCCCACCCTTACGCCAACGCCTACCGCCACGCCCTCGCCAACGCCGACCCCCAAGCCTACGCACCCGCTGATGATCGAGGTGATGCGCGAGCAGGTCTATCCCGGCAGCGACATCGTGATCGAGGAGACGCTGGCGCCGGGCGCCAACTACGATCGCTATCTGGCCTCGTATTTATCGGAGGGTCTCAAGATCTATGCCTTGCTCACCGTGCCGTATGGCGACCCGCCGGAGAGCGGCTGGCCCGCCATCATCTTCAACCACGGATACATTCCCCCCGACCAATACCGGACCACGGAGCGATATGTGGCCTACGTGGATGGCTTCGCCCGCAGCGGCTACATCGTCTTCCGGCCCGACTACCGGGGACATGGCAATTCAGAAGGCGAGCCCTCCAACGCTTATGGGGCAACCGATTATACGGTTGACGTCCTCAATGCCATGGCCTCGGTCCAGCGCCACCCGGCGGCAGACCCGGACCGGATCGGAATGTGGGGACATTCGATGGGCGGGACGCTGACGCTGCGCGCCATGGTGGTCAATCCGGAGATCAAGGCCGGGGTAATCTGGGCCGGCGTCGTGGCCTCCTATCCGAATCTGGTGGAACGGTGGCGGGAATGGTCGGCCAGCGCCCCGACGCCGACGCCAGGCGCGCGCAGCGGGCGGCGCTTGTGGGTCGCTACGATGTTCGAGGAGTACGGTTCATTCGAGGAGAACCCGGAGTTCTGGGCCGCCATCGATCCTATCACTTACGTGAGCGAGATTTCAGGACCGGTGCAGTTACACCACGGGACAGCGGATAGCTCCGTACCCGTGGCGCATTCCGAAGAGCTCTTCGCGGCGCTCCAGGAGGAGGGGATCCTTTCCGAGCTCTATATCTACCCGGGGGATGATCACAATCTTTCGCCTAGCTTCGGCGCGGCCATGCAGCGCTCGGTGGCCTTCTTCGATGCACACGTGAAGGGGACGGAAGAATAGAGAGTCGCCCACGTGTGAAGGTTGGTGAATAAGGTTCGTAGTAGCGACTTCAGTCGCTCTTCTCTGCTGTGCGGAAGAACGACTAAAGTCGTTACTACGAACCCATCATTACGCGGCCGGGGCTTCGGAAGGGGGCGTAGATACCGGGAGAGCGCTGGCCTTTTCGGCGCGTTTCCGCAGCGTCAGCGGCACGACGATGACGCCGGTGAGCGCCAGCAACGCCAACGCCGCCAGTAGGATAACGCCCACCACGGCCATTGCCGCCTGGAACTGGGGCATCTCCGAAGCCAGCAGGTCCACCGACACGCTAGAGGCAGAGATCAGGCCGACGGCGCTGAGATTCCACAGCCCGTGAAAAACGATGGCGACGCCATAGAGCAGCGGCAGCATCCACCGACGGCGTTTCTGCCAGAAGTAGCCCCATCCCAGACCGGTCAACCCGCAGGTGAGGATATGCATGGCCGTAGCCGGAACACGGGATCCCACGGCCGCGAGCCACTCCGAAGTTGCTCCCAGACCCATCCCCCCGTTGAGCACACCCTCGACGAGAGCAAAGCCCAATCCGCAGGCCGCCCCCCAGAGAAAGGCAGTCAGCAAGCCAGGACGGCGCCAATAGCCAATAACGGCGACCAGCAATGTCTTGACCAGTTCCTCGATAATGGGCGTGGCGACCGCCAGGGTCAGGGCCAACACCCCAATCACCACCGGCGACCCCAATACCGCTATCAGATCCTCGGTGGCGGCCATACCCGGCGGCATCTGGGACCAGCGCTCAAACTCCATCAGAAGCCGGTCGACCTCTGCCTGACCGCCGGGCACGAGTAGGGCCACGGCGATTACGACGACAATGCTGATGAAAAGCGCAACGACCTCGAAGGTAAAAGCCAGCGTGGTAGACGATGCGCCGGCTGTGGCCATCACGACCACCTGCCTAACGCTGAGGCGGCTTGCACGTCCGGCCGCCAGCAGGCTCCAGGAGAAGAGCGCCAGCGCCGGCAGCACCATCGCCAGCACGTGAAAGAAGGCAAACACCGGACGGCTTTGCACCGCCTCCGGGAGCAAGAAGCCGCCCCCCACAATCAGGACCCAGATAGCGACCAGCGCGGGCCAGGCCTTGGGGAAAAGCAACTCGGCCGGCCGGCCCTGCACCGCGCGAATCCCCATCACGACCCAGACGATGGAAAATCCCAGTCCCAGGAGTCCCACCATGGCTATCAGGACCGCAGCCAGGGCAGCATCCACCGCCGGTATGAGGGGAAGGATGAACCCGAATAGGAGCAGGCCCGCACTCAACAGGCCGATAAGGGCGGCGCCAACAATTGCCGCTAACCAGGCTACACGTTTCGTTTGCGTCATGTTCTATACCTCCGTCCCAGCATCACACCCTGCGTGATTATCGACAGAATCCGGCAAAAGAAAAGGGGATAGAGTCTCCTCTATCCCCCCTGTTTTCTCACGGAGCCGCTCAGTTTTCGACGATGGTAACGCTTTCGACGCGGTCGCGAGTCACGCCCTCGACGCCCACCGCCGTCTGCACCAATTGCTCGATGACTTCCTTCCCTTCGATGACCTCGCCGATCAAGGGGAAGTTGCCGCTCAGGCTGGCGGCATCGGCGCCCAGGGAGAAGAAGAACTGCCCGTTGGGCACCATGCCGAACAGACCGGCGCGGTCGAAGGTACCCTGCACCTCGCCGCCGCAGTAATACCCCGGCGCGCCATTACCGGTGTTCGTGGGATCCCCGGCTACCGCCGCGAACCCCTCTTGCACGAAGAAAAACTCGGTGTTGTCGTACCAGCCTTCACGCGCCAGGAAGAGGAAATTGTTCACGTGGGTCGGCGCCACGTTCGGCAGCAGCGATACGACGATATCCCCCTTGGTTGTGGTCAACGTCACCACATATTCGGCATCGCTATCAACGGTCATGGCCGGGATCTCGGCGTATTGTCGCTCGCGCAAGGCCAGAAGAGAATCCAGCACCGGCAAGAACGCCTCCAACCCCTGGTAAGAAAGCCCGTATTGCTGGGTAGGGTAAAGAAGTCCCTCGAAGACAAACGAAGGCGTGCCCGGCAGCTGGATGTCTTGCGACTCCTGCAGCTGCGCCTCAATCTTCGGCACATGCACATCCTCGTCCAACTCGCGATCGAATTGCTCCACATCCAGCCCCAACTCTTCGGCGTAATCGCTCATTTTGACTCGCGCTTCGTCCACCGAAAGCGCATTCCACTCGTCGACGCGCCCGAAGAGCAAATTGTACATTTCCCAGAATTTACCCTGCGCGCCGGCAGCTTCAACAGTTTCGGCTGTGACCATGGCCTTGTCGTGAAAGCTCAACGGGAAGTGACGGTAGACCAGGCGAATATTGGGATGGGCTTTCAAGAACTCGTCGAGGATCGGCACCACGGCAGAGCAGCCGGGGCACTGAAAATCGGCGTACTCGATCAACGTGATTTCTGCCTCGCCATCGCCGGCGCTCTTGACCCAATCGTCCTCGGTGACGGGACTCACGGGCAGGGTCATGTCGACGACTTCGCAAATTCCCGGTTCCACCGGCAATTCATCATTGGCGGTCGCCGTCTCTTCCGTGGGCGCCGCAACCGTCTCCTCGGTGGGGATTTCGGTCGGCTCCGGGCTCGGTTCCGGTGTGGCGGGTTCCGTCGGACTACAGGCACTCAACAGTAAAACAACGGCCATCAAGATGGCCGTAAATGCCACGAACTTCCGTTTCATGTGTATACTCCTCATGACCAATTTAGCAGAATTATACCACCAAAATTCTTCGAAACAAGCCTTTGCCGGTGAAAACCAGGCGCTTATCCTTCTCCATTCCGCTACAAAAGGCTCACAGATACACACGGATGAACACCGACTCCTCTGTGTACCCCACCTACGATCCGAGATCTCAACACAGAGATTCACAGAGACGTCACGGAGATGCACAGAGGGGATTCGGCATTATTTCGCGGCGGGCCGGGATTTAGTCTTCGAACCAGGGGGCCAGAACGGCGGGCGTTCCATGCGCCACAAGGCATAGCCTCCGGCTGCTACGGTCAAGCCGCCAACGGTGTAGCTCTCCCAGACCCCGGCCTGGGTCACGAACAGGGCCGCCAATCCCAGCAGGAAAGCCACGATGTAGAGCACTAACACCGCCTCCCGCCGCGTAAGACCGGCATAGGTCAGGCGGTGCGAGGAGTGGTCGGTGCCGGGCGTCGTCAGGGGATTCAATCTGCGCCGTAAACGCGAGAGGGTGACGAGGGTCGTATCGAAAATGGGCACCCCAAGCACGAAGAGCGGAATCATCCAGGTGACGAAGGGGACGTTGTTCGGGAAACCGATCTTGATGCCAATCGCCGCCAGCATGAAGCCCAGGAAAAGGCTGCCCGAATCTCCCATGAAGATCGTGGCCGGGTTCCAATTGTAGATGAGGAAGCCAATACAGGCGGCGGCGACCGCGATCGACAGGGCGCCGACCAGATATTGGCCGGTAAAGGCGCACATCAGCGCGAAATGGGCCGCCGCGATGGCCGCGATGCCCCCGGAAAGGCCATCCATGTTATCCAGCAGGTTCAGGGCATTGGTAATCCCCACGACCCACAAGACGGTCGCCCCGTAATTCAACAGCGGAATGCGCAGGGTGGAAATCGAAACGCGGGTGAGCAACAGCAACCCGACGGCGATAAACTGTCCCCCCAGCTTGACCCAGGGACTGAGCGTGAAACGATCATCCCAGAATCCCATGAACGAGACCAGGGAAGCGCCCAGCAGAATGCCAAAGAGCTGGTCGAGATTGTATTCCCGGCCGAGAAACAGGGTGACGATGAGAGTGCTCAAGAAGATCGCCACACCTCCCAAACGAGGCGTGGCGATCGTGTGTACTTTGCGAGAAGGGTCCGGCTGGTCAATGGCGTTGAGCCGCAGACCCAGCCGCCGCGCCAGCGGCGTTCCCACCACCGCCAGAAACAGCACGCCGGCGAACACCAGCAGGTACGTTGTCATCAGGGCTCCTGTATGTCAGGGGTCTCGCCCTGGGGCTGAATCGCCGCAAGCAGCTGCTCGACCACCGCTTTCTGGCTCTCAGGGGCCAGCGTAAGGGCGGTCTGGGCCGTCTGCACAGCGGTCGCCTGCTGCCCCTCGTAATAGTAGGCAATGGCCAACATCCGGTAGATGTCCCAGAGTTCGCTCATGGTCGGGCAGTACCCAATCGTGGCTTCCAGATTTTCAATGGAATCGGTCCACAGGCTCTGTTGGGTCTGCAGAACGCCCAGCGCCCGGCGCACTGTGCAATCCTTCGGCTTGATCTCCAGGGATTGCTCGTAGGCCGCAATAGCGCCGGGAATATCCTGCTCCCGGTTTGCGCGGACATCCGCGATCAGGCTCCATGTCTGCTCGTATTCGGTATCCAGGGCCAGAGATTGGTCCACTGCCATCTGATAGTTTTCCATAGCATCCAAGTCAAAGGCATAGAGGATAGCCAACTCGTTCCAGAGAATCGGGTTATTGGGACTCAACACCAGCGCCATCAAGTAATTATCCTCAGCCAGGCCCAGCAAGGCGTTGCGGCTCCCCTCTCCGACGCGCGCGGCCCAGCTGCGATAGAAGCGGGCCAGGTTGGCGCTGTGGTCGGTGTTCAAAGGATTGATCTCGCGGGCCTCC
This sequence comes from Anaerolineae bacterium, assembly GCA_016926915.1. Taxonomy (GTDB): domain Bacteria; phylum Chloroflexota; class Anaerolineae; order B4-G1; family SLSP01; genus JAFGNR01. The sequence continues at coordinate 7,249 of JAFGNR010000326.1, forward strand.
AACAACACCGACTCGGTCGTGCGGAAAACCTCGGCCCGCTGCGTGTCGGTGATCAGCTCGGAAGGCGTTTGGGCCAGTTCGAGATAGGCTTTGCCCAGGAAGAGGAAATAGTAGTCCTCACGCGGCGCCAGTTCAATAGCCCGCTCATAGTGCGCGATGCCGATTTGCCGCTGGGTAGCATCGGAGTTGTTGGCGAAGGCGCCTCCCTGCTTGTAGATGATGTCGGCGCGAATCAGATCATAGCAATAACGCCCGATAAGCGGCACGCTGAGTACCAGCAGCACCAGGAACACCACCCAGCTGGCCGTGTGCCCCCAGGACTTGGGTAAATCGGATTCCCACATCAGGATGAGACCGATAGCGATCAGACTGACGAAAATCAGGCCGTAATAACGCCCCAACACGTTGGCCAGGGTTTCGGCCACGGCTACGACGTCCTCCACGGTCTGAACGGGGATTTGCGGCAAGAGCGCCTGCACCCCGGCCAGGATACCGGCAAAGATGAGGAAACCAAAGAAAGCAATCCCGACAAAGGTCAAGGCGATGTTCCACCACTCCCGGGGGTCGCGAACCTCCAGCAGCCCCTCACGATGGTATTCGCTAAGGCCAATCACTCCAAAGATGGCTCCGGAAAAGACAACGATCACCAGCCCACCGGGAGAAGCAAGGTCCTTGGAGCTGATCACGGTCAGCGAGCGCCACATAATCGCGCCGGGATCCGTCGAACGGTTGGGATTGTTGATGAAATCATAGGCCAGCGTCCCCAGGAGGAACACCGCCATCAAGCTGAGCGCCACCACGGCCGGCCCCCAACTCTCACTCGCCGCGCGCGCCACGCGGCGGCGCGCGCTGCGCGACCGGTGGGCGTTCTGACCGGATTTCGCGGTGGGTTTGGACGTCCCATTTGCGGCTTCTGCCACCGGCGAGACCAACGCCGGCAACCATTCCAGGCCCAAAATCACGAGCAGGCCCACAAAGGCCCAGAACGTCGTTCGCGTGGCAGCAATCGCGATACCGAAGTTGATTTCCACAAAATGGCCCAGAATCGCCATCAGCAACGCCGCCAGCAGCGTGCTATGGGAATGGAGCACGATTTCACCGGCGACAATCTGGCGGCCGCGCACCCGCAGGCGCAGGGCGTACCAGGTCATATAAAGCGCCGTCCCCACCACGAAACCAATGGGAATGGCCACAGCAAAGAAATAAAAACGGCCGATGACGGCGAAGAAAATCGCCAGGCCCAGGGAAATCGCCGCGATAAGCCCAAAGTAGAGCCAGGCTTGCCCGCGCGTCGTCAACAGACCCAACCAGCGCAACCCCCAATAGAAGACCGCGCCAAACAATACCAGGTAGACGATCGCTCCCAAGGCCCCCGTAATCACAACCGCATCCAGAGTTTCGTTGTGCGACCGATCCGGAGAAGCCGTGCGAGATTCGTAGTGTCCCAGTTCAGGCGGATAGAAGCTATTGTAGGCCACGTACATCGACTCCGGCCCATAGCCCACGAGGGGACGAATGGCGTTGAAGGTGTCCTCAGAACCATCGGGGAAAGCGATCGGTTCATGAGGAGAGACCAGTTCCATGGCGCCTTCCCAGATCAGCGTGCGCACTTTGCCTGAACCGCTTTCCCACTGGAGAATGCGCGTCATACGGCTAATGGTCGGAACCTGCTGCGCCATGTCCTGGAGCGGCCCTGGAACGTTGATGACCAACAAGACGGCTGCTGCGGCCATCCCCACTACGGCCCATCCCATCCATAACCAACGCCAGCCGATACGTTCCACGATGAAGTAAAGCCAGATGCCGCCGAAAGCTAATAGCGCCAGACCGCCCCCCAGGAGCGCGCCGAGATTGCCGGGAATGAGTAAGATGAGGGGAGCCGCCAGCAAGCCGGCGCCGGCCAGAGAGCCCACACCCAGAGCGACGCCGTACAAAAGATCCAGGCCCCATTTCCCGGCGGCCTTGCTTTCCGCGGCAGCCTCCTCCCCCCGCGCTCTCTCATCCGCTGCGGCGGCTGCCGCCTGGCGCTGCAAAAGGATCAGAAGGAGATAGGGCAGCAGCAGGCCCGCAACGCCAATCCCCAGGAAAGGACCACGACTCTTCGAGTAAACCGTGGTCAAGATTTGCACGACGAAGATGAAAATATAGCCCGAGGCGCGCAGGATATCGGTTACCCGGGCCTTTTCGCGCCGCAGGATGTCGCCGAAGCTCTCGATGATCCGCGCAACGGTCAACGGCGCAATCATGATCAGGTAGGCGGCAACGAAGATGGCATTTCCCATATTCGATGCCACGCGGGTCTGCACGTCGCCGGCCCAGGGCAGAGGATCGAGACCCTCGTGCTGCACGATACCGTAAAGCGCCACCGGCAGACTGTTCAGAATCAACACGGTGATCAAACGGCTGAGCTGCGCACGGGTCCGCAGGCTGGTCAGAATGGCGAAGAAGATGACCAGATAGCCGAACCACGAATAGGTCCCCTGGAGACGTTGGTAGGAACCGACAAAACTTGTATAAGGCGTCAACGAGAGCAGGGACGTGATGACGTATACCGCCATCGTCGCCAGGGCCGGCCACACCAGCGGCGTGCGCCACGAGAACCGCAGCGGTTCGGCAGAGCCATGCAGCCGCTCATCCAGGAATCGCACCAGCCACACTATTGCCATCACCGTCGCCAGAGCGCGCAAGGTGGTCAACTTGTCCGGTTCGAACACGCGGCTGGAATAAACGTTGAAGAAGACCGGTGTGATGGTGACGCCGATCAACCAACCGGCCTCCAATGCCCGCTCGCAGAAAAGACTTAATTTCGATGAACGCATCCTTCACTCCTCTATCGCAAGACGTGGAGCCGAGCCGCCCACCTCCCGGCGATTCAATATCAGGCCAGATCCATCGCGCAGGACCGCCTTGCTGGCGCCGCCTGATCCCAAAGCGACAGACGGAGTTACCGGCGGCAGTCTCGACACAACGAGAAGCATAATACCCCACCCGATTGAAAAGGCAAGGGCGCTGCCAGCGCGCTGTTCTCAATTTGACAGCTTGGATCAGATATGCTAGACTTCACCCACACACCAAACACCGCTTATAGTAACAACTACTCTTTACTGCGACGTGTTACCGTACAAATGTGCCGGAGGAATTGGGATGCACGCCGGAATCTACCTGTTGTTGGCGATTATGATGGTCGCCAGCGCCATTGCCGCACTGTTCTCCAAAACCCTGACGCGCGCTGTCATCGCTCTGGGGGCGAGTAGCGCCAGTTTGGCCACGCTACTCTTCTTCCTCAAGGCCCCCTACGCCGGGGCCTTTGAGTTAAGTGTAGGGACCGGTCTCATCAGCGTCCTCCTTATCATTGGACTGAGTTTGACGCGCACCTCACGGGAGTATGCCGATGCGGAGTGAACGATTGATTTGGGCAGGTCTCATTATCGCTGCCCTTTTTGTGGGGTGGCTGATAGGGCACGGCTTCAGCACTGACGAAGACACTGAGATGCCGCAACCCAGCAGTTTCCGCAGTTGGTTCTGGGAAGATCGCACACTGGATCTATTGGTGCAGGTTGGCTTGATCTTCGCGGGCGCATTGGGCGTCGCCGCGCTGCTGCCGGGACAAAGCGAACTGCACACCCAACACGAGGATCCGCATGTCCCCCTGGCTTGACATCGCCAACACCACGCTAAGCCTGATCCTCTTCATTACTGGCCTGTTGGGATTGCTGACACAGCGCCAGTTGATCAAGCAGGTGATCGGTCTCAAAGTCATGCTTCAAGGGGTAACATTGGGATTGATTCACGCGGGCCAGGTCAGCGGCAACCCGGATTTCGCCCAGTCTATGGTGGTCTCCGCGCTCATTGTAGAGGCGGTCTTGATCGCCGTAGCGCTGGCTTTGATTGTCAACATCTTCCGTCACTATCCCTCCGGGGATGTAGACGACCTACAAAGACTGGAGGGCTAGACTGATATGGCACAGACTGCTTTGTTAGCCGGATTGCTGGGGCTGCCGGTAGCCGTAGCGATCTGGCTAGTTTTGACCGAACACGGCCCACCGGGCCAGGTCCGGTGGGTGGTGAGTTTGACGGCAGGTGCGACAGCAATATGCGCACTGAGCCTTCTTCCGTTTGCCGGACAAATCCCGCCTCCCACCCTGACGTGGTTGCCAACCGCCGGGGCCATGCGCCTGAGCCTGGCAACCACCAACCTTCTCGCAACAACGGCGACCGCAAGTGCGGCCGTCGTTGTTTATCTGGTAGGAGACACTAAACAGGTCGAGTCTCCTGGCCCGCGAAGCGGCGCGCTGACGCTCCTGGCGCTGGCTGCGGGGAATCTGACCTTCCTCTCGGGGCATTTCCTTTTGCGGTACGTGGCGTTAGAAATTGTGGGATTATGCATTGCCCTTGCTCCCTTGCTCGAACGGCGAGGACCCGCTCCGTTTAGCCGTGCTGGCTGGGTTTATTTCTTGTTGCGTTTTGGCGACGCCGGGCTACTTGCTGCTATTCTGCTGACAGGGGCACAGAGCGGCGTCTATGAAATCCAGGGCGCATTGGAGGCCGTCCATACCCTCTCCCCCCAGACCCAGACCTGGATCAGCCTGGGGTTCTTCCTGGCGGTCGCTGTCAAAGTAGGAATGTGGCCCTTCCATGCCTGGATCGACAGTGGGCGCCATCTATCCCGGAGTACGTACACCTGGCTCTACGCTACGCTCATGCCCAATCTGGGTCTCTACCTGCTCTACAAGGTGGCGGGGCTACCGCCCACCGCGCCGCCGTTACGCAATGGCTTGCTCGTCTTCGGCGTGGGGGCGGGCGCGTTGCCCCTCCTCTCCATACTCATCCAACCGCTGAGCAGGAAGCGTCTGCCGGCGCGAAGCGCCGCCCTATTGGGCGCCATACTCTGGTGTCTGACTTTGCTAGGCAATGACAAATTGGCCTGGTGGGGTCTGCTGGCGCTGAGTGTTATCCGCCTGCCGCTTTACCTCAGCCTATCCCATGAAGAAGAACCTACGGAGAACCGCCAGACCCTAACCCGGTGGGTAGGCTGGAATCAGAGGGGAGGCGCGCTCGTGCAACGACTCCATGCCGGCCTGGAATTGGGCATCCTCAAGCGGGGGCCAGAGGCGCTCGCCAGAGGTCTGGCCAAGATGGCCGAATTTCTTCACACGAGGGTAGAGGTAAAGATTCTCGAACAGGGCGTGGATGCATCGGCTGCTAAGATCGTCGATTCAGCGAAATTGCTCCATGTGGCGGTGGAACAGCGAAGTCTAGAGGCGCTATTGCACATCGCCGTGAACAAGATCTTGCAGCTCAGCCACCGGCTACGCGATTGGCACACCGGCCGCCTGCGCGCCAATCTCCTGTGGGTGGTGCTCTGCCTGATTCTGGCGATTGGCCTGGCCCTTGCTTATTGATGCCGGGAGGAAAGAGGCGTCGCTGTCTTATCTATGGACAACTAAACACAAAGGAGACTATCTATGACCAGGGACATAGTCTTTCTCGAGCTTATTTTGGGGTTCCCTTTAGCGACCGCGCTGATTCTGGCGTTGTTGCGCGGGCGTGGATCGCGGTCCGCCGGGTGGATTGCCGGTGGCAGCGCTCTCGTAACGCTGGGTTCGGCCTTTGCCCTCCTGCCGGCGCTCTACGGCGGCAGCGAACCTGCCGTGGCCTTTTCCTGGATCCCGGCGGCGAATATCCAGCTGCGCCTGCACGTGGATTGGCTGACGCTCCCCTTTTTGGTGACGGAAGCGGCGGTCACGTTGGCCGCCATTGTCTACAGCTGGGGCTACCACAAAGTTGACGCGCGCAGCGGCTATTTCTACGCGCTCTTGTTGCTCTTCGGCGTGGGTATGTCCGGCACCACACTGGCAGATGATCTTTTCCTCTTCTACATCTTTTGGGAGTTGATGCTCATCGCCTCCTGTGTGCTCATCCTGATCTGGGGTGAGGGGGAACGACGCGGCATCGTAGCGCTCAAATACTTCATCTTCACGCACATAGGCTCCCTGATGGTGCTGGTGGGGTTGCTGATGCTCTACGGAGCGACAGGAAGCGACAGTCTCGCGATGATGCGCGCCGGAGGCTGGTCCCTGGAACCAGCGTTGCTGAACACCGTGTTGCTCCTCTTCTTCATCGGTTTTTCCGTTAAGATGGCCATCTTCCCCGTGCACCTCTGGCTACCCGACACACACACGGTCGCCCCCATGCCCGTCACCATTATGCTGGCTGCGGCTATGTTAAGCATGGGAACCTACGGTATACTGCGCTTCCCTTTCAGCCTCTTCAGCATCGAGCACATCGCGCCCTTCGCCCTGCCCCTGATGATCGCCGGGCTGGTATCGGAAATCTACGGAGCGCTGATGGCCCTGGCCGAGCAAGATATCAAGCGCATTATCGCCTACTCCAGCGTGAGCCAGATGGGATACATCCTCTTTGGCCTGGGAACATTGACGCGCGCGGGAATCGAGGGCGCAACGCTGCACGTCATCTACCATGCCATCGTCAAGGCGCTGCTCTTCATGGTCACAGGATTGGTCATTCGCGCTACGGGTACGCGCAAGATCGAGGCGCTCGGCGGGTTAGGCAAGGCGTTGCCCGGCGTAGCGGTCTGTACCGCCATCGGCGCGCTGGGTATCGCTGGCATGCCCCCGCTAGGCATATTCAACAGCGAATGGATGATCTTTGCCGGCGGTTTCGAGACCGCGCGCATCGTTCCATCGATGCTTACCCTCTTCGGATCCTTGCTTACTGTTGTCTACGCGCTGCGCTTCTTTGGCCGTATCTTCTTTGGGGAGCAGCCTCAGAACCTCAAGATACGCTCCCTACCCCGTGCGATGCTATACACTACCGTGGCAATAACCGTGCTACTCATCGTCGAAGGACTCTTCCCTGCGCCGCTTTTCGACTGGGTAGCCCAAGAGTTAACGCTGCTCCTGGGGGGCGGGCTTTGATGGCTGAGAGTACCTGGGTCATCCTCCCCCTGCTCTGGTTGTTTGGTGGGGCCTTTGCCCTGGGACTTCTCGGACGGTTGGGGCGTATGCGCAACACATTCCTGGCGGGCGCGACCGCCTTGATTTGCACGGGCGGCCTGCTGTGGCTGATCCCCCTCTTCGCCCTGACCCAATCGGCATGGGTGAATCAAACTGCCCTTCCCAGCTGGTCCGGCACGGCTTCCGGCGGTATCCAGCTGCGGGCGACCCCCAGCGCCCTGGTAATGACCGCCCTCGCATTGGGGCTGGGGCTACTCATCGCCATCTATTCAGGGCAATACTTAGCGCGGGATCGTCGCTACGCGACCGCGTACCCCCTGTTGCTCCTGATGTTGACCGGGCTCCTGGGCATGCTGTTGACCACCGACCTCTTCAATCTTTACCTCTTCTGCGAACTGCTGAGCATCGCCGCCTACGTACTGGTAGCCTTCCGCCGTCACACCGACACCTCCATTGAAGCAGGTTTCAAATACCTCATAATGAGCAGTGTCGCCACGCTCATCATGCTGTTAGGAATCTCCTGGATTTACCGGGAGGTGGGCAACGTGACCCTGCCAATTATAGAAGGGCAAGATAGCCTATGGCTTCGCCTGGGGATCGCTTGTTTCCTGGTAGGGCTGGCCCTCAAGAGTGGCGTGGCGCCGTTGCATACCTGGTTACCCGACGCCTACGGGCGTGCTCCTAGCAGTGTCAGCGCGCTGCTGGCCAGTGTTATCTCCAAAAGCACCCTGCTCGTCTTGCTCAGAGTTACGTTGGGGCTAGGCTTGCCGGCGCCCATACTCGGAATAGTATTCATCTTCTTCTCCTTCTTGAACATGACCCTGGGCAACGCCCTGGCGTTGATACAACGCAACATCAAACGGCTCCTGGCTTACTCCTCCATCGCCCAAACTGGCTACATTCTGTTCGCTTTAGGGATAGGATTGCGTTATGACATACCAGCGGCGCTCAACGCCGGCTTCTTCCTGCTCTTGGTTCACGCTTTGCTCAAAGCATTGGCCTTCTTGAGCAAGGGCGTTTGCCACTTCTACTGCGGCGCGACACAGGTGAAGGATCTACAAGGGACGGCGCATCAGTTCCCCCTGGTAGCCCTTACCTTCAGCGTCTCCCTGGCGGGGTTAGCTGGGATCCCGCCGCTGGCGGGGTTCGCGGCCAAATGGTTTATCCTGGCCGCAAGTCTGACAGCGCAAGATACGTTGGCTTACGTGGGCGTGGCGATCTTTCTACTGAACAGCGTCTTGGCCCTGGGCTATTACCTCCCGCTTATCGTACAGATCTTCACCCCGCCGCCAATCGGGGACACCGCGCGCCAGCGCGTTTCGCTGTGGATAAGCATCCCGCTAATACTGCTGGGGGCGCTGACACTGTCCGCCGGTTTGCAATCCACACCCTGGCTGGACATTGCAACCTGGCTGAACTTTTTTGAGTAGAAACAGAATATCGAGGAGCAAGATATGATACAACAAATCCTATTAAGTCCTCCGGGAGCCTTTGTGTTTTTCCTGACGTTGACCTATGGCATATACAGATTAGGCGGGAGCATTGCTGCGCCGGGCGAACCACATGAGGACAAGCATCTCTCCTATACCGGGGGGGAAAAGGTGCCGCCGCCGACAACCGGCCAACTCTCCTACCACGCCTTCTTCCGACTGGCATTACTCTTCGCTATCTTGCACGTGGCAACGCTGGTGCTCGCCATGCTACCCAGAGACGTCGTCTCTCATCGAGTCGCATCACTCTATACCATAGGCATTGCCATTAGCGCCCTCGTGTTAGCAAAGGAAGAAGCCTAAGATGCAGCAATGGCTTACTAAACAGGTTCATAACATCGTGAGTTGGGCGCGCCGCAAATCCCCCTGGATTCTGCACTTCAACAGCGGGGGTTGCAACGGTTGTGATATCGAGATACTCGATCTCCTGACACCCCGCTATGACGTGGAACGCCTGGGTATCCTCAAGGAGGCATCGCCGCGCCACGCCGATATACTCATCTGTACCGGCCCGGTGACACGCCAATCACGGGATCGCCTGCGGCAAATTTATGAGCAGATACCCGAACCCAAATGGGTGGTGGCCGTAGGGAGCTGTAGTTGCTCTGGCGGCGTTTTTCAGGGGGGGCACAACATCTTGGGTGGTGTAGAAAACGTGCTGCCCGTCGATATCTACATCCCCGGATGTCCTTGCCGCCCTGAGGCCATCATTGACGGACTCGCCCAGTTACTGGAGACTATCACATGAGCAATGTGAAATTCAACCTAGAAGCATTACTAGCCGCGTGGCAAAGGGCCTTTCCTAAGCTCAAGTTGACAATGGAAACGCTGCCTCTGGACGAAGTCGTTGTGGCCTTTCCACCTGAGTATCTCGTCCCGGCAGTCTGCGTTCTCACAGAGCAATTCAACGTGAGACACCTTTCCACTATCACCGGCGACGACACAGGCGAGGGGATTGCGTTACTCTATCATTTCTGGAGCGGATCAGGTCTCACCTTACGCACGCGCCTGCCCTACGATGCGCTGCACATCCCCTCGCTTACCGGGATAATTCCGGGCGCCGTGTTCTACGAGCGCGAGGCGGCGGAGATGCTGGGCGTTATCTTCGAAGGTCATCCCGCCCCCCAACCGTTGCTCATGCCGGATGACTGGGAGGGCGAGCACCCCTTACGCGCTTCTGCAGAAGATAGATGAACTATTGCGCGCTACCTGATATATCGACAGCACAGAATACCGGTCCTTGCTGCCAGAAGAGCCGATGAACCATGAATCATATAGACAAGGGAGAAACATGAATCGAATAACGGTGCCCATTGGCCCGCAACACCCGCTGCTCAAGGAACCCATGGCTTTCCAGCTAACGGTGGAGGGGGAAAGCGTCATCGAAAGCACCCTGCGCCTGGGCTACGTGCATCGCGGCATTGAGCGGCTCTGTCAGGAACGCACTTACGTGCAAAATATCCACCTTGTTGAGCGTGTGTGCGGTATCTGTTCGCATGTCCACACGACGACCTATTGCCAAGGCGTCGAAGCGTTGTTGGGCTTGGAAGTTCCGCTGCGCGGTCTATATCTACGTACCCTGCTCTGTGAATTGGAACGAATACATAGCCATCTACTCTGGCTCGGCGTGCTGGCGCGTAACATCGGCTTTGACACCATTTTCATGTATGCCTGGCGCGATCGTGAGATCGTTCTGGACATCATGGAAGATCTCTCAGGCGGGCGGGTCTCCCACGCGGTCAATGTCATTGGCGGTGTCCGCATCGATCTGACAGAAGAACACCGTGACACGATCCTGTCCCAGCTGGATCTATTGGACAAGCAGGTTGCCCACCTATTGGGCATTGTGGAACACGAGCGATCCTTGAAAGCACGCACCCAGAATATCGGGCATCTATCCTTAGAAGATGTGCGCCGTTACTGCGTCGTGGGGCCGGTAGCACGGGCTTCCGGATTGAACGTAGACCTACGCCGCGACCGACCGCCGCCCCCCTATGACCGGCTTACTTTCACAGTGCCTGTCCATGAAGATGGAGACGTATGGGCACGCACCTGGGTGCGTATGCGAGAGACAGTCGAAAGCGTGCGTCTCTGTCGCCAGATCTTGACCCTATTACCCGATGGCCCAGTCGCTGCACGCGCCCGTCGTCGTGTGCCTGCTGGCGAAGTCATCAGCCGCTCCGAGGCGCCCCGGGGTGAAGTCATCTACTACATCCGTAGCGACGGCAGCGATATACCCGCCCGTGTCAAAATCCGCACCCCCACGCTGACCAGTCTGATCACGCTGCCCACACAACTTGAAGGAGTCAATATGGCCGATGTCTCCGTGGTGCTTGCCGGCGTCGATCTCTGTATTGCCTGCGCGGACCGATGAGTACTACGAATGAATCAAACTGAACACACGCTGACTATGGCAAGCCAAACCATCAGGAGTTCCTATGGCGCTAATTAACCTGTTGTTCTTTCCCGGCTTTACCTTTCTCTTCATGTGCGCGCTCTTCTTCGAGTGGCTGGACCGGCGCATCATCGCCCGCTTTCAAGAGCGTGTGGGACCACCCTGGTTCCAGCCGCTGGCCGACTTCATCAAACTGCTGGCTAAGGAGGATATCGTGCCGAGCGGCGCGCACGCCAAAGCGGCGGCCCTACTCCCCATGTTTTCCCTGACCGCTGTACTGACGGCGGGACTCTACGTGCCGGTCGGCAACGTAGTCACAGCTTCCTTTGAGGGCGATCTCATCGTCGTGCTGTTCCTGCTCAGTTTACCCGCGTTGGGCTACTTCCTGGCGGGATGGACTTCGGTAGGCGTTTACAGTCTGATCGGTGGACATCGCTCGCTGTTGCAATATTTCTCCTACGAGGTGCCTTTCCTAATGGCGGTGGCTAGTCCGGCGATCCTCAGCGGGTCCTGGCGCATCGCGTCTATCGCCGCATACCAATCCCAGACAACGTGGGGAGCGTTGATGCAACCCTTGGGATTCATCCTGGCTATCATCGGACTCATCGGCAAGCTCAAACGCGATCCCCTGGACATCCCCAAGGCCAAGTCCGAAGTCGTCGCCGGGTCGCTAACTGATTTCAGCGGACGGAAGATCGCGCTCTGGCACCTCAGCATTTACATCCAAACCGTGGTCGGCATATTTTTGCTGGTCAATCTTTTCCTGGGGGGAAGCAGTCACCAGAGTTTGTTCGTCGCATTGCCGATCTTCGGATTGAAGGCGCTGGGAATCTTGATCCTTCTTTCCATGATTAGCGTGCTCTATGCCCGGTTACGCATTGATCAGTTGGCCAACCTCGGCTGGCGTGTGCTGGCCCCGCTAGCGCTCATACAATTACTGGTCACGATCTGGAGTGGAGGATAACGTATGAGATGCCTTGAATCGATTGCCTACCTCTTCCCCCGCATTTGGAGGACATTGGCGCGTGGCCCGCAGACGGTAGCCTACCCCCTCAGCCCGATCGATCTGCCCGCAGGCTACCGGGGGCGGGTACACATCCGCGCGGAGCTATGTCGAGGCTGCGGTCTCTGCGTGCGCGACTGCCCCGCTTTCGGGCTGGAACTGGAACGAGAGGACCGCGAAACCTTTCGCCTAATCTACCACCCTGATCGCTGCGCCTATTGTGGGCAATGCGAGGAAAGTTGTAACTTCGGAGCAATCTATCTCGACAATGACTTCGTGCACGGCACTTTTAATCGCGAAGCATTGATCGAGGTATTGGTGGATCGGAAAAGAACCAACAAATAGCTCGACAACCCAATGATGACGCTACTTAAAGCGTGGCATCTGGAGCAACGAGGATGACCAAAAGGTCGTTCACGTTGGTGCCGGTGGGGCCGGTCACCAGAAGATCTCCGGTAGCAGTCAGAAAGGGATAGGTATCATTGTCGTCCAACGAAGCATAGGGATCCAATCCCAGAGAGCGCGCCCGCGAGAGCGTCGCGCCGTCAACAACAGCGCCAGCAGCATCGGTGGGGCCATCGGTGCCGTCGGTGGCCAGCGCCATAATTGCAACGCCCGCCAGCCCGTCGATGCCCAAGGCAGCCGCGACTGCCAATTCCTGATTACGCCCGCCCCGCCCCCGCCCCCGCACCGTGACGGTCGTCTCACCGCCCCAGACGAGACAGGCCGGCGGGGATAGGGGATCGCCGTGTACTCGAAGGCTGCGAGCCAGCGCAGCTGCTACCCGCCCCACTTCCCGCGCCTTTCCCTCGACGAAAGTTGAAAGCAGCAGCGAGGCGTAGCCCAAACGTTCAGCTTCGGCGACGGCGGCGCGCGCCGCCAGCCGGTTGGACCCGATCACAATGTTGTGTACAGTTCGGAACAGAGGATCGCCGGGTTTGGGAGTCTCCGCAATGGCGCCGGCTACACCGCGCACCAGGCGCAGACGCACCGCCGGCGGCGCCTGCTCCACGAGGCTGTATCGTTCCAGGATGGCCCAGGCTTCGGCGAAGGTCGAAGGGTCGGGCGCCGTGGGACCGGACGCAATCACATCCAGGAGATCGCCCACCACGTCTGAAAGCACCAGGACAATCATCTGCGCGGGCGCGGATAACGCCGCCAGCTGCCCGCCCTTGATCCCCGACAGGTGCTTGCGGATGGTGTTGAGTTCGCCAATTGAAGCGCCCGCGCGCAACAGCGCGAGCGTCGCGGCCTGCAGATCATCCAACGAAAGGCCCTCCACAGGATAGGGCAAGAGCGCCGAAGCCCCGCCCGAAAGCAAGACAAGAACCAGGTCCTGGGGTGTGGTCGTTTCGAGAAGACGCACTACGGCGGCGGCGCCTTGCAGGCCGGCGGCGTCAGGCGCCGGATGCCCCGCTTCGAATACCTCCAGGCGCGCCGGTAGGGAATACCCGGCGGTGTGGCCGTATTTGGTGATCACGACGCCAGACGTCAACGCCGGACCTAGAAGCGCCGCCGCTTCGGCAGCCATAGGGACAGCAGCTTTTCCCGCAGCCACGAGCAGCCGGCGACCTCCGGTAGCAATCGGCCAGGCCTCGTGGGAAACGCGCAGAACGCCGCTATCGCAACTGAGAACCCGCCGGACAGCCTGACCGGGATCCACCGCCCGCAAAGCCGCGTCACGAATCAATGCCAGATCGGCGCGCAGATCCATAGCCATCTCTAATTTCGCAAGACCGTGAGGGCGTGGGCCGCGGCCTGCTCCGGCGTGACGGCCTCTCCCTCAAAGAGCAGCTGGAGACCGGACTGCATCGCGCGCCGCACCGCCAGATCGATGGCAGGCGACGGCGCAGGAACCGCCCGCGAAAGCAAGGTGTCGAGGAAGGCGATCTCGTCCGGCGTCAGAGGCCACAGGGCAAGCGCCTCCCGTTGTGAGGGTAAAAGAGAGGTGTCCTTGGCCAACCCGGAAACACGTCCGGGATCGATCAGCCATTGAGCCAATACCAGCGCCGCTTCCCGTCGCAACGGCTCCTGGGCAACGACCACCAAGGCCCACGACCGGCCCAGGGAGAACACCGAACCATCCGCCGTGGGGATGAACGCCGGGCGTCCGACCCGTTCTGCCGCCGTCCAGTATTCGCCGGCCGGCGCTACGGTCATCGTGGTCTCCGCTCCGCGCCACAATGTCCAGCAAGATGAAGCATCGGATAACGTTGTCGCAACTTCCGCGTCCAGAAGTCCGGCATCCCGCATCACCGCCAGGAAACGATAGAGGCTTTCCAAATAGGTACGCTCCAACAGGGGCTTCCCCTCTTCGTCGACGATGGTCCCACCCGATCCCAGGTACGCCGTCAACACCGCATCGGAAGCTAAATCCCCTGAAGCCGCGAGAGGAAACAGCATGGAATACCCGTTGGTCAGCACACCGGTCCAGGAAATGGGCAAGGTTGTCGTGACGCTGGAAGAATAGACCGTGTGTTCTACTTGATTCAGGTAAGGAATGCCATAGCGTTGCGCGTCCACCGTGAGCGCGCTTTCGGTAAACGGCAACCAGGCGGCGGGAAGCGCCTCTGTTTCCGTCATCACCAGGGGCAAAATCACGCCACTTCTGGCCGCAGCCTGCACATCCACTTCACGCATGATGACCAAATCCGGCAAAACTGTTGGCGCGGCCTTCGCTGCCGTTGTCAGCAAATCCAGAATACCGCCGGCGCCCTCGGTCTTCTTGATCAGAGTCTGCACCTGGATTTCACGGTTATCGCGCGCAAAACTGTTGATCTGGGTAGCAAGCGACCGGGCGTTGCTCTCCCCACTGTAGGGATCGAGGAAGTCAGGGATCCAGAAGGTGATCGTCGTCAACCCCTCTTCCGGGATCGGGGTAGAGGTAGGAGCAGGTGCAAGCGTAGGCGCCGGCGATGGCATCTCCGTCTGGGGACGTTCGACTACTGGTGTACCGGTTGTGCAGCCGGCGAACAGTACCATACAGAATACCCCCAAGGCAAGAAAGCACTGTATCTTCATGGGTCTCCTTCTTCAATTTCTCTCCAATCCGGCCGGCGTTCATTCAATGGCGCCGGTCAGCGCAGATTGAACGTAATGGTAAATGGGACGCTCGCGGAAGTCGGGCGTCACAAACGAAAAGTAATCCTGGTAATTGTGGAGTTTGCGGGGGGTTCGAAACACCCACATTGCGACGGTGGGACACCAAGGCCAGTTTTCCTGAGCCCACGCGTAAGCATCAAGTGTATACGTAATCCGCGTAACCGGCTGTACCGCCCACGTCCAGCGGGGGTGATCATTCCAACCGGCTTCCGTGATATAGAGCGCTTTTTCCTCGTCGCCGTGGGCGCACATGATCTCGCGCAACAACTCGACACGCCGGAAATTAACGTGGTCTGGAGCCGGAGCCGCGTCCGGCGGAAACGCAAACCCGTAGGCATGGACGGCTAAGGCATCTAGATAGGCCGAGGCGCCGTGCGCATACATGCGCTCCAGGTAGACGAGATCATTGAGACCAGCAGCGCTGCCTTCCGGCATCAAGGTAGGCGCCAACGCGCCGCCCAACACAACGATATCGGGATTGACCTCGTGAGCCGCCTGGTAAGCCACGCGCAGGAGCGCCACGTATCCCTCCGGATCAACCGGACGAAAGCCCCACTCGGAAGTTAGATTTGGTTCATTCCAGATAACGATATGGCGTACACTGTCACGGTACCGCGCAGCAAAGGCGCCCACGTAACGCGCAAAGTCGGCATAATGCGCTTCATCAAGATAGGTGAACGTCGTCTCCAGATCGTCGGGGTTGGGCCGCGCCCATGCAGGCGTCATTCCCAAACGCGCGATCACCGTCAATCCCTGGTTTTGAGCGTGCGCGATGATCAAGTCGCTCTGATTCCAATCGAAGCGTCCGGGGGTATTTTCGACATAAGCCCAGGGGAAATATTCCACAATCCACGCTGCTCCCATCTCACGTGCCATAGCCAACGTCCGCTGTATCTTCCAGGCTTCGACCTCATCGATCAGGCGAGTATGGACAGCGGCCTTTGGATTGCTAGTAAGCACCTGTTGAGGATTACCCAACGTCACCAAGACGCCAGGGGGATGCAGCACAAAACCGAGCAAGAGCAGCAAGGCGACCAGGGCCAGATATGGCGCCCATTCGCGATAGAGAACTGCCAGGCGCGCACCCGACAGACGATGACGTTCCTTAGTTGCGCTCACGCAGGCATTATACTCGAGCCCTCGAGAAAGCCACAATGCACACAAGGTCACACCTGTGGTAGATTCGCCGTTCATGATTTCCTTGCGTTCCTGTCCCATGACCTATTTCCCATTGCGGCTTCTGGGTCTGGGTAGTACAATAGTCCTATGGTGTGTGGATCAACCGTAACAAGTGACGCAAAGACTTTCATCAAGCAACTTAAACATGGCTTCCTTTCACCGCTACCTGGACGAACCGCCCAAATTCAAATGGCGCCGGTTCCGCGCCAGCTTGATCCTCCCCCTGGTGAAGCGCTGCGGGAATCTGCCGTTTTGATCCCCCTGTTTCTTCGGCAGGGAGAGATTACGGTCTTGCTCATCGAGCGCCAGCAGCACCTTTCCTATCATGCCGGGGAAATCGGCTTTCCCGGAGGCGGCCGGGAACCGCAGGATGCAACCCTCATCGAGACAGCCTTGCGCGAAGCTCAGGAAGAGATTGGCATTGCCAGTGCAGGCATCGAAATCCTGGGAGAACTGACCCCCCTCTATATCCCCCCTAGCCGGCACTTCGTTCATCCCTACGTGGGATGGCTGAACGGCACCGCCCAAGTGCGCGGCAATCCCGGTGAAGTAAACGCCATTCTCGAGGTGCCTTTGTGCGCCCTGGTGCAGCCGGATGCCATGCGGCGGCAAACATGGATTCGCAACGGGCGCACCCTGATGGTTCCATTCTTTGAATATCAACAGCACCAGATCTGGGGAGCTACCGCCATGATCTTGAGCGAGATGCTGGCTTTGATCCGGCAAAGTTCCAAGGATAGTCTTTCATGATATCGATCCCGGCCCCACATACCGCGCTGAAGAACTTCGATAGCTTCTGGCAGGCGCTACAATCGTTGCTGGCGCTGCCTCCAGAATCCCCACCCGCGCCGCATATCCCGGAACCGGGCGATTCCTCCCTGGAGCAGCCCTTACAACTCTCCCTGCAACAGTTACTCGGAGAGACCAAAATCACCTACGCACCGGAAGACCGGCGCAAGTATGGGGAAGGCATGGGGTACGACGGCTTTCTGAATCTGATCAATCAGGGGCTTTTTCCGTCCGCCGTTGTGTACCCCGAATCCGAACAAGAGATCGCGCTGTTGATGCTGTGGGCCGGGCAGCGGGAAATCCAGCTATTGCCGTGGGGCGGCGGCGGCGCTCCCTACCGCGCTAAGTCCACACCCCAGGGGGCATTTCTGGCCGTGGACCTGCAACGCATGAACCGGATTCTCGATCTCGACACAGAACAGCGGCGTATTCGGCTGCAGGCTGGCGTGCGTTGGCAAGACCTGCACAGCCAGTTGACCGCCTGGACAACCGGACAGGTCTTCCCTTTCGATGAAGCCACGGTAGGCGGGAGCCTGGCGACCAGCAGTATCGGCACACAAAGCCTGGGCTATGGCACGTTGATCGAAAACACCCCCTTCATCAAGGCGGTTTGCCCTACCGGGCCCCTGGAATTGATGCAACCGGCAGCTTTCAGCAGTGATTTGAGAGGTATGATGTTGGGGAGCCAGGGAGCCTGGGGCTTCATTACCGAGGTATCCTTGCGGATTTTCCCACAGCCCCAGGAAAAGGGTCTGATCCTCGCCAGTTTTATGTCCCGTAACGAGGCACTGGAAAAATTGCGGACACTCCTCAGGTCCGGCGTTCCGCTGAGCGCCGCGCGCATCGTGGATGCAGAAGACCTGTTACTCTTCAATGCCTCCCCACCCCCAAGTCTAGGGAGACTGCTGCGTTCCCTGCGGGGCAATACCCCGGCCTGGGCCGCACATCTGATTCTAGAAATCCATGGCAGCCGCGAAGCCTACACCACTACGCGCCAATACGTCGACGAATGGTCGAAAAACAGCGAGGGGCAGATCGCGCTGGGACCCCGGACGGTCCCCTTCCCCCTTCAAAACTGGTCGCAACGCTTCGCCCTCATTCGCCCCTTGTGGGAGCAGGGCGTTCTGGGACATCTTATCACGGCAGTGGTTCCGTGGCACCAGACGAACGGCTTCCTCAAAGATTGGGAAGAGGCCCTGCGCAGCGTCCTGCTGGCAACAGGCGGCGTTCCGGGCGTGCTACTCACCACTGTGTATGCCTCGCCCCAACACGCTCTGATCTACACACTATTGTTCGGACGTCAGGCCTCAGGGGATCCGCCGGCTCTGCAGGAACAGCTGGACGACATCCAGGCCGTCGCACTGGAAACCAAGCGCCGCTGGGGCATGAACACCGAACAGCCGCAACTGATCCAGCACACGCTACAATGCGTCGCCGAGGTACTGGACCCTCTGGAAGTCATTCTACGTTAAGACCGACCGCCCTTCACGCGTGAATCAAAAACGGGCGCATTTCGTGCACCCGTTTCATTTCACAAGCCGCATCAGGCCACGTCGTGCGCCCTGATTTTCGCGGCGTCAGAATCCATACTGGCAGCCACTCAAGATGTCTCCAGGCGGCCAATGAGATCGTACTCCAGCGCATCGACAATAACGACCTCTGCCATGCGGTCCACCGGGACCTCTTCGTAGATCAGAACCAGACCGTCAATCTCCGGAGCATCACGATAGGTGCGCCCGATAGTAAGCCCTTTGCCCATCCCTTCCAACAGTACCGGCAACCGCTTTCCAACAAAGGCGCGATTCTTCTCGAAAGAGATATCTTGTTGGGCTACCATCAAGATATCCAGGCGTTCCTGCTTGACATCATCCGGGACATTGTCATCCAACGCCCCGGCCGGCGTCCCCAATTCGTGCGAATAGGTAAAGGCGCCTAACCGGTCGAAACGTTGCTCCCTGACGAACGCCTCCAGTGTAGCGAACTCCGCATCCGTCTCGCCGGGGAATCCGACGATCATTGTGGTCCGCAGGGCCACGCCGGGCAGACGGGCGCGCACGAAATCGAGCGTTTTGCGGACCGCATCCACATCGGCAGGCCGCCGCATGCGCCGCAGTACGTCGGGATGCGCATGCTGCAAGGGGATATCGACGTAAGGAATCAGCTGGTCGTAAGCCGCCATAACATCCACCAACCGGGGGGTCACATACCCGGGGAACATATAGAGCACACGAATCCAGGGGATCTCAGGGACTGTGGCAACTAATTCTTCAAGAAGACGCGCCAGACCATCCTGCATGCCCAAGTCATGACCATAATAGGTGCTGTCCTGGGCAATGAGATTAATCTCCAGAATACCCGCATCGCGCAGCTGCCGGGCATCATCCAGAATGCCGGACAGGGAGCGGCTCATCGTCGGGCCTTTGATGGCAGGAATCGCACAGAAGGCACACTGCCGGCTACACCCGTCCGCGATCTTCAAAAAAGCGCTGGCGCCGAACCGGGCATACCCAGAAACACCCGCATCTTCCGGCATGACCATGTTCCGGGATTCCGTCACTACCAGACGTTCCCCTGTCCCTTCACTCAATGCCTGCACCAGTTGGGGCAGCCGATGCCAGGAACGCGTCCCAATCACGGCATCCAATTCCGGCGCCCAGGACAATAGCGCCTCCGGCTCGCGCTGCGCCCAACACCCAGCAGCGATGAGCCGTTGGTGAGGCCGCAGAGACGCGGCCAGTGATTCCAGCATTTCCAGAGATTCCCCCCGGGCCTGGGCAATGAACCCGCACGTATTGACGATCAGGACGTCGGCGAACTGAGGGATTCCCACCTGGCGGTAGCCGGCGCGCTGCAACAAAATAGCCATCCCTTCAGAATCCACGGTGTTTTTGGGACACCCCAGGGAGGCTATGTAGAAACGGGTGGCGCCATGACGGCGTCCGGACTTCGATGATCGTCGCATCCTAAGGGCCTTGCACGCTTAGCTCGCCCTCAGGCGACCACGCGCGCCGCACAACCTCTCCCTCTACCCCCAACAGCCCCCACTCAACGCCATTGACAACCAACGTAAATGCGCCCCCATTCCCGGTTTCCACGAGACTCGATGTGCTGGCGACAGCTTCCAGAGTTTGACCAGGGACAGCGATCCCCTGGAACACGACCTCATCATCGGCGACCAGGCGAACCCAGACGTGCTGCTGCGGCGCCAGACGCACGGTCACGGTACCATCCGTGGCAGGAACAAAATCAGCTGATGGCGACACCTCTACAACCGGCGCCTCGGTCGCCGGCGAAACAACTTCCTGGGTAGGAACCGGTGTCGCCAAGGACACATCGAGATCGGCAAAGAACAACAGGTAAAGATACCCGCCGCCCGCAATCAGGGCGAAGACCAGCATCGCCCCCAACAAGACCTGGAGTAGGCCCCGGGGAACCCCCGGGGCCGTCAGACGCTCTTCTTCCTCGGTTGGCGGCGGCGCGAAGACCGTAGGACGTTCTACAGACTGGCCACGCGCCTCGTCCACGACCTGGTGAACACGGGGCTGCATAGGATGGCCCGCAAGTTCCGCTTCATACCTTGCCAGGGCCTCTTCACTGGGCAAGCCCAGAAAGCGCGCATAATTCCGCAGAAAGCCTCTAGCCTGGATTTCCCCTGGCAACGCGGCATAATCGCCCATCTCAAGCGCCTGCAAATAACGCCGGCGAATGCGCAGAGCCGATTCCACCTCATCCAGGGAGAGTTTGCGCACCTCGCGCGCTCTACGGAGCCACAGGCCCAACCCTTCCGCCATCAAGCCTCCGCCTCAACCACCAGACGAACCTGCGCAGCAACGTTGCCAGCCAGCTTGAGATCGACCAAATGAATACCAATGTCGCGAATGGGATGTTCGAGAATGATTTGGCGCCTATCGAACGGCGCCCCCAACACCTTGGAAATAGCCTGAGCAATATCCTTGTTGGTAATCGAGCCATAGAGGCGCCCCGTCTCGCCGGCTTTCACCTGGAAGACCAACGGCACGACCCGCAACTTCTCCGCAACGCGTTCCGACTCGGCGCGCAACCGCTCTTCACGTTTTTGCGAATCCATCACGTGGCGTTCTGCGGCTGTAATCGCCTCCTTGGTCGCGGGAATCGCCAGACCTCTGGGAAGCAGATAATTCCGTGCATACCCCTCGGATACGGCTTTGACCTCGTTGGCCTTGCCAACGCCTTTTACGTCGCGCGTCAAGACTACTTTCACCCGACACCTCCTCCAGAATTTAGCCCACTGGGCCTCGGTCCCTTTCCCCGCAACAGCCTGACCGGAACCGCGCGCAATGTTTCACGTGAAACCTCGCGCCCTACATCACGCGACCGCACACGCCGGCAAATCGTCAACGGCTGCCCAACAAGCGAACCTGCAGCGCAATAAGCAGGCGCGTGATCCGCTGCATTAGCGTAGGATTGGAAATCATCTGCAGGCCGGATTGGTAGGCAGCGTAACCGGCCTGGCGCTGTCCAGAACGGAACAAGGCCACGCCCAGGGTCAACAAGGTTTCCCCCTGGCGCTGCCGGTCATTCAATTCCTCGAAGATCAAACTGGCCGTTTGCCAGGCCGGAATTGCATCTTCGCGACGTCCCATAGCGGCATAGACGCCGCCCAGATTACCCCAGACCTGCGCCTCACGGGATTTATCTTCTAGGCGTGTGAACACGCGTTTGGCCTCGTTCAGCGACTCCAACGCTTCATCCCAACGTGATTGCTTACGCCGGATCAGGCCGATGTTGTTCAACATTTCTCCGGCCTCGATTTCGCGCCCCTCCTCGGCGAAATGCTCTAGCGCCTCGCCGAAACGCAAAGCGGCCTCGTCGTACAATCCCTCCTGAAACAGTCGCAGCCCTTCTTTTTGCAGTTCGTCAGCATTCGGCATGATCTCACACTCCATCAGTAGGTGATTTCAAGAAGCCCTTCGGCGATTGTTCGCAAGGCGCCGGCCGGCATCTCGGCCAGTTTCATTGCCAGCTCCAGGTAGCTCATGTTGATAGGACGCACAACAAATTCGCGCAGCTCGGCAGGTAACTCTGCAAATCTCGTAAATTGCGCCTTCAATGCATGCCATTCCCCCACCGGACTTTCTTGATCCAGGAAGGCATCCAACGGCACGCCCAATGCCCGCGCCACCAGTTCCAGCTCCGCCATGGGGACTGGTTTCTCTCCATACTCGTAGGCCGATATCGTTGATGTTGAATGTTCGACAAGATCCGCCAGATCACTCTGCGTACGCCCCGCATCGTGGCGCGCTTGCCGCAAACGGGCGCCGATGATCCGGTGGCGCAACGGCAGGAACATCTCGGGATCGGGGAGAGCAGGACGATCATCCAGCTCGGCGCGCTCGTCGCGTAAGGCTTGCAGCGATACATCCAGATAACTGCAAAGCAACTCCAGTTCGGGAAGCGAGATATCACCTGAACCATCCTCATACCCCGCAAACCGGCGGCCGGAAACTCCCAAAACTTCCGCGCAGGCCGAGCGCGATGCACGAACCCGCTCACGCGCCCGCCGCAGCAGCACGCCCAGAACCCGCTTGCGCAATTCAATCACTTGCTGATTCGGCATATTTCGCCTCCCCCGACACTCCAGATTCCCTAATCCGGCTCACGAGAACTTGAGAACACCAAACGGACCAGGGTATTAAATTGCACCCCCCAACCCTTCTCACATGTAGAACTGACTTATTTGCATTATAGCATATCCCAACATCGGAGCAATAGTGTGGTTAGATTAAGGTTCAGCATTTCCCATGCTTCCCACACACCCCATCCGCAACCAGGAGCGTGGTCCAATACCAACAGAGCGAAGTTTTCCACAGACGCTGCAGACACAAATCACCCGGATAGAGAGGGTCGCATGCCCCTAGATATAGGATGACACACGGGGTTTCCGTCACACACAACCAGCCAAGAAATATCCCACCTGTGGAAAACTGGCGTTTTTTGGTGGAAAACCATGCCATTCTGGGGAAAACTTAAGTTTCCTTATACCAGTCTCGTAGAGTATACCCGCCGTCGCCCTGAGATTTATACCATCGCCGCTGACACTCAGCAGGAAACCTCGGGAGCTTCTCCCCAAGTTTTCCCCACCCATACACCCAGCAAAACGCGTACTTGTATGAACCAAACCGTTGGTTGGACACGAGATATAGGGAAGCGAAGCCGGATTTTCCCCGTTATCCACTGTTCTACTACCACGACTATCTATCCCAATTCTATACAGGGAAAAGGGATTACTTTCCACACACAGCTGCCTGAAATCTAAACCCAGTATGCATCTATGCGCCGCTTCGCTTCGGGAGTAAGATAAGACTTGGTCGCCTTTTGAAGCATGACTGGACAAAAATGAGAAATCAAGTATACTTTTGGCTCATAAAGATACCTGTGAGTTGAGAAGTTGGAGGATTAGGTGGCCAATACTAAGTCTGCTCAAAAAGCTGTTCGCAGTTCTTACCGCAAGTGGTTGCGGAATCGTTATGTCAAAGGCAAAATGCGTAGCGCCGTCAAAGCCGTGCGCCATGCCGTCGCGGCCGGCGATGCAGCGCAAGCTCGAACATTGATGCCCCGCGCATACAAGGAACTGGATAAGGCGGCTCGCAAGAATGTCATCCATAAGAACAAAGCGGCGCGTTTGAAGTCGCGCTTGATGCGCCAGGTAAACACGCTCTCTTAGGAGCGTTATCTGTAGTCTTCACTGTTACACGTTTTCTCGCCCGGCGGGTATCTACCCGCCCGGTGAATGTGTTGAAGCTATTATACCGTAATGGGCCCTTTGCAAAGGGCCCATTATTGGTTTCTTGAAGGCCGGTTATTCCCGTTTCCCTAACTGTGTGGCCCGCACGTAGGCCGCCCAGATTGCCCGCGATAGGATCGTGCGAAAGCCCCCCTTCTCCAGATGGTAGAGCGCTTCTGCCGTAGTACCACCCGGCGAAGTGACCTGATTTCTTAGGATCGCCTGGTGTTCGTGGGATTGTTGGGCGTAGCGCACTGATCCCAGGACGGTCTGGTAGACCAATTGTTCCGCTACACGCCGCGAGAACCCCAAATGCACGCCGGCGTCGATTAGACCTTCCATGAAGAGATAGACATAAGCCGGACCGGTGCCGGAAAGCGCTGTGGCCATATCGAGGTAGTGCTCGTCTTCCACGTAGACTTCTTCCCCCAGGGCGCGTAGCAGGGTCAGGGCATGCGTTCGTTGTTCTTCTGATACGTCGGGCGTCGCGGTCCAGACAGTGATTCCTTGTCCGATTTGCGCCGGCGTATTGGGCATGGCGCGCACGATGGCCGGCGTCCCCAGTGCGGCATGAATGGTCTCGATGCGGATACCTGCTGCAATGGAGAAAACGAGAGCGTCTGGGGCCACATGGCCTTGGATTTCGTGCAATACTCTCGGCATGACCTGGGGTTTGACGGAAAGGAAGATGACTTCTGCTTCCTGCGCGGCGGCCACGTTGTCGGTCGTGGTGCGGATGTCAAAGAGCGTTTTTAGCTCGGCGCACCGTTCCTGGCGTGGATTGGTGGCCAGGATGTCTTGCGGTTCGATTTCGGTTTCCCTCAGAACGCCTTTGACAAGCGCGCCTCCCATCGTTCCGCATCCAATAACAGCAATTGTCGGTGACATTAGTTTCCCCCCTCTATGGGTAACTCGACCATGCCGGTGGGCGGCGCTTACCGAGTGTCCTACCGGCCAGATCTTTAGGGTGCATGCAACCAGGTGCAGGCTGCTTCCACGTAGGGATCGGCGGTTTCGGGAATCTCTTCCCACCGCCCGTTAACGTGAATGTCGGGCGTCAGTCCGGCGCCTTCGAACGAAGAGCCATCCAGCCGGACGAATGACTCCTCTGCCAGCCACAGTCGCGATCCATCCTTGAAACCGTGTGGATAGACGCCTTCCACGTTGCCGGCCGTGGGTTGCCCGATAAGGATGGCGCGCCCGCGTTCCTGCAGCGCGCTGCTGAAGACCTCGGCATAGCTTTCCGTCATGGGGCCAATCAGCACGGCCAACGGAAGTGTGAGCGTCTCTCCGATCGGGTCGCTTGCGATATCCAGCGTCTCGACTGTTCCCCCCTGATGCTGAAAACTGCCGATAGGTCCGGAGATGAAAAGCGCCAAGAGACTTTCCAGTTCCGTATAGATGCCCCCGCCATTGATGCGGAGATCAAGGATCAGACCGTCAACGGGATAGGTTTCGAGTAAACCGGTAATGGCCTCCCGCGTGCGTTCTGCAATCGTCATATCCCAGAATGTAGGAATCAGCACGTAGCCAAAGAGCATCTCGCCGCTGTGAATAGGGCGCGTCAATACCGGCAGTTGCGTGGCAATGCGCGCGCGTGTGACGCTGATAGTACGGGGTGCGCTTTCGGGCGTCTGAATGGTGAGCGTGACCATGCTGCCCTCCGGTCCCGAGAGTAAATCGAGATTGTCAAAGCCGTCCGGTGTACAGCACGTGGGAAGCCCCTCGATGGAGAGGATACGATCGTGCGCGCGGATTCCTGCCTGTTCTGCCGGACTGTCCGGGAAAGTGAGGAGCACCACGCCGTAGGCTGCATTTTCCGGCACGGTGCTGTAAATGCCAATACCCACATAATTTAAATCCCCTCTGACGGCCTGTTCTTCCTCGAATACCTCAGCGGGGGAAAGGTAGATCGAGTGCCGGTCCTCCAGGCGTCCGATGAGGTCTTGCATTAACAACCAGAACGCCTCATCATCCGGCGCCATGGCAACCAGCGGCCGGAAATCGATGCACACCTGATCCCAAGCGACGCCGTTGAAGTCGGGGTAGACGTAGTTGTCGTGTACCAGTTCACAAATCTGTTCGAATTGCATCAGATACCGGCTGTCCTTGGCGATGTGGGCGACGCCGGCCTGATCGCTGATGTGGGACGCGATATCCGGTTGATCGCGATTCCGAAGG
>JAFGNR010000327.1 GCA_016926915.1 Anaerolineae bacterium
CAAGAACGGCTTTATCTTCGCGGCATTGGTATTCGACGCCAAACTGCTGAAATGGCCCTTTTTCTGGAGAACAGTGGCCGGATTCGCACTGTTCAGCTTGATTTCGGGCGTAGTCTACACGATCAATGATCTGGTGGATATCGAGAAGGACCGGGAGCATCCCCGGAAACGCAACCGCCCGTTGCCCTCGGGGCGTCTCGAACGACGGTTTGCCGTCGCCGGGGCAGTGGGGATCGGCGCCGGATCGCTGGTCTTGGGGTGGCTGCTGGACCCGCTGTTCGCGGTGATTTTGTTGGGCTATCTGTTGCTCCAGATTGCTTACAGTTTCGTTCTCAAGAACGTCGTGCTGCTCGACGTGCTGACCATCGCCGCAGGCTTTGTTCTGCGCGTCGCGGCAGGGGTGCCGCTGGCTGATGCGGAACGCTTTTCGCCCTGGCTCTACATCTGTACGACCCTGCTGGCGCTCTTCCTGGCGCTGGGCAAGCGGCGCGGGGAACTAATCCTGCTGGGCGACGAGGCGCACAACCACCGTGAAAGCCTGAAAGCGTACACCTGCGGGCTGCTCGATCAACTCATCAGCCTGGTGACTTCCAGCACAATCCTGGCCTACGCGCTCTATACCTTCTCCGCGCCTAATTTGCCGGATAGCCACCTAATGATGTTGACGATCCCTTTCGTGATCTATGGTATGTTCCGCTATCTTTACCTGGTGCACGCCGAGGGCACGACGCTGGCGCCCGACGAGGTGCTGCTGACCGACCGCCCCATGCAGCTGACCATCGTGTTGTGGGGGCTATCAGCCATGGGGATTCTCTATTTCGGATAGGTCAAGTATGTCGCCGCTGCAAAAAGCGGGAATGTATCGCAGAGATCGCCGAGAACGCAAAGAAGGCTTCTCTTTTTAAGGATATACGCTACCATTCTTGGAGAATTTCCGTCTTTCCTTCGCGCTCTTTGCCGGCGGTTGTTGACGTTCTCTGCGGTTAGGTAAACCCAGGCCAGTATGAACGATTCGACCTTGCGAAGTGACAGCGCGATGCGATCCGTGGAGGCCGGCGCCTGCGGCAAGGTGATTCTCTACGGAGAGCACAGCGTGGTCTATGGGCGCCCTGCAATCGCGGTCCCGGTGAGCGGGCTGCGGGTGCACGCGACCCTCGCACCCCTGGCGCGGGGTGCAGGGTTACACATCGTCGCGACCGATCTGGGTGAGGCTTTCGCAATGAACGATGCCGGTACAGATGATCCGCTGGCAACCATCGCGCGGTTGACACTGGCCCATTGTAACCGGACCGAACCGGACGCCGAACTCACGATTCATTCCGACCTCCCGATTGCCGCCGGGTTGGGCAGCGGGGCGGCGGTCTCCGTGGCGATTGTACGTGCACTGGCGCGGTTCCTCGAATGCCCCTTGTCCCGCGAGGCCACCAGCGCCTTGGCCTACGAGGTCGAGAAGATTCACCACGGCGCCCCCAGCGGCATCGACAACACCGTCATCGCCTATGAGCAACCCGTCTATTTCGTCAGGGGACAATCGCCCCAGACCTTCGCCATCGGGGCGCCGTTCGACCTGGTGATTGCCAATAGCGGCATCGCGGGCATGACGCGCGACGCCGTGGCAGGCGTGCGAGCGCGGTGGCGCGCCGGTCTGGCGCGCTACGAGGCCTGGTTCGACCGCATGGGGCGCATTGCGGAGGAAGCCCGCGTCGCCATCGAGGCGGGGGAGCACGCAGCTTTGGGCGCGCTTATGGATGAGAACCACGCGCTGTTGCAAAAGATCGGCGTCTCGCTTCCGGAACTCGATACTCTGGTTCACAGCGCCCGCGAGGCAGGGGCCCTGGGCGCAAAACTCACCGGTTCGGGCATGGGCGGCAACGTGATCGCCCTCGCGACGCCGCAGACCGCCGCCGGCGTCGCCGGAGCGCTTGAGGCAGCCGGCGCCGCCCAGGTATGGCAGACGCAGGCCGGCGACTGATTCGCCATTTCTCGAGGAGCGTGATCATGAACGAATCCGAATTCATCCAGGTCATTACAACGACGGAGACCCGCGCCGCGGCACGCCGTATCGCCCGGGCGCTCGTGGAAGCCCGACTTGCCGGCTGCGTCCAGATCATCGGGCCGATTACGAGCACCTACCGGTGGATCGATGACGTCGAGACGGAGGAAGAATGGCTCTGCCAGATCAAGACTACACGGGCGCTGTACGACGAAGTCCAGGCTACCGTGCGCGACATTCATCCCTATGACACGCCGGAGATCATCGCCCTGCCGGTACTCGAAGGGGATGCAGACTACCTGGATTGGCTGCGCCACTCGCTGCGCGAACCGGGGATCAAGCGGTGATGGTATCCACGAGTCCGCCGGTGTCCGAGACTCTGATCTTCATCAAACTGGGCGGTTCCCTGATCACCGATAAACGGCGGGCCTATGTGGCGCGCCGGGGCGCCCTGCGCCTTCTTGCCGAGGAACTGCGCGACGCCCTCGATGCTGCCCCTGGATTGCGGGTGGTGCTGGGGCATGGCTCCGGGTCTTTCGGGCATTGGGAAGCCAGCCAATATGGCACCCGCAAGGGCGTGCAGACCCCCGAGCAGTGGGAGGGATTCGCCCGGGTCAGCGCGGCAGCCGCGCGGCTGAACCGCATTGTGACCGACGCCTTCCTGGACTTCGACGTCCCGGTGATCAGTTTCCAACCCTCGGCGTCAGCCCTGGCGACATCAGGGCATCCCGCGACACTGGCGTTGGAGCCTATCCGGCGTGCACTGGCTTCCGGGTTGGTCCCCCTAGTGTTCGGCGACGTAGCCTTCGACCGGGTCTGGGGCGGCACCATCCTCTCAACCGAAGACCTCTTCGCCTATTTGGCGCCCATCCTGCATCCCCAGGCCATTCTGCTGCTTGGGAATGCCCCTGGCGTCCTGGATGATCAACATCAGGTGATTCCGGCCATCACGCCGGAGAACTACGCCGGGGTCGAACCCTACCTCCGGGGAGCGGCCGGCGTCGATGTAACCGGCGGGATGGCCGACAAGGTCGAACAGATGATCCAGCTCGTCAAAACGATCCCAGACCTGAAAGTAAGAATCCTCACCGGTCGGGAATCCGGCAACCTCAGGAACGCCCTCCTCGATCCGGCCTTCGCCCAAGGCACCCTGATCCTCAACGGCTGAACACGCCTCTCCACTATCCGTCAAAAGTCCAAAGGGCATTCTGGACTCTAGGACAATGACAACGCTTCCCCCAGCTGCTAGAATGAAACTGGAGACACCAGTGAATCGTCTCATCTGGAGGAAGCAACCATGTTCAAAAGACTGTTTCTCGGTTTGATTGTCCTGTTCGGCCTGCTGTCCGCCCTACCCGTCGCGGCAGGCAAATCCTATGCCGCAGAGCGTTTTGACGTCGATATTACGGTCGAGGAAGGCGGCGCCTTGCTGGTCAAGGAAACGGTGGTTTTCCGTTTCGAAGGCGGACCGTTTACCTACGTCTTCCGGCATATCCCTACGGATCACACAGACGGCCTTCTGATCCTCGAAGCGGCAGTGGACGGCGAAGCGCTGCCCGAGGGCGATGAAGCCGGACAGGTGGAAATCGAAGGCCGCGACCCGGTCAAAGTCACCTGGCACTTCGATCCCACTTCGGATCGCACCCATACGTTCGACCTGACCTACCGGGTATTCGGCGTAGTGCGGCAGGAGACCGGCGCCGATGTGCTCACCTGGCAGCCGCTGCCCGAAGAGTACGAATATCCCATCGCCTCAAGCACCGTGCGCATCCACTACGCTGAAAACGACACGTTGCTGGGCAGCCCTGCCGTGACACAGGGGACCGCGCAAGTGGAGTACACCGACAACGCCGCGACGTTCAGCATGCGCAATCTCGAACCGGATCAAACCCTCGTCGTCAGCCTGCGTTTCACATCTGGAGATCTGATCGCCGCCCCGCCGCAGTGGCAAGCCAAACAGTTGGCGCGGCAGGAACGTACCCGGCAATGGGCCGTTCCTTTCATCGTGGGCAGTGCAGTGCTCTTGCTGGCCGGCATCATCCTGCCGGTAAGCTACGCCCGGCGCTTCCGTCTACCGGAAACGGATTCCTTTGATTGGCATACGGTGCGACCGCCCAGCGACCTGCCGCCAGCCTATGCGGGTGTGCTATACCACGAAGGCTCATTACAGACGGCCTGGGACTACGCTTTGGGCACCCTCTTCAACCTGGCCCAGCGGGGCATCGTCGCCATCGAAGAAGGACCGGAGAAGAAATGGTATCGCACCAACGAGTTCATCCTGCGCCTCAATCCCACCGCCGAACATCTGCTCCCGCACGAGCGCGGCGCCATCATGACCTTTTTCGAGCAGAAAGACGGTTCCCTGGCGCGTGAGATGCGTTTACACCAGGTCGAGGACAACGTCTATAGCCGGTTGGTGACACATTTCTTCAACGCGCTCAAGACTGAGCTGGAGGACGCCGGGTTCTTCGATGAGACCCGCCGGCGCGCGCACAACGTGCTCAGCATCTGGGGCATTGTCCTACTCATCATCAGTATCGCGCTTGCGATCATCAGCGCATTCCTGCTGATCGATCTCTTCGGATTGTGGTCGTTACTCGTCGCTGGCGTTCTGTTCGTCGTTGGTTTCGTCAGCCTGATCGCCGGCGTTTCGCTCTCAACGCTTTCCGACGATGCGGCGCTGCAAATGCAGGGGTGCAAACGGTTTGGCAGCTACCTGAAAGCCGTCACGCGGGATCGCGAAGTGCTACCCCACTCCTCCTATTTCTCCGAATACCTGCCTTTCGCCGCCGCGTTCGGGATGGCAGATGCCTGGGCGCATTACCTGAAGAAACACGAGAAGATCGAGCTGCCGGCGTGGTTCCGCGCGCTCTCGACCAGCTACGATCAGAGCTCTGGGGCCTTCGTCGCGCTCATCGTTGCCTCCAACGCGACCGGCAGCAGCAGCGGGGCCAGCAGCGCCGCTGGCGGCGCTGCTGCAGGCGCTGCGGGCGGAGGCGCCAGCGGCGCAGGGTAGACGCAACGCAGGTTTCAAGTACAATAAACCCAGGCGGGCATTGCCCGCCTGGGTTTTGCTTTTGGAGAAGGGATACAGACATGACATATGGCTATCAACCATTGCTTATCACAACAGTGCCTTATCACAATTTATCAGAATATTTGGTATGGCGAGAGCGCGCACCTCTCAAGTAATACGCCAACGTCTGCTTATCGTGGCCTTGCTGCTGGCCGGCGCAGCCTTGCGACTGCTTGCCGTAGGCGAGGCCCCGCCCGGTCTCTATCACGACGAAGCCCAGCACGGCCTGGACGCCTTGAACGTGCTACAAGGTGAATTTCCTCTCTATTTTGCCGCCAACAACGGTCGCGAACCCCTATTCATCTACTTGGTCGCCGCTTCGGTGGGGTTACTGGGGCGCAGCCCGCTGGCGGTGCGGCTGCCGTCATTCTTCATCGGGTTTCTGACGCTGGCGGCTACTTACGATCTGGCGCGCGTGCTTTTCGGTCGCCGGGTGGGGCGCTGGGCGCTGGCCGTGTTGGCGGCGACCTTCTGGCACGTACATCTGAGCCGCGTGGGGTTCCGCGCCGTGCTGCTGCCACTCTTCACGGCGCTGTGGTTGGCCCAGGCGACGCGGGGGATGAAAACCGGAGGGCTGCGACACTGGATCGCAGCCGGCACACTCTATGGCCTCTCCTGGTATACCTACATGGCGGCGCGGTTCACCCCGGCGGCGGTGGCAGCCCTGTTGGGGTACGTGCTCTGGTCTGAGTTGCGTCAGGTGCGCCACCTGCGGAGCGGCGGGCTACGTCTGTTGCCGGCAATGGCGCGTTCGTTCCTGTTCGAACGCGAACCGGCGCGGCGCTTCTGGCGCGGCTTTCTCGTCTTCTGCGCAGCCGCGCTGGTGGTGCTGTTGCCGTTGGGACTCTATACCCTGCGCCATCCCGACGTGGTCCTACAACGCACGGGTCAGGTCTCGGTGTTCAGTCCGGAGATCAATCAGGGCAACGTCCTGCGCGCCTTACTCGATCACACCTGGCGCACGGCGGCGATGTTCTTCGTGCAAGGCGACCGCATCTGGCGGCACAATCTGGCGTGGCGCCCGGTCTGGGATCCGGCCCTGGGATTGGCCTTTGTCATCGGTCTTGGCGTGGCGCTTTCACAGTTCCGCAACCACGCGGGGGCAGCCCTCGTTATCGTGTGGACAGTCATCATGGCGTTGCCAACATTGCTGGCGGAGGATGCCCCCCACTTCCTGAGAGGATCCGGCGTGTTGCCGGTAGTGGGTATGCTGCCGGCCCTGGGACTGGCGTGGCTCGACGACCGGCTCCGTTCGTGGATGGCATCCCCGGCGTCCCGGCGGATTGCGAAAGCGCTTCCTATTCTGCTGCTGCTCCTGGGCCTGGCGAGCACCACATTCGATTACTTCCTCCGCTTCGCAGAAGCGCCGCTGGCCTACCACTGGTTCGAAGCCGGGCCGGCAGCCCTCGCCGGCGAGATCAATGCGTTGGCCGGCGTGGGCTGGAACGGCGAGCGGATGCTTTCCGGCCCTCCAACCGGTCGCCAGGTCTACGTCGATGCGCTGTTCTGGGAAGAATGGAGCGCCGTACCCTTCCTGGTGCCGGAGGCCAACGCCGAATTCCTCCCGCTGGCAACGCCGCCCGATCTCACACAGCCTATGACGTTTGTCGTCTGGCCCTATCGCGATTGGCAACCGGAGATCATGCCGCACCTACCGCATCCGGCCTATCTCGGCGTCACGGTCGGGCCGCAGGCCCAGGGCGACAAAGACCCGGAACCCTTTACTCTGGCCCTGATCGTGCAGGCTGAACCGCTGCCCGAGATTCCGGAAGAGATTGGCTATTTCGACGACGGCGTGCGATTGAGAGCTGCACTGGTCAAAGCCGGCGAGGAAGAAACCCTGGTGCGGATCTGGTGGGATGCCTACGAGCCGCCAGCCTACGATTACACTGTTTTCATCCATTACCTGCGGGATGGCGAGCAAATCGCTCAACACGACGGCCCGCCGGGTTACGGTTACCTGCCCACAACCTTCTGGGAAACCGGCGACCTGATTTCCGATATACACCCGCTCAATGGTGTGATCCCCGATCCGGACCGCGATATGTTGCGCATCGGCCTGTACCGCAGCGATACGGGAGATCCGCTCTCATTGCTCGATATGCACGGAAATCCCGCAGGTACCTGGATTGTGCTGGATGTGATCCTCGATTCGCCATGAAACCAAACAAGAGAACCTCCCTTTTACTCCTGACATTCGCCATCCTGGTCGGGGTACTGGCAGCAGCGCCGCTCTGGGGACCGGGCATCGTCAACACCCGGGGGGGCGGCGATAGCCCCTTTCTGCTCCAGCGCACCCTGGAAATGGCCGAAAATCTGCGTCACGGCAGCTTCCCCGCGCGTTGGATGTCCCATGCAGCCTACGATCTGGGATACCCATTCTTCAATCATTATGGCGCGCTGCCCTTCTACTTAAGCGGCGGGTTGACCGCCTTGGGGATCAGTCCCTTATTGGCCATTCAAGCCACACAAACCCTGGGGTTTGTGCTCGCCTCAGTCTTCATGCTGCTCTGGGCGCGGCGGCTCTTCCACAACCCGGCGGCGGTGCTGCTGGCGACGACGGCCTACACTTTCGCACCCTTCCATTTGGTCAATGTCTACGTGCGCGGCGATTCGCTCTCGGAGTTTTATGCCTTCATCTGGTACCCGCTGATCTTCTGGGCGTTGGATCGCGTGGCCGAACGACCCACCCGGGGACGTTTTGCGGCAGCCACCCTGGCATATAGCGCGCTGATTCTCACCCACAACGTCTCCGTGCTTACCTTCTCGCCATTCGCCGGGGTATACCTCCTGATGCGTTGTCTCACCAAACTGCCCGGAGAACAACGCCGGAACCTGCGACACCTCGCCCGCGCCGCCGGACAGGCAGCGCTACCTTTCGTCGCCGGCATGCTGCTGACGGCCTGGTTCTGGCTGCCCGCGCTCGCCGAAACGCGTTATGGACAGATGGGGCCGGAATTCACCGCCGGCTACTTTCATTATACGAACCACTTCCGGGGAAGGGACCTGGTCCAATCCTCCTTCCTGTTCGATTACGA
>JAFGNR010000328.1 GCA_016926915.1 Anaerolineae bacterium
CCGGATGACCCCATCCAGGAGCAGGAACGCGACCTATATGGGGGAAGTCCCGTTTACGGATTATAGGGAGCGGCGGAATGCCATTCCGCCCTGCACTAGGGTTATAAGCACGCCCTAACGGCGTGATATTGAATAGATCATCGTCAGTTTTACCGTGAGCCAGGCTGATGGCTGAGCGCTGACAGCTGATGGCTAGCAAGGAGAAGCCATGCGTAGATCAAAGTCGAAACCCGTGAACGAGACCTATCCCGACGTCGCCTTACGCGAATTCCACGTATCACGTCGCGCCCGCGACCGTTACCAGTTTGACGCCACCCTCTTTTCGAAATCCGGTAACGTGGTCTTTGCCAACTTCCACGCGGCCCGGCAGTTCGCTCAGAAGATGAATGACCGTCGCGACCTGGTCAACTACCCTGAACAAGCCGTGCGCGCCGGGCAGCTCAACGCCATGGGCTTGATCGACGAGATTCTTCACCAGATCGTGGCTCTCTATCAGGAGCAGCGCAATCCCCAAGCGATGTCAAAGGCGCTGGCGCACCTCGACGAGGCCCTGGGTGAAGAGGCCGTCGATAAGACGCTCAGGGCCTTTGCCGACGCCTTTCCACCTATCGCCATCTATCGCCAGGAAGAGACCCTAGAGGCCTATCTCGCAGGGGAAACGAAGGGCGTATCGCACCGCGCGGTGGTACTCGAAGAGCTGCTCATGCTCTGGATCGCCAACGACAACCCCGGCTTCACTCCATTCCAAGAGCTTTTCGACGACAGCGACCTGGCCAAACAAACAGCCTATCCGAAACTCATCGCCGAACTCGCCGGGTTTTTCGATACCGAACCGCCCTTTGGCCCTGATAACGAGGACCTAGTCACACTGCTTCGCGCACCGGGGCGTAACGCGCCTCACTCTTTGGAGGACCAGCTGGACTTCATCCGCACCCGTTGGAGCACCCTGCTGGGGCGCTATCTCTACCGCCTGTTGAGCAGCCTGGATTTCCTCGCCGAGGAGGAGAAACTCTTCTTCGGATTTGGTCCCGGTCCCGAATCCCTGAAGGCCTATGAGTTTGCCGGGGAAGATCAGGAAATCGAGGCCTTTAGCCCCGATAGCGCGTGGATGCCCAAGCTGGTGCTGATCGCCAAAAACGCTTATGTGTGGCTCGACCAACTCTCCAAGGAATATAAACAGGACATCTACCGGCTGGATCAGGTTCCCGATGAGGAACTGGATAAACTAGGACAGTGGGGCATCACGGGGCTTTGGTTGATCGGGCTTTGGGAGCGAAGCAAAGCCTCCAAGCGCATCAAACAAATCATGGGCAATCCGGAAGCGGTCGCCTCCGCCTACTCCCTGATGGGGTACCGCATCGCCGACGATTTGGGCGGTGAAGAAGCCTACAACCGGCTCAAGGAGCGGGCCTGGCAGCGGGGCATCCGCATGGCCAGCGATATGGTGCCCAACCACATGGGCATTGATTCCCGCTGGGTGATCGAGCATCCCGACTGGTTCGTCCAGCTGCCCTACAGCCCGTTCCCGGGGTACACGTTCTCCGGAGAGGATTTGTGCGAGGATGGGCGCGTGGGCGTCTACCTGGAGGACCATTACTTCACCCGCTCCGACGCCGCCGTGGTCTTCAAGCGCGTCGATCATTGGACGGGCGACACCCGCTACATCTACCACGGTAACGACGGCACGAGCATGCCGTGGAACGATACCGCCCAGCTCAACTACCTGATGCCAGAAGTTCGGGAAGCAGTGATCCAGACGATTCTGGCGGTGGCGCGCCGATCTCCCATCATCCGGTTTGATGCCGCCATGACCCTGGCGAAGAAACACTTCCAACGACTCTGGTTCCCGGAACCGGGAACCGGCGGCGATATCGCCTCTCGCGCCGAGTTCGGAATGACCAAAGCCGATTTCGACGCAGCGATGCCGGAGGAGTTCTGGCGCGAGGTAGTCGACCGCGTCGCCGCCGAGGCGCCGGACACGCTGCTGCTGGCAGAAGCGTTCTGGCTAATGGAGGGCTACTTCGTGCGCACCCTGGGTATGCATCGCGTCTACAACAGCGCCTTCATGAACATGCTGCGGGATGAAAAGAACGCCGAATACCGCCAGTTGATCAAGAACACCCTCGAATTCGACCCGCAAATTCTCAAACGGTACGTGAACTTCATGAACAACCCTGACGAACGGACCGCTGTGGACCAGTTCGGCAAGGGCGACAAGTATTTCGGCATCTGCACGCTGATGGCGACGCTGCCGGGCCTGCCGATGTTCGGTCACGGTCAAGTAGAGGGCTACACCGAGAAGTACGGTATGGAATACCGCAAAGCCTATTGGGACGAGCGCCCCGATCCGTGGCTGGTGCAGCGCCACGAACGGCAGGTCTTCCCCATCGTCCACAAGCGTTATCTATTTGCCGAGGTCGATGATTACCTGCTC
This sequence comes from Anaerolineae bacterium, assembly GCA_016926915.1. GTDB lineage: Bacteria > Chloroflexota > Anaerolineae > B4-G1 > SLSP01 > JAFGNR01. The sequence continues at coordinate 2,435 of JAFGNR010000328.1, forward strand.
TACGATTTCTACACCGCCGGCGGCAGTGTGGATGAGAATGTCTTTGCCTACTCCAATCGCGCCGGGCACGATCGTTCGCTCGTGCTTTACCACAACCGGTACGCGGAGACCTCTGGGTGGATTCACACTTCGGCTGCCTTCGCGGTGAAAGAGGCCTCCGGCGACAAACGCCTGGAACAGCGCACCCTTTCCGAAGGGCTCGCGATTCCCGATGATCCCGGCCTTTTCCTGATCTTCCGGGACGCGGTCACAGGGTTGGAATATCTGCGCAACTGTCACGACCTGGTGCAGAACGGCCTCTACGCGACCCTGCACGCCTACCAGGTGCAGGTCTTCGTCGATTTCCGCGAGATGCGGGACAACGAATGGGGCCAGTACGCGCAGCTCAACGCCTATCTCGCCGGCCGAGGCGTGCCTAGCATCGACGAGGCCATGAAGGAGCTCTTTCTGGCGCCGGTCCACAATCCGCTGCGCATGTTGATCAGCGCGCCCGCGTTCCGCTGGATGATGGATGCGCGCCATGGCGCGCCCGACAGCGTCACGACCCTCCAGGTGCTGGACCAGGTCGAGACCAAAATGGTGGAATTGCTGAAGGCGGTGGAGAATGCCACCCAGGGCGAGGGCGACATCGAGGTAATTGCCGCCGAGGTGCGCCAGAAGTTGGCCCTGGTGCTCACTCTACCGGGCCTCGGCAACCGCGATGCTCTCCCCTCGGAGATCGCCAGTTTCATCACCTCGGGGATGGATCAAGACGATCCGGCGACGTGGGGCACCCTGCTGGGGTGGGTCTTCCTCCACGCCCTCGGCAAGGTAGTAGACGAAGCAGCCTATGCCGAATACAGCCGCAGCTGGATCGACGAGTGGCTGTTGGGCAAACTCTTCGCCCACGCCCTACAAGACCTCGGCCTGGAAGAAGGTTCCGCCTGGCGCGCCGTGGCGACCATCAAGCTGATGCTCAGCTACCGCGATTGGCTGGCGGATGGCGATCCCCAGGCCGAGCGCGCCTACACCATCCTGACCAAAGCCCTGCGCGAGCGCGAAGTGCAAGCCTACCTGAACGTCAACCGCTACCAGGGAGTCCTCTGGTTCAACAAGGAATCCTTCGAACAGCTGGCGTGGTGGATGATGGTGCTCGCGACCATCGAGTTGGCTGCCGACGACGGGCCGAACTTCGTCAAGGCCATCGCCGGGGTCTACGCCCTGGTGGAGACCCTGCTGGAAGCCGCAGCAGCCTCAGAGTACCAGGTTGCGAAACTCGTCGAGGCGACCAAGCGCGCCCTATAGGCCCGGCGCGCCCTGTAGGCCCGGCGCGCCC
>JAFGNR010000329.1 GCA_016926915.1 Anaerolineae bacterium
GGTCATTCAACATGGGGATAATGAGCCTTCCAAGATGTTTTGGGAGAATGTGATCCGGGAATACACCAATGGCAACTACCGGAGGGAGAAGGCGCAAACAGAATGGTGGGAAGGGCAAGCCTTGCTTTTCGATACTTCAAAAGGACCGGGGGAGTGACTAGAGAAGTAAAAGTTGGCAAGCATAAGGCGATTCAGTTTGTTTCAGAGCGCTTGGTCGAGCAAATTGTCGAGGGGCGGAAGACGGCGAGTGCGGCAGCTGCCAGCCGCCACACTCGCATCCCGAGACGCCTGATCAATGTGATGTCTTCGGAGACTTCGGTGCTCTTCTCTATGCGACGGCGCGCGGCGTCCAGAGGTTGACCAGTTCGCCTGCGGTGGTTTCATCCAGTTGGTTCCAGTGTGCGATGGGCAGGCTGACCTGGGCCAGGGCGCCGGTGGGGAGGCGCTCCCAGTCGCCGGTCAGGGTTTCCAGCAGCAGCTCGAGACCGGGGTTGTGCCCGACGACCATCACGCAGGCCACGGCGTCCGGCACATCGCGCAGGATTTCGATGAAGGTGAGAGGATCGGCGTGGTAGAGGTCGGGCATGTAGCGGATGTCCCCGCCGTAGCCGCTTTCATCGGCGACGGCGGCGACGGTCTTGCGGGCGCGTTTCGCCGTGGAACTGAGGATCAGCTCCGGCTCCAGATTTACCTTGCGCAGCAAACGCCCCATGCGCGGGGCGTCGCGCAGGCCGCGGCCGCTGAGTGGGCGGTCGTGATCGGCCAGCGCGTCATCTTTCCAGCTGGACTTGGCGTGTCGCAGGATCAATAGGGTCTTGCTCATACGGCGCTCCGTTCTCTACAAAATTGAACATGGGCGAAATTGGTTCGTAGTCGCGACTTGAGTTATATTATAGTCCCGTGTGGCTCGTTGGCGATTCTCCCTTTGCAGCAGGCAGAGCATTCGTCTGTCCTGAAACTAACCCTGGCTGGCGGCTGATGGCTATTTTAAGGAGGTCCCATGGTCTGGTGGAAAGTTTTGCTTATTGTTCTGGCGGGGGTGGTCGCGCTTTATGTGCTGGCGCGGGTGTTGGTGGTTGTGTTGAGCCCGCGACCGGTGGGGTTGGGCGTCACGAATGGGCGTCTGGCGCCCTGTCCGGAGTCCCCGAATTGTGTATCGACCTGGGCGCAAGATGAGATACACCGGATGGAGCCGGCGCCGTTTGCGACGCCGGCTGCACAGGCGCACGCGAAACTCTTGGAGATCATTCACGCCCTGCCCAGGACGCGCATCGTGACTGATACGCCAACCTACGTGTACGCCGAATTCCGGACGCCCACATTCTACTTCATTGATGATGTGGAGTTCGTCATCGACGAGGAGGCCGGCGTGATCCATTTCCGGTCGGCTTCACGCCTGGGGTATTCGGATCTGGGCCTCAACCGGCGGCGTCTCGAGGAGATCAGCAACCAGCTGCGGGAGTGAACCACAGAAGGGGAATTCACCGCAGAGAGAACCCCGAGACCGCCAGAAAGACGTTACGCTTGTCTTTGCGTTCTTTGCCGGCGGTCATAAGACCTTAAGGTCGTTGACGCACTCTGCGGTGAAGCAACGATCTTATCTCATTGGCGGCGCCAGCGGTGTTCCGCGCGCCGGCGACGCTGCCGGGCCTTGCGGATGCCCTTGCGTTTTGCGATGCGGCGCTCTTCGCCTTTGGTCACGTAGTAGCGCCGTTTCTTTACTTCGCTCATGATGCGATCCGTGGCGACTTTGCGACGGAACCGTTTGATCAGTTTTTCGGCGGGTTCATTGGGTCGCGCAACAACAAATGTCATGTCCGATTCACCTCCATTGTTTGATAACGCTGCTGGTTTGGCCCGGGCTTTCCGCTCCCACTTGCACGCCGGATGATCTCCGCGAAAGATGGGAGACAAGAAAACCTGGTTCGGCTAACCCCACACGGCGTCAGCCTGAACCAGGTTGCGTTTAGGCTCTGGTAGCAAATCACACGTCAACCGTTCGCGAGATTCACCTCACAGGACCGGATTTCAAGCTTCCTCCGTGAGCGATTTACCAGCAGAAAGATTGGCCAGCGTTTCTTGAATCCACTCTAGCTCGCTGCGGGCCATGGCGATTTGATACGCCGTCGCCAGCTGCTGTCCTGCATCGTGCTCCATCTCCTCATGGAGTCTCGCCAGCTGCCCGGCGACCAGGGTTTGTCTCTGCACCAGATGCCGGGTCAGCGCCTCCGGCTCGAGGACGCCTGCCAGGAGCAGCCGCATGACAAAGCCTTTCAGCGAGGCCTGAGGCGCCCCCGGCTCGTCAAGCCAGTGTTCAAGCGCCGCTGTGCCTTCTTCCGTAATGCTGTAAATCTTCCGAGGGGGTTTCCCCTCTCGCAGTCGTGTTTCTACGGCGACCAATCCCTCGGCTTGCAATGCGTGCAGCGCGGGATAGAGGCTCCCGAAACTGGGGCTTCCAATCAGCCAGCTCAAACCATTGAGTACGCGCTTCAAATCGTAGCCGGACAATGGATGTTGGGCCAACAAGCCCAGAATCGAAAACCGGTAGTGCGATGCTCCCGTTGCCATAGAGTTCTCCACGATATAGCGTTTCGCTATATATCATACCAGGAAACGCAGCTTTGGCAAGGATTGGGTTTGTAACGAAGTGGATTTTGACTTATGTACGAGCCCGCGTTATACTCAAAGTAAGAAACGCCGCTGCCTGGAAAGGCGACAGGCGCCTGTTCGAAAGGACTTCACACTTGTGGGATGACTCAGATTCCGGACGACGGTGGGTCTTCAGACTGAGACAGGATGTCCGTGTTTTCGCGCGTCTTTTCCCCTGGCGCGTAGCCGGGGTTATGCTGGTGGGGTTGGCGGCGACCTCGCTGCTCTTTCAAATCGTCTATAGCCGGGTGATGCCGGATGACCTCACCTACGTTCAGGCGCTTCTGTCGGTGGTGAAGATCGTCCAACTCGATCACGATGTGCCGGCGCCGGCCGCGCTGGATGTGTTCTTTGTGTTGGTTCCCCTGATCGGTTTGCCCCTGGCGCTGCTCTTTGGGGTGAACATCTTCAATGTGGTGCGCGTCTTCTTCGTGCGCCAGGAGCGCGGGGGCGCGTGGCAGATCGCGCTGGCGGATACCTACAGGGAACACGTTGTGGTGTGTGGGCTGGGTCGCGTGGGCTACCGGCTGGCGTGTGATCTGCTGGAGATGCGCCTGCCCGTGGTCGGCATCAACGACGCCGATTCGCCCCTGGTGCAGACACTTGTGAACGCGGCGATGCCGGTGCTCATCGGGGATGTCCGTAATCCGGATGTGCTGTCGAAGGCGGGCGTCCGTCGCGCTACAACCGTGGTGGTCTGTACTGATCAAGATATGGTCAACATCGAGACCCTGTTTCGCATCCGCGACCTGAACCCGCGCGCGCGCATTGTCCTGCGCTTGTTCGAGGATGAGCTTGCCGAGATGCTGCGCGAAACGCTCCAGGTGGATGCGGTGATCAGCCGGTCGGCGATTGCCGCGTTTGCCTTTGCACACGCGGCGGTCGGGCTTGAGGTGGTGGATTCTTTTCAACTTGAGGGGCAGACGTGGGCATTGGCCCGGATTCCGATACATCCTCGTTCGCCCCTCGTAGGACAGTCGTTGGGCAGTGTGGCTGTGGATCAGGATATGACAATCCTGTTTGTGGGGAATCCTGAGCAGCTGTACTCGGAACCCACGCGCGACGCCATCCTGGGGCCGGACGATGAGCTCTACGTCCTGGCCCGGAGCGACCGTCTGCAATCTCTGGTAGCGCTCGGTTTGGTAGCCTGCGAGCAGGAAGAGCGAAATGCGCAACCCATTTTGGTCTGCGGCCTGGGGCACACGGGCTACCGGGTGGTGCTGCGCCTGCTGGAATTGGGGCGCAGCGTGGCAGCGCTCAACTTCGACTTCAATGCCGAGGTGCGCTGGTTGGAGGAGCGGGGCGTCCCGGTGATCGTTGGCGATTTCCGGCAACGCGCTGTCCTGGAACAGGCCGGGGTTGCCGGCGCGGCGGCGGTGGTGGCCTGCACTGATGATGAGATGACCAATTTGGTCACCGTGTTGCACGCGCGCGAGAGCAACCCTGACATCAGATCCATCATGCGTCTCTTCGAGGAGGGCTTGGGCGAACGTCTTCAACAAACGTTCGGCATCGACGCCGTCCACAGTACCTCGGCGATTGCCAGCCCGGCATTCCTTTCGGCGGCGTTGCAGATGGAAGTGGCGCGGACCATCGAGGTGAACCAGCGGCGATACTTCCTGGCGCATTTGACGGTCAAACCCCTGTCTGCGCTCACGGGGGTCACGATTGCCGATTTGGATCGCCAGGAGGAGTTGACCGTGGCGTTGCACGCGCGAGCCGGACAGGTATACGTGTCGCCCTCTCCCAGGCAGCAGCTTCACGTCGGCGATGGGATCGTGGTCCTGGCTTCTCAGGAGAACCTGCGAGAACTTGCCCGGCGCAACCGCAGCCTGAGTGAGATGGTGCGCCGGTGATTTCATGGTGTAGCGGCAGCGTTTGTGAACTTATGTGAACCGTATCTATTACAAGTAAGGAGGCTGGAGCATGTTGCTTGCGGGTGATATTGGAGGGACGAAAACCAACCTCGCGATTTACGATCCCGAGCAAGGTATCCGCGAACCGTTGTTCGCAGAGACCTTTCCAAGCGGCAATTTTCCGACGCTTGAGGCCCTGGTCCGCAAATTCCTGGAATCGGTCGACGCGCCGATCACGCGGGTCTGCTTCGGCGTGGCCGGGCCGGTTGTAGGGGGGCGGGCGACCATCACCAATTTGCCGTGGGTGCTCGATGAGCACGGGCTACGCCGGGCGCTGGGGGTCGAGGCTGTGTTTTTGATTAATGATCTCACATCCATCGCGTATGCCGTGCCTTTTCTCGAGCAGTCGGATTTCCGCTCTTTGAACGAGGGACGTCCGGTGCCGGGCGGCGCCATTGCGGTCATTGCACCGGGAACCGGTCTTGGCGAAGCTTTCCTCACCTGGGGTGGGGCGCACTACCTGGCCCACCCGTCCGAGGGCGGGCATGCAGACTTCGCGCCTGTCGGAGATACGCAGATCGAGATGCTGACTTACTTGAAGGACAAGTTCGAGCACGTGAGTTATGAGCGCATTTGCTCCGGCATGGGACTTCCTAACATCTATGCATTTCTCCGGGATACCGGGCGGTATGAGGAGCCTCCGTGGCTGGCCGAAGCCCTGGCGAAAGCCAAGGATCCTACTCCTGAGATTGTCAACGCTGCGCTCGACAAGGAGCGGGAGTGCGCCCTGTGTCGGGCGACGCTGGACATCTTTGTCTCGGTTCTGGGGTCGGAAGCCGGGAACCTGGCGCTCAAGGTGCTGTCGACCGGCGGGATTTTCCTGGGGGGCGGCATTCCGCCGCGCATCCTGGCAGCCCTGGAACACGGGCAGTTCATGAACGCTTTCCTGCGCAAGGGGCGCCTTTCACACTTGCTGGCGCCGATGCCGGTGGCAGTGATTCTCAATTCCAAGGCCCCGCTGTTAGGCGCTGCACACTACGCGCTAGAGGCTGACTAGGGTGGTGGGCGATTGCCCTGGTATTCGAGGCGCCGGGCACATCAGGGTGCGCGTGAGTGACAATGATGATAGAAGGGAGAAAGAAGGATGACGAGTGCATTGTCGGTTGAACGCATGGGCGACTATCGTGAGGTTGTGGAGTCGGCGATGATGGCGTTGGCGGAAGCGCGCATTGTGGCGCGGATTTGGGAGCGGGATCACACGGTATGGCGCCCGGATCCCCAAGAGATCGCCAATCGTCTGGGATGGTTGGATATCGCGACGCGCATCCAGGCCGAGATTCCCCGGATAGAAACCTTACGTGACACGCTGCTGGACGAAGGCTACACGGACGTCTTGCTCCTGGGTATGGGGGGGTCGAGCCTGGCCCCGGAAGTGTTCAGCAAAGTGTTTGGCGGCGAGTCTCAAGGTCTGCGGCTGGAGGTGTTGGATAGCACGGATGCCGGGGCGGTGCGGGCGCAGGCCGAGCGTCTCGACCTGGCGCGCACCCTTTTCATTGTGGCAACGAAATCGGGCGGCACGGTGGAGACGCTGTCGTTTTTCAAGTACTTCTACAACCGCGTGTCCGAGGCGCTGGGTGCAGAGTCCGCCGGCGCGCATTTCATCGCCATTACCGATCCGGGCAGCCGGTTGGAGGTTTCCGCCAGGGCGCTCGGTTTCCGCGACATTTTCCTGAACGATCCGGAAATCGGAGGGCGGAATTCGGCGCTTTCGTTTTTCGGCCTGGCGCCCGCCGTATTGATCGGCGTCGATGTGCCCTTGTTGCTCAAGCGGGCGACTGCCATGATGAAGGCTTGTGGGGGCGACGTGCCTTTGACCCGCAATCCGGCTGCCTGGTTGGGGGCGGCGCTGGGGGCGCTGGCAAAGCAGGGGCGTGACAAAGCCACGTTGGTGACTTCCGAACGTCTGGCGCCGTTTGGGGATTGGATCGAACAGCTCGTCGCCGAAAGCACGGGCAAAGATGGCCAGGGTATTCTGCTCGTCGTGGGAGAATCTCTGGCGCCGGTAGACCACTATGGCGCTGACCGCCTGTTCATCAGCATGACGCTGGCCGGGGACGAGGGCCTGGACATGCATTTACTGGCTTTGCAGGATGCCGGTCAGCCGGTGGTCGATCTTTCACTGCTGGATATTTACGATCTGGGCGGGCAGTTCTTCTTGTGGGAGCTGGCAACCGCTATCGCGGGGGCCATTTTGAACATCCAGCCCTTCAACCAGCCCAATGTGGAATCAGCCAAGATTCGCGCGCGCCAGATGGTCGCGTCTTATCAGGAGCAGGGGACGCTTCCGGAGATTGAAACCAGTCCCGCGACCCCCGACGTGCTGAAGGCTTTCGTAGAACAGGGCCGGCGCGGGGACTATATCGCGATCCAGGCCTATATCCAACCCACGCCGGAAACGGATGCATTGCTCCACGCGCTGCGGGAGCAGCTGCGCGCGTTGACCGGATTGGCGACGACGGGGGGCTATGGTCCCCGTTATCTGCACTCCACGGGCCAGCTTCACAAGGGAGATGCGGGCAACGGTCTGTTCGTGCAGTTCACGTCGGACCCGGAAGAGGAGCTTGCCATCCCGGATGCTCCGGGGGATTCGGAAGCATCGATCACCTTTGGTGTGCTGAAGCTGGCGCAAGCCCTGGGAGACCGCCAGGCGCTTCTCGACGCCGGGCGCCGCGTCATCACGTTCCATCTCGGGGTGGATGTGGTAGGGGGCTTGCGCCGCCTGGTCGAAGCCCTGTCGTGATTGCGAATTCGCGCTTGAGACCGGCTTTCTTCCTCCCGGGAGAAGGCCGGTTTTATGTATCAAAACTGGTATGCGACCGGGGATTTTGGCGACGTTTTGACATTTTTCCTACACCGGTATTGCACAATCTGTGGTTATAATAGTAGATTGGCAGGCAGACACACTGCAAATTAAGCCAGGCAAGGAGGCCAAACAGCATGTCTCAGGATAAGGAGCGAGTCGAAATTGAGGAGCCCCCCGGGAAACCTCGACCCCCCTTCCCGTGGCACGATGTTTCACTAGATCAGTGGCAAGATTGGCGGTGGCAAATGACCCACCGCTTGCGCTCGGTTGAGGATTTCGCCCGATTTATAGATCTCACTCCCGATGAGATCGCAGGGCTTTCCGCTCCGGGCCTTTTTCGTGTAGATGTAACCCCTTACTTCGCAAGTCTGATCGATCCCTATGACCCGAACTGTCCAATTCGGCAACAGGTGCTCCCCACCAGTCGCGAGCTCGTGCCTTTTGACGCGGAACTCGTCGATTCTCTGGGTGAGGAGGCCCATTCGCCGGTTCCCGGTCTGGTGCATCGCTATCCAGATCGCGTTTTGATGCTTGTCACGACGCAATGTGCCAGTTACTGTCGTTTCTGTACGCGCAGTCGCCTGGTCGGCGACGCGCATGTGATGTTCAACTCGGCGACGTACGACGCGCAGATCGACTATATCGCTGCGACGCCGGAAGTCCGCGATGTGCTGATATCGGGCGGCGACCCCTTGACGTTGCCGGAGCGGGTGTTGGAGCGGTTGCTGCAGCGTCTCCGGGCGATTCCGCATGTAGAAGTCATCCGGATCGGATCGCGGGCGCCGGTTTTCCTGCCGCAGCGGATCACCAAACGGTACGTCGAGATGCTATCGAAGTATCACCCGTTGTGGATCAATCTGCACTTCAACCATCCCAGGGAGATCACGCCAGATGTCGAACAAGCGCTCGCGCTGATGGCCAATGCGGGCATTCCGCTGGGAAGCCAGACGGTGTTGCTGGCGGGCGTCAACGATTGTCCGAACGTGATCATGGCGCTGGTTCAGAAACTGGTGAAGAACCGGGTGCGCCCTTACTATCTCTACCAGTGTGACCTGGTGCATGGCGCCGGTCATTTCCGGACCCCGGTGGCGAAGGGGCTGGAAATCATGGAGGCGCTGCGGGGGCATACGTCAGGCTACGCGATCCCTACGTACGTGATCGA
>JAFGNR010000070.1 GCA_016926915.1 Anaerolineae bacterium
GCGACGACGCCATGCGGCTGTTCGGATGCGGCGACAGCCACTATCGAGGTGCTGGCGACGAAGAAAGTCTATCTCCCCATCGTGCTGCGGAATTGACGCGCCGGTTCACACGTAGCGCAGGAATTTAGGATCGATGAAGTGTCCGTTTTCCCGGTAGGTGCGTACCACCATCGGGTGGATCGAGGTGAAAACTTCGTAATGGATCGTTTCGCACCAGCGGGCGACTTCACCGGCGCTGAGCATTGCGCCGTCTTGTTCGCCGATCATCACGACTTCGTCGTCGACGTGGACATCCGGGATCGCTGAGACATCCACGACGATTTGATCCATGCTGACGCGCCCCCGTATGGGGGCGCGTTGCCCGTGGATCAGCACCTCGCCGCGATTCGAGAGCAGCCGGTGGAACCCGTCGCCATAACCGATGGGAACCAGCGCGGCAACCAGGGGCCGGTCCGTGAGGTAGGTCCGCCCATAGCCGATGGCGCTGCCCGCCGGCAACGTCTTCACCCGGACGACGACGCTCTTGAGAGTGAGCGCCGGCTTCAGCGGGAAAGGCGCGGTGCATTCCGGCGAGGGGTTATGCCCATAGAGGATAATTCCCGGACGTACCGCGTCTAAGTGCGCTTCCGGCAGGGAGATGACGCCGCCACTGTTGCACGTATGGCGCACCGGAATGTCGATACCTGCCTGCTCGAGGTCTGCTAATACCTGTTGGAAGATGTCCCACTGCGCCAACATCGGCTCGTGATCGGCCTCGTCGGCGGTGGAGAAGTGCGAAAATACACCCTCGACCTCTATGTGGGGCAGCCGGTTGGCAAAGGTCACGAAGTCTACCACTTCTGCCGGGAAGAGACCGTAGCGGCTCATGCCGCTATCCACTTTCACGTGGATGTGGACAGGGGCCGTCGCCAGCTCCGAGAGCCGTGCAACGATGGGCCGGTCGATAACGGTGGGGGTCAAGCTGTGTTCGAGGATCATTTCCAGGCCCGAAGGGGGGGTATACCCCAGAATCAAGATCGGGGCCGTGATACCTGCTTCGCGTAGTCGTACGCCATCGATGGTGCGGTGTACGGCCAGTCGGGTGGCGCCCGACGCCAGCACGGTGCGCGCGACCGGCGCTTCTCCATGCCCGTATGCATTGGCTTTGATGACTGCGATGACCTCGGTATCGGCGCCTACGAATGCCTTGACCGCGCGCGTGTTTGCTGCAATGGCGGTCAAGTCGATCTCTGCCCAGGTTACGACCCCTTTCGGTTGCATGACGTCTCCTCACGTTGATTTCAGCGCAAATCCAACTTGCCCATCATAGCCGAAATCTCGTGAGCCGCCAGTGCGCGCATTCGCGGGGTTTGAATTGCTGTTTCGAACCACGGTGCTAAACTTGTGCGATACCTACTGGTGGGGGATCACGATACCTATCTCATTTACGAAAGGAGCAGCCTGCTATGGAAAAGCGCTATGGTGTTCTGCGATTCATCGCGACGTTGTGGAAGATTCTCGCGTGGATAGTGCTGGTTCTGGGAATTCTCGGGGCCATCGCTTCGCTGATCGGCGGCATCGCCGGCGGACTTGACGCGCGCACGATGAGAGATTTGGGGATTCCAGGTTTTGTATCCGGCACGCTCATCGGTGTGATGGTCTTTGTGGTTGCGCTTGTGGGTGCAGTCCTGCAATTCCTCGTCCTCTACGCCGCCGGGGAGGTCGTGTCGGTGTTTCTGGCTATTGAGGAGAATACCCGCGCCACGCGTGCTTTGCTCGAACGCCGGTCGCCATCGCAGGCGACCTACCCGCCTCCGCAGCCCGCGACGCCTGCGTCTGACGAACTGCCGGTTCCTTGAAGTCGCGGCTTGCCGCCGTCTGTGCCGGTAAATCAGGAGCGATTTTGTCAGGGGGCTGAAAATGGCCGGTGAAAGCGATACCGGGGCTACCGCGTGGCCGCCCCGAATGGCGGTATGCGTTGGCGCCGTTGTGCTGCGCAAGGGGGGAGTGTTGCTGGTTCGCCAGGCGGCGGGGCACGCGCTAGGCGGACAATGGAGCATCCCGTGGGGGCTTGTGGACGAGGGAGAAGCTCCGGAAGCTGCGGCGCTCCGGGAAACCTACGAAGAAAGCGGGGTGCAGGCTGAACTCAAGGGCTTGCTCGGTATCCAGAATCTCTCCCAGGCGGGATGGTTGGGCCTCGTTTTGCTTTGCCATCACGTGGCCGGCCAACCCGCGCCTGATGGCATCGAGACGGACCGGGCGGCTTATTTCTCATGGGAAGCCCTGGATGCGCTTGAAGAACCCATTGAGCACTGGTGTGAGTGGCTCGTGCGCCGGGTGCTTAGGGGCGACTATACGTTGATCCCCGCTCTGCCGGATAATCCTTACCGTCCCCGGCTGGCGTTTCTATAACCAGACGCCTTTGCGGAAGGCGCCGACCCTATACAGTATACCCCCCTCCCAAACGTTAGATGTCTGGGAGGGGGGTATTCAATGATCTGAGGATATGTAACCTATCGCCCGATGATCATCGCCTCGCGTTCTGGGCCGACGCCGATAAAGGTGACCGGTACGCCCATCAGAGTTTCGATGCGGTCGACGTAAGCGCGGGCGGCCGCAGGGAGGGCGTCGCGGGCGCGTATCCCGGTCAGGTCCGCGTCCCAGCCGGGCAGGGTCTCGTAGACCGGTTTGCAGGCCGCCAGGGTGTCGTTGCCCCATTCCACCGGGAAGTGTTCCCTGCGTTCGCCGTGCAGGTCGTAAGCGACGGCAATCTTGAGCTCCGGTAGGCCGCTCAGGACATCGAGTTTCGTCAGTGCAACCTCTGTCAGCCCGTTGATCTGCGCCGTGTATCGTAGGATGACGGCGTCCAACCATCCGCAGCGCCGGGGGCGTCCCGTGGTCACGCCGTACTCGTGGCCTACGTCGCGCAGCCGTTCGCCGGTAGCCTCCAGCAATTCTGTGGGAAACGCCCCCGCGCCGACGCGGGTGGTGTAGGCCTTGGTCACACCGACGACGCGTGTGACTTCCTTGGGGCCAAAGCCCAGTCCGGTCAATGCGCCGCCAGCAATCGGGGGCGAGCTGGTCACGAAGGGATAGGTGCCGTGGTCGAGATCCAGCAGGGCGCCCTGGGCGCCTTCGCACAGCAGGTGCGCGCCGTTTGCCAGGGCCTGTCCGATCACTGCCGTACCGTCGACCAGGTAAGGCGCCAGTTTCTCGGCCGCCGCGCGTAGTTGATCGACGATGGCGCCGGCGTCTTGCGGCGGAAGATCGTAGAGTTCCTTCAACCACAGGTTGTGCGTCGCTACAAGGTCCCGCACGGCCCCGGCGAACTGCTCGGGATCGCGCATCTGTGCCGCGCGTAATCCAATACGCCGCGCCTTGTCGGCGTAGGTCGGGCCGATGCCGCGTTTTGTAGTGCCGATGGCCTGGGAACCGCGCTGTGCTTCCGATGCGCCGTCCAAAGCCCGGTGCGTGGGAAGAATGATGTGCGCGGCAGCGGCGATCTTCAACCGGTCCGATCCGGCGGGAATGCCGGCCGCGTCGAGCATGGCGAGTTCTTCGAGAAGTCGCAGTGGATTGACAACCGTCCCCCCGCCGATAAGGCAGAGGGCTTGCGGATAGAGGATCCCTGATGGAATGAGGTGCAGGGCCAGCGTGTGCCCCTCGGCGACAACGGTATGACCGGCGTTATCGCCGCCGTTGAACCGGGCTACGACGTCAGCCTGGGCCGCGAAAAAATCGACGACGCGTCCTTTGCCTTCGTCGCCCCATTGGGTTCCGACAATGATGGTGGCAGGCATAGTGACTCTCCTTTCCTGGTACTAGGACGGTGAAACTGGCATGTTTACGTTCGGTTGGCGGCGCCGTATCGCGCTGTTGTGGTGTGCCAACCGGCGGTGATAGGGCTACGATTCGCGCGTGAGATCTGCAACCGAGAAACTCTCCGGAAGGAGCGCATCTAAGGTACGCTCGCGGTAGGCGCCGTCCGGTTGGGCGATGAACACCAGGGTATTGCCCTCGCCGAACTCTCGCATGACCTGGCGGCAGGATCCGCAGGGGGCGCCGCCATTGGCGGTGACAACGGCGACGGCGCGGATGCGTGTTGCACCTTCCGACACAGCTTTGGCGATAGCGACGCGCTCTGCACAAATGGTCAGCGGGTAGACGGCGTTCTCGACGTTGCCGGCGGTGAAGATGCGCCCATCTTCCGTGAGCACGGCGGCGCCCACCCGGTATCCCGAGTAGGGCGCGTAGGCGACTTCACGCGCCTGGGTTGCCAGGTTGATCAGCTGTTCCCGGTCGATAGCCGGTTGCTTCATGTCTTTTCCTCCTTATGCTGGCGCTTTGTTCTTGTCTTGGTCGGCGTCAGCAGGTGGGGATGTGGGCAGCGTGCGTACTTTGCGAATGCGACGTCCGGTGACCTCGACTACCTCAAAGGTCAAACCCTCGTGGGTCAAGGTCTCGCCCGGTGTAGGAATGTGGCCCAGTTCGTTATAAATGAAACCGCCGAGCGAATCCACCTCGTCCAGCGGGAACGGCGCGTCTACCAGAGCCTGTACATCGTCCAGTGGAATGCGGGCGTCAAACAGGTAGGTCCCGTCGGATTGCGGGGTGACTTCCGGTTCCTCGTGATCGTATTCGTCGCGTATTTCACCAACGATTTCTTCGACGACGTCTTCCAACGTCACCAATCCCGCCACCCCGCCATACTCATCGACGACGATGGCCTGGTGGATATTGTTCTCCTGCATCTCCTTGAGCAAATTATCCAACCGTTTCGATTCCGGTACGAAATGCGCGGGACGCAGGATTTCGCGTAGGGAGGGCGGCGCCTCCCTGGTGTCGAAATAGTGCAGCAGATCTTTGACATGCAGGACGCCGACCACGTTGTCGATAGTGTGTTCGAAGACGGGGATACGGGAATGCCCGCTGGAGACGATGATGTCAAGCGCTTCTTGGATTCCGGTTTCGACATCCAGCGCCACCACGTCGATGCGAGGGATCATGACCTCACGTGTGATCATGTCGTCCAGTTGGAAGATCGAGTAGATCATGGCGCGGGTCTCTTCTTCGATGAACCCTTCGTGCTCGCCTGCACTCACCAGCGTCTTGATCTCTTCCTCCGTCACCGAGGCGCTGCGTTCCACCGGCCCCGCGCCCAAGCGACGGGCGATAACGTTGGCCAGTCCCAGCGCTGTCCCCGTCAGGGGACGCAAGATGGTGTCCGGCACATACAAGAAACTCGCGACCCGTTCGTGCCAGCGCATGGCCGCGGCGCCTCCCACGGCCTCCGGGATCAAGGCGCCGAATCCCAGGCTGAGCCAGCCTAACAAGATAAAGAATAATCCCTGGGCCAGGATCGCCAGCCAGGCCGGAGCATCGGGTAGCCAGGTCCTGAGGGCGGTTTCGATTTGGGGCGCGCCGCTTGCCATGCCGGCAACGAAATAGAGACCCGTCGCCAGGACAAGAAGATAATCTACTGTGGTGCTCAGGCGTGTAATATGCGTTTCGTCCGCCGGTTCGGCGCCTTCAGTGGTCTCCAGAATCAGGTTGGGGAGCATTAGAATCGCCCGCAGCGCGGACAGCGCCGCCTGAACAGCCAACAGCGCGGCAGCGAGCCAGAGATAACCACTATCCTTCACGGTCTGGCGACTCCTTGGATTTCTCGGGTAGCATTTCTCCATAAACGCGAGCCGGGACGCCGTACGCCAGGGCGCCATCCGGCACGTCGCGGGTCACCACCGATCCGGCGCCGGTGCGCGCGCCTGCGCCCACCGTAACCGGCGCCACCAGCATCGTGTCGGAGCCGATGAAGGCGCCTTCGCCGATGATCGTGCGATGTTTCCGCTTACCGTCGTAGTTGCAGGTGATGGCGCCCGCGCCGATATTGGCGCCGGCGCCGACCTCTGCATCACCCAGATAGCTAAAATGGCCCATTTTGGCGTTCGGCCCCAGGGTGCCGTTCTTGATCTCGCCGAAGTTGCCCATGTGCGCCCCCTGGCAAAGGCGCGCCCCCTTGCGTAGATGTCCGAAAGGCCCAATGCCGCTGTCGTCCTCCATCACTGCGCTCTCCAGCACTGAGGCGACGACGTGACACCGGTTGCCGATCTCACAATCTTCGATGACGGTGTTGGGCCCAATCTCGCACGCCGCGCCTATGGACGTCTGCCCGCGCAGGTGGGTGTTGGGGTGAATGACCGTGTCGCTCCCGATGGTGACTGTGGGGTCGATGTAGGTGGTTGCCGGATCGATCAGGGTGACTCCGGCAAGCATCCAGGCGTGGTTGACGCGTGTGCGGAGCGCCGTGGCAGCGACGGCCATATCGGCGCGGGTGTTGATTCCCAGGCTCTCCGCTGGGTCGGCTGCCGTGATGCTTTCGACCGGATACCCCGCCGCGACCGCCATGCCGATCAGGTCGGTGAGGTAATATTCGCCTTTGCGCGCGCTGGGTTCTACTTTTTTCAGAAAACGCCACAGGAATCCGGTCTCGAAGACGTAGATGCCGCTATTGAGTTCGCGAATCGCAGCGATTTCCGGCGTTGCTTCCACTTCCTCGACGATGGCCTTGACCCGTCCGGCGTTATCGCGGACAATGCGCCCGAATCCCTGGGGATCGTCGCGCTGCACGGTCAACAACGTCACGGCGGCGGCGGCGACAACATGGTGTTCGACGAGGCTAATCAGGGTTTCGCTGCGCAGCAGGGGCATATCGCCGTAGAGCACGAGGACGTGATCGACGCCGGTGTTCAACAGGGGATAAGCCTGTTGTACGGCGTGCCCCGTGCCCAGCCGCTCGTGCTGCACCACGCAGCGGGCGCGCGCGCCGGCCCACGCGCGGATTTCGGCCTCGGTCTCCGGCCCAACGACGATCACCGGAACCTGATCGGTGACGCGCGCCGCTACGTTGAGACTGTAAGCCAAAAGCGGCGCGCCGAACAGGGGATGAAGAACTTTTGGGGTGCGTGACTTGAACCGCGTGCTTTTTCCCGCGGCGAGAATGACAACTGCCAGGGACATCTTACCTCCTTCACGTGAGCATTCAACGGGTGAGACGTTTGTATCCAGACCGGTTATCGACAAAAAACGCCCTGGTAGTTCCAAGGGCGTGTTGCATTTACCAGGTCTCAGAGTGTGCCGGCTCACGAAAAGCACCAGGCTACTGTTACTTCGATTATAGCATAGGCATTGTTGGACGCAACCGATTATGCCCCCCCTTACTCCAAAATCGTTGCACTCCCTCTCTTTTCAAGTATAATCCCCGATTGGAGGGTGGGAGTGGCGCGTCCTGTCCGTTTGGGCAAACGCGCGCGCTTCTAATACGGTTGAGACAGGAGTGATCATGCAAAGGGGCCGCCGGTTGGGTCTCAGAGCGCTGGGTGCTGGGCTCATAGTCTTGGGCGGCTTAGCCGTCATTCTGGGACTGGTTCGTAACGTGGTTGCGCCACAATGGGGGGACGCCCTTGCGGCGCTTACGCCGACGCCCGAGCCTTTAGTGCCAACCGTAACGCCCATTGCCGAAACATTCATACCCGCGCCGGAGATGGGATTCGAGAGCGCCGGCGACCAGTTTGTTTTTCCTCCCGAACAGCGTTTCCGGCTGGGCATTGGTGTGCCCATGGAATTCAAGCAGCCTTTCGCTCTCGAGACGCTGGGGGTGGGGTGGTTCATGCGCTGGATCGTGTTGGAATTCCCCCAGGCGCCTCCCGGTGTTGAATTCGTGCAAACGGTGCGGATGTGGGTGGATAGACTGGTGTTGGATACCTCGGAGTTATCTCGTGCTGTGGAGGCAAATCCGAGTGCAACCTGGTTGATTGGCAACGAGCCTGATGTGCGCTGGCAGGACAACGTGACGCCGGAGACCTACGCGCGCCTTTATCACCTTGCCTATACGACTATCCATGAGATCGATTCCTCCGCCACTGTGCTGGCAGGCGGCATTTCTCAGCCCACACCTCTGCGGTTGTACTACCTGGATCAGGTGTTGGCGGCGTACCAAAGCCTGTACGGGGTACCGCTGCCGGCGGAAGGCTGGCATATCCACAATTACATGTTACGTGAGGAGCGCGATTCGTGGGGCGTGGATATCCCGCCGGGTATATCTGACGACGCCGGCATACTCTTCGAGATCGAGGATTCGGGCAATCTGGAGCAATTCAAGGCGCAAATTGTCGCTTTCCGTACCTGGATGCAGGATCGCGATTATCGCGATGTACCCCTGTGGGCGCCGGAATACGGCATTCCCATGCCGGAGGATTACGGATTTCCGCCGGAACGAGTCGAGGCGTTCATGGTAGAAACCTGGCGGTACTTCCTCTCGGCGCAAGATGCCGGGATTGGGTATCCCGGAGATGACAACCATTTGGTCCAGCGCTGGGGATGGTTCAGTATGGGATTCGCGCCCTATCCAACCGGGAATCTGATCGATCCGGAAACCGGAGCGTGGACCCCGTTGGGGCTGGCTTGGATGACCATAGTCAACCCTCGATGAGTTCGGCCCGATTCATGGAATTGTGGGGATGGTGAATGGAGAAAGCTAAACAGATTTGGAAGCGTTACGGGCGCTGGTCGCTGGGGTTGGTAGTCACGCTTTTGTCGATTTGGTGGCTACTGGCCCGGGACCTGGATTGGGGCCAGGTTTGGGCGGCCTGGGAAAGCGCGCAGTATGGTTGGGTGTTGCTGGGGGTTCTTGCCGTCGTTGGGACGATTATCGCCCGTGCACAACGCTGGCGATTGTTGCTCTGGCAGACTGACGTGGGATTGTGGGCTGCAATGACCGGGGTGTTGGTAGGGCAAGTCGGCAACATGGTGATGCCATTGCGCGGCGGCGATGTGGTCAGGGCAGTCTGGATCGCTCCCGAGAAACGCACCGGAGCTCCCGAGGCTGTCGGCGCTATCGTCGTCGAAAAGTTTTTCGATCTATTGGCTCTTTTCATCTCCGGTCTCTTGCTTTTGCTGTGGATGCCTTCCCCCGACTGGCTGGCTCGTTCGACAGTGCAGGTTGCAGTGGGATTGGTATTGGGAACTTGCGGCTTATTGGTAGTGCTTTATTGGCGTCCGGCGTTTGTGGAACGCCTGGCTGCCCGGCTTGCTGCACCTTTCGGCAGTTGGGGGCAGCGGGGCCTCCAACTCATCCGTCGCATGTGCCTTGGGTTGGCTTCGGTGCGGCATCCGGCGATTGTCGGACGGGTTCTGTTGTGGACAGCATTGAATTGGATCCTGGGTATTGTCATAAACTGGGTGATCCTGGCCGCTTTTGGTATCGCCACCTTTCCAACGGCGGTACTCCTCATGGTGGCGTTGATGGCGGGATCGGCGATTCCGACGCCGGCGGGATTGGGGTTGTTCGAGGGCATCTGCGTAGCCATTCTGACGGCGCTGGGCATTTCCGTGGATGTCGCCATGGCTATGGGGGTTATCCTGCACATGACGGTGATGGCCCCCCCCGTGGTTTTAGCTTTCCTTTTGACGGGGTTATTGGGGCGCACGCTTCGTAGGAGGCCGGTAAATGGACAGGCCTGATATCTCAATCATCATTCCGGCTTATCAAGCTGGGGACATTATCGGCATGTGCGTCTCGGCGCTCAACCAGCAGACGTTTCCCCGGGATCGGTATGAGATTCTCGTGGTGGATGATGCCTCGACGGACAGCACGCCGGCGGCGGCCGCGGAAGCCGGGTCGGATCGTGTGTTGACCATCGCGCATCAAGGGCCCTCAGGGGCGCGGAACGCCGGCGTCGCGGCTGCTCTGGGCGAGATTGTGCTGTTTACCGACGCCGATTGCATTCCGGGGCCGGAATGGATAGCGCGGATGACGGCGCCTTTTGCAGATCCGGATGTAATGGGCGCCAAGGGAACGTATCGCACCCGGCAACCGGAGCTGATGGCGCGGTTGGTGCAGTTGGAATTTGAGATTCGCTATGAGCGCATGGCGCATCTACCCCAGATCGACTTTGTAGACACGTATGCAGCGGCGTATCGCCGGTCGCTATTACAGCAATGCGGTGGGTTTGATACGGCTTTCCCGGTTCCATCGGCAGAGGATGTGGAGCTTTCATTCCGGCTGGCGCGGGAGGGTAACCGCTTTGTCTTTGTTCCCGAGGCCTGGGTGTGGCACCGGCATCCCGGCCGCTTGCGGCAGTATTTATTGCGCAAGGGACGGTATGGGTATTGGCGCGCTTTGCTCTACTTGCGCTATCCCGAAAAGGCCAGCGGCGACGCGCACACGGATCCGATGCTCAAAGCGCAGTTTGTTACCACGGCGCTGTGGTTACTCTTGCTCGCCGGAGGGCTATTGTGGTCGCCTCTGTGGGTGGGGGCCAGCGTGATGCTGGGGGCGTTTCTGCTCACGACACTTCCCTTCGTTCGTTGGGCCTGGAAACGCGATCGCGCGGTGGCCCTTGTCTGGCCTGGAGTAACGCTCTTACGTTCCGTGATCCAGGGGATAGGGTTGGCCTGGGGATTGGTGTGGCACGGAGTGTTGTCCAGATCCTAAATGCTGAACGTAAGGGCAAAGTCACGGGATGATGGGATAGCAGGGCGACGCGCGGTTATTGGCAGTGTTGCAGTGATCGTACTGGCGGTTTACCTGTGCACACTGGCGCCCGATTTGAGTTGGTCGCATTGGGGCGCCGATGGCGGCGATTTGGTCTCTGCAGCCGTCACGGGACGCCTGCCGCACCCACCTGGTTTCCCCTGGTACATGGCTCTGGCGCAACTTGCAATACGGTTGCCATGGGGGACTCCGGCCTGGCGTTTGAATCTGCTTTCGGCGGTGATGGCGGCTGCGACGTCGGTGGTCCTGGCCGAATTGTTGCTACGGCGTGGTCGCCCACCGGCGACGGCGCTGGTGGGCGCGCTTTCCCTCGCGTTCGCGCCTTTGTTGTGGTCTCAAGCCCTTATCACAGAAGTCTACACGACGGCGGCCTTTTTCGGTGCTCTGACCCTCATGACGGCGTTGGAACGACCTCATACGCGATTGGGGATATTTGTGGGCGGCGTCATCTGGGGACTGGGCATGGCCGTACATCCAACCTTGATTTTTCTGGTACCATTGTGGTGGGGGATACGCGGGCGTTGGCTGCCGGTATTGGTCTGTGGTGTGATGGTGGGATTGCTTCCTTATGTGCTGATGACGTTGCTGGGAATTTGGCCGCAACCATGGGGGGATTTGCGCGCGTTTGCCGGCTGGTGGGAGTATGTGACAGCGCGGCTGTACTGGGGATATGCCTTCGCGTTGCCGCTTGGCCAATGGCCCCGGAGACTCCTGGCATGGGCTGTGCTGTTGGTAAAGCAATTCACACCGGTGGGTGTGCTTCTATTGTTAGCCGGACTGCGGTTTTCTCCTGGGCAAGAAGAGCGTCTAGCCCTGCGGACGGGTGTGGCTTTTGGGGCCGCGAGTTTGTATGCGATCGGATACAATACGATCGATTCGCTAGTTTACTTGACGCCGTTTTTGGCGCTGACGGCGTTGTGGGTGGCGGAAGGGCTGGCATGGTTGGTAAAGCTTTCGGGCCGGCAACATCTGGTTTGGTGGGGCTTGGTGTTGCCATTGGCGGCTTTACTCTGGCATTGGAACGCGCTTGACCTGCATCAGGATTGGACTGCGCAGCAGTGGTGGGAAGCGGTTCTATCTCAGACACCTGAAGCGGCAGTGCTGGTCACGGCGGAAGATGCGCATACGTTCGCACTCTGGTATGCGCAGGAGGCATTGGGTCTGCGTCCCGACGTCACCGTGGTCGATCGGGATTTGTGGGCGCAGCCCGCTTACCGTGAGTATCTGGTGCAGCAGACCGGGCAGGTTGTCGACGATTTTCACGCATTAGGTGGAGGAGGCGTGGTATGTTTTGCCGGGGCTACAGGGGTGAGATGCCCGTGAGAGGATTTTGCTGATGGAGGCACATAAAGCAGGACGGTGGGCGCGCTTGCGGAGTTTGCTGCTTGAGCGCCGTTTCGCGGAACGGTTGGCGCTTGCGTTTCTGCTGTTAGGAGGGCTGCTGGTTGTTGTTTGGGGCGTCAAGATAGTGCGGGTAGGACTCTCGCTACAGACCCATCTTGCGGCAGTTCAGGCCCTGGCAGAAGGGGATCCATTGGCAGTGGTCAAGACGGACCCTCAATCTCTGGGAGAGCTGTTGCGCGAGATACGAAGCGATGTGAAGGCATTGCGCGCGGTGCGCGGATTGGCGCAGTTGGGGCCGGCATTGGGTTGGTTGCCGGAAGTCGGCCCTCTTCTGGCGCAGTCGGTTCCTCTTCTGGACCTGGCGGATGGGTTGACGGAGGCCGGCGTCTTGATGTGGGAAGGGTACCAACCCCTGCTGATTGACTGGCAGACGGGCCGGCTTTCCATGGAAGGCGCGGCAGTGCACATTACTTCAGGGGCGCCCTATGCCGCGGCTGCGCGCCGTCCTGTGCAGCGGGCGCTGGCAGCCTGGGAGTTGATTGATCCCGCGACTCTGCCGGACCGCCTGCAAGGCCCGCTGGCTCAATTGGAGGCGGTGCTACCCTGGCTGGAAGACGGTTTGGCGCTGGCAGAGAGCGCCCCGGAATTGCTGGGAATGACGGAACCTCGCACATACTTGCTTTTGGCGCTCAATGAAGACGAATTGCGCCCCGGCGGCGGCTTCATCACTGCAGTGGGAGAAGTACGAATTGCCTCAGGAGAAATTCTCGGTCTAGAATTCCGGGATTCTTACGCGGTGGATGATTTCTCACAACCCTATCCGCTGGCTCCGGATCCGCTGCAGCGTTTCATGGGTATACAGCTTTGGACGTTTCGCGATAGCAACTGGTCGCCGGACTTTCCGACGTCAGTAGAGGTGGCATTGCCTCTGTATCGCCCACCGAATCCGGCGACGGTTGCTGGTGTGGCAGCGCTGGACCAACACGCCGTGCGCCGGCTGATTGGCGCTTTCAGTCCCTTGACTGTCGAGGGTGTGGAGCGGCAGGTAACCGGTGAGAATGTCGTGGCGTTTATGCAAGAAGCCTGGGCGCCGGAGGATGGCGTCCTGGATCGCGAGTGGTGGCAACAGCGTAAGGCGTTCATGGGGGATGTCGCCGGAGCGATTCTCGCGCGGGTGGAGAGCGGGGCCGTCGATTGGTCGCAACTAGCGCTCGCGCTGTCGGAAGTTCTGGACCAGAAACACATGGTGATCTACGTGGGCGACCCGGAAGTGACGCAGGTATTACACCGGCGTGGCTGGGATGGGGCGATGACATCCCCGGTGGGAGATTATCTGCTTCTTGCTGAAGCCAATGTGGGCTACAACAAGGCTACTCCCCGGATTCGTCGTCTGGTGCGTTACGAGGTGGATTTGACGTCCGAAACGCCTCTGGCACAGCTACAGGTAACGTATACTCATACTGGCCAGGTCGCCTATCCCTGTAAGCCGGAACTGCGTTATGACCCCGTGTACGAAGCGATGATGGATCGCTGCTACTGGGCCTATTTGCAGTTCTTCGCACCGGCAGGCCTACAGCTTCTGGAGGCCAGTGTCCATCCGATTCCGGCAGAAGCAGTATGGACGCAGTCGGCTTGGGAGGGAACGCCTGTGATCAACAGCGCGGAGTCGGGCTATATGGGCCTGGAGCAGGCGGTGTTGCTTGCCCCAGGCGCCAGTACGGTGGTTTCCTTTACATATGAGTTGCCGGTTTCGATATTAGACCGCGAGGCGGAATGGGTCGCCTATCAACTGGATTTCCAGAAGCAGCCGGGAACGGCCGGGTTGTCGTACGAGATAGCCTTGCACCTCCCGGAGAATGCGGTATCATGGTTGGCGCAGCCAGAGCCAGCTCTGGTATCGGGAAAGGTGTTGATATTCAAAGGCGAGATGGTCCGGGATTTGATCTTTCGTGTGCAGTATCAAGAGGAAGGTGGCGCATTGCCATGAAACTGAAGCATGGTTTGGGGCTGGCGGCGCTGGTTGTGCTGCTGTCTTACCTGGTGGCGTTGCCGGTGGTTTGGGCTGAACCGGGACAGTCTGAAGTGCGGCAGACGGTGCCGACTGCGACGCCTCCCTGGACGCCGACGAATCCGCCTCCTCCTCCGACAGAGACTCCACCGCCCCCGCCGCCCACGCCAACGAAGACGCCGGCTCCATCTTTGACTGAGACGCCTACGGTGCAGCCAGCTGCCACGGTGGTAGCGACAACACCGACTGCGACTGTAAAGCCGCCTACACCTACGACAACGCCATTTCCCCAGCCTTCTCCGACCGGGACGCCGACCCGCACACCAACACCTACAGCTACGGTTACAGACGACGGCAATGTGGAAACGACCTCCAAGGAGACAGCCACGTTGGCGCCGACGGTTGTGGTTGCTACGGAAGATACCTCCCCATCGC
>JAFGNR010000330.1 GCA_016926915.1 Anaerolineae bacterium
TCTCCAGCACGCAGCTCTTTCTCGAAGGTAGCGTACTGGCGCGCCGGGCGCATCCCGGCCTTTTCATACAAGCGCGTTGCGCCGGTCAGGCTCTGGGCATCGACCCCCAGCCCCACCCTGCGCTTGCCGCGACGATAAAGTTCTCCGAAGGAATGGTGCAGAAGCGCCAGGGCGACCCCCTGGCGTCGCCACGGCCTCCGCACCCCCAGAGTGTTGACCCATCCCATGTCCGGGTCTTCTACATTCTTGGGATGACAGAGCGACATCCCGGCGATTTCATCCCCGTCCATAGCCACGAACCAGAGATCAGGATCGAAGTCCGGATCATTGTCCATCCAGTGCGCCCATTGTTCCATGGTCTGCTCAAGAGGGCGCTCCACGTGTCCCCAGTGATCCCTGAAAGCATCACGCACAGCCAGAACCACGTCGCGTTCTTCTTTGCCGCGTACGAACGGGCGAATCTTGATGCCATTGGTCAGCTGCGGTCTCGGGGGCGGGCCGTCCATCTCGATGACCATCCGCAGGAAGTACCGCACCAGCTCATATCCTTGCGCGCGGAGAATGGCATGCGCGCCGGTTTCGGTGCTCAACGTCTCGTGCAGGAGAACCACCCGCGTCCCCTCAGGCGCCTTGGGCGCCGACCGGCGAGCGCGTACCTCGGCCCACGCCAACAACGCTTCCAAAAGGCCCTGGTTTTCATAATCCGGGTGTACGCCGCCCCAACCAAAGATACGGACATGTGGCTCGGAATCCCACACTTCAATGTAGCCGACAATTATGTCATCTTCTGTCAGAATAATGCAGATGTCTTCCTCTGGCTTGAAATTGGGCGATTCCCACTCCAGCCGCAGTTCCTCAACCTCGAATTTCTGCACGCCGATGAGCGCCCGGGCGCGCTGATTCAGAAACGCCGTCACAGCAGCCAGATCAGCTTCGGTGACCGATCGCATCTTATAACGTTCGGGTAAATGTACTGTCATGTTTATGCCTCTTTGTCCTTGTGATGAGATTACCCTGTCCGATTCATGAACTCGACCTTGATACATTGGACCTGCCCCCTTGTGTTAACACGCTGACAAAACAAAAGGCCGTGGGCTTTGCTATGCCACGGCCTAAGGCATCTAGGAAATAAAAAAGGCCGTGGGCATCGCAGACGCCCACGGCCTTGTGTTGACTCTCACATTATGTCAACCTTCCGACAGGCGCACTGCGACAAGGCAGCATACCAGCATCGCTAGAAACGCGGCTCTTGACTGCGATGAGAAAGAATGTTGTCATGCCCACAGTACTGACCTCCCCTGAAGATTTTCCAAACCTTCTCCATTATACACAATCACGCGAAATTGTCAACCACCCAACCGGGGTTATACTCCCTCCAACGTGCAGAAATCCACAACGGATGCGTTGCACAAAGGAGGCCCCATGCGTATCGATCTGAATTGTGACTTGGGTGAGAGTTTCGGGCATTACCGCGTCGGCGATGACGACGCCATGCTGGGCATAGTGACCTCGGCCAACGTTGCGTGTGGCGTGCACGCAGGTGATCCCGTGGTGATGCGACAGACCGCGGCGTTAGCGGCATCCAATGGCGTGGCGATTGGCGCGCATCCCGGCTATCCGGACCTGCAAGGGTTTGGACGGCGCATCCTACAGCTCGACGCCGCTACCCTGGAAGCCTACGTCATCTACCAGCTGGGGGCGCTGTCTGCATTCACCCGCGTCGCAGGAAAACCGCTGGTGCACGTCAAACCCCATGGGGCGTTATACAATCTGGCCGCGACCGACGCCGGAACAGCGACCGCCGTAGCGCGGGCCGTCGCCGCGTTCGATCCGGCGCTGGTCGTGGTGACCCTCCCGGGATCCCAACTCAGCCTCGCCGCGCGCGGCCTGGGGCTGCGCGTCGCCCATGAGGGCTTTGCCGACCGGGCTTACCGGAAAGACGGCACGCTGGTTCCCCGCAACGTTCCCGGCGCCATCATCCATGACCCTGACGTCGCCGCCCGCCGCGCCATCCAGATGGTCGCCGAGGGCACGGCAACCACCCTTGAAGGAGAGACCATCCCCCTGCGTATCGACACACTGTGCGTTCACGGCGACACCCCCGGCGCGGTACAAATCGCCGCCGGGTTGCGCGCCAGGCTGGAAGCAGCCGGGGTCGCCATTGCCCCCTTGACGGAGACCAGCGCCGCATGAACGGCGCCCGCCGCTCACGCGGCGCTCGCCGCATCCACCGGTATCCCCGGATCGCCCCGGTCGGCGAGGCGGCCTTCACGGTGGAGTTCGGGGACCGGATCGACGAGGACCTGGTGCAGCGGGTGCTGAGTCTGGATGCGGCGCTGGCGGACGACCCATTTCCGGGCTTCAGCGAGACCGTGCCCACCTACCGTTCTCTCCTGGTGCTTTTCGAACCGGAGCGCGCGTCCCCGGAGCGCGTCGAACGTCATCTTATGCACCTGGTGCGTTCTTTGGGCGCGCGCCCGCTGCCGGAGGGACGACTACATGAGATTCCCGTGTGTTACGGCGACGCCTGCGGACCAGATCTCGAATCCGTCGCCCGCGTACACAGTCTTACGGTCGGAGAGCTCATTCAGCTGCACACGGCCCCGACCTATCGTGTGGCAATGCTGGGGTTTGCACCCGGTTTCGCCTATCTGCTGGGGCTGGACGAACGGCTGGCGACGCCGCGCCTGGCGACGCCGAGAACACGGGTCCCGGCAGGCAGCGTCGGTATCGCGGGGGTACAGACGGGCCTCTACGCGCTCAACACACCGGGCGGGTGGCAGATCATCGGGCAAACGACGTTGACGCTGTTCGACCCAGAGCGCGAACCACCGTTCACGCTGCAGGCGGGCGACCGCGTGCGCTTCGTTGCTTCCCACTGACCGACGACCGTTGGCGATCGACGGCTGGACACAATGCTTGAGATTCTGGACGGCGGATTCCTGACCACCATTCAGGACGCGGGGCGCGTGGGCTGGGCGCGGTTCGGCGTGCCCCCCTCGGGGCCGTTGGATACGGCGGCCTTTCGCGCCGCGAATCTCCTGGTGGGCAACGCTCCCGGCGCTGCCGAACTCGAAATCACCCTCACCGGCCCCACCCTACGCCTGCGCCGCAGCGGGCTGATCGCCGTGTGCGGCGCCGAATTCGAGATTTGGGTTGGAAACTTGCGCGCGCCCTCCTGGCACAGCGTCTTCGTCCGGGCCGGACAACGGGTGCAGTTCGGAAAGCGATTGTGGGGCGCGCGGGCCTACCTCGCCATCGCAGGCGGCCTGGCGCTCAAGCCGTTCCTCGGTTCCCAGGCCACCTACCTCCCGGGCGGCTTCGGCGGCCTGGAAGGACGCGCGCTGCAGGCCGGAGATGATCTCCCGGTGGGCGACGCCAGCGCGTATAGCGCGCATCCGGCGGCCTACGCCGGGCGCGTTTGGCCTGAGCGCGACCGGCCCGCGTATACGCCACACCCCATCCTGCGCGTGATCCTCGGCCCGCAGGATGACGCCTTCACCGAAGCGGCGCTTGATACCTTCCTCACATCCGAATACGAGCTCACGGCGGAATCGAACCGCATGGGCGCCCGGCTGCGCGGCGCACCGGTCATCCCCAAGATGGCGGGGATTGTGTCCGATGGCGTGGTCGCCGGCAGTGTGCAACTTCCGCCGGATGGACAGCCGATTGTCATGCTGGCAGATCACCAGACGACCGGCGGGTATCCCAAGATCGCGACGGTGGCGCGCGCCGACCTGCCGCTTCTGGCCCAGTGTTTACCGGGAGACCGGGTGCAGTTTCGACGAAAAGACCCAGAATGAAGCCCAAAAAAGCGGTGCACCTCTGTATTCCTGGATTGTCCGATGGTTGTTCATGCAACGCACCTGAATATAGCTTGATCGTTTGACAGTTTCCGGGTAACATAAGGGCAGAATGACCATGCTGGGACACGCGGGAAACGACCGGAGGCAAACATGCCGTTCTATACGATCAATGGGCTAGAGCTGCACACCCTTGAAGAGGGCAACCCCAACCGCCAGGTGGCGCTGCTCATCCATGGATGGTCCAGCTCGTGGTACGCGCTTTCCCCCTTGATGAAGCTGATCAGCCAGCGGTTCCGGTGCATTGCCGTCGATCTACCGGGATACGGGCACTCGACCCGCCTTCCGGAACGAACCACGATCCGCGGCTACGCAGACCTGCTGGCAGAGTTTCTCTCGCAAGTCAGCGACGGCCCCGCCGTCCTGATCGGGCACTCCATGGGCGGCATGACGAGTGTGACGCTGGCGCTGCATTATCGCGCCCTTGTGGAACGCATGGTTCTGTTGGCCCCGACCATCACGGGCAAGCTGTCTTCGTACATCAATCTCGTCGTCCTCCCCGTGACCCTCATGGAACGCTTTGGCCTGGGCAGTCTGATCGTGTCGCTGTCCGAACGAATTTTCTTAGGCGTCACGGACCGGATCATGCGGCCCGCTTCGTTTGCCGAGCGCTCCGGGATCACGCTGCGGGATTATGGCCGCCTGCGCGCCGACGCCCGCAGCCACGGACAAGGCCGCGTCCGGGCGGAATGCTTCCGCGCCATGCGAGAAAATGACTTGAGCACGCTCTTGCGCGAGATCGAGGCGCCGAGTCTGGTGATCTGGGGCGCGGAGGATAACACCGTCCCGCTGCGGGATGCCGGCGTCATCGCCGACGAATGGCCCGACTGCGACCTGCGCATTCTGCCCAATGCAGGCCATTGGCCGCAATTCGAGGCGCCCGATCCCACACGACGGCTGATCGCCTCCTACCTGGGGCTGCCCCTCTCCGGGGACAGCATCCAGTCGCCGGTCGGCAACGAGGCCTTGATGCGAGTGACCGAAATCGCGCAATTCCTGGCGCACTCCGACGTGGGCAACAACCTCAATCAGGCGCAGCGCATCCGCCTGGCTGCCCAGTTCGTGCCACGAACCTACAAACCGGGCGAGAAGATCGTAACCATCGCCGAAAGCGGCAGCGAGCTCTACGTGATTTACCAGGGTACCCTGGAAGTCTGGAGCGATCCGGAACGACCGGGAGAGGATTCCCCCAACAAGCGCCACGTGGCGGATCTGTGGCCCGGCCAGATCGCCGGTGAAATGGCCCTGTTCGATGAGGGGCTGCGCAGCGCCGATCTCATGGCAGGCCAGGACGGCGCGACCGTGCTGAGTCTCGCTCGCCAGCGGTTGATCGCCGTCTGTGAGGATGACGCCGTTCTGGGCACCCGCCTGCTCTGGAATATCTCGGGCGCGATTTCGCGCCGGGTGCGCTACGTGTTGTGGCAATGGCAGCGCACCGCCGAGCGGATGAGGGAACAAGAGCGGGAGCAAGCAGTGGCACGGGAGCAACAGCCGTCCTTCGAAGACTTGCTGCGATGATGCAACCCTTCGCCGGCGCACGTTCCGGGCGTGAAGCGCACAGCCCGTGAGCAATCGCGACGTTGGGAGTCTCCCTATGCCTTATCTGGATACCTTCGACCGTCCTATCGACTATCTACGCGTTTCGGTCACCGACCGCTGCAACCTGCGCTGCGTCTATTGTATGCCGGAAGCCGGTGTGCCCTTCATCCCACACCCGCATATCCTGCGCTACGAGGAGCTCACACGCGTCGTGCAGGTCGCGGTCGCCATGGGTCTGGCCCACGTGCGCCTCACCGGCGGCGAGCCGCTGGTGCGCAAGGGAATCGTGGACCTTGTGCAAGGGCTGGCAGCAATTCCGGGGCTGGATGACCTCTCGATGACCACCAACGGCATGCTGCTAGAGAGTTATGCAGCGCCGTTGGCAAAGGCCGGTCTCCATCGCGTGAACGTCAGCCTCGATACCCTGCGACAGGAACGTTTCCAGGCCATCACCCGGCTGGGCAGCCTCGACCGGGTGCTGCGAGGACGGCAGGCCGCCGTGGATGCGGGCCTCACGCCCGTCAAGGTCAATACTGTCGTGGTGCGGGGGATGAACGACGACGAGATCGTCGACCTGGCGCGACTGACCTTCTTGCCCGGCTGGCATCTGCGGTTCATCGAGGTAATGCCGCTAGGCGAGGGCGCCCACTGGGCGCGAGACGGCGTGGCGCCCGCCACGGAGATTCGCGCCCGCGTGGAGGAAGCGTTGGGGGCGCTCACCCCGGTTCGAAAGGGAACCGGCGCCGGGCCGGCGCGCGTCTATCAACTGCCCGGCGCAGAGGGAACCCTGGGATTCATCAGTCCGGTGACGGAGCACTTCTGTCACACTTGTAACCGGCTGCGGCTGACCTCAGACGGAAAGCTGCTACCCTGCCTGATGTCGAACCGCGCCATCGATCTGCGCACGCCGCTCCGCAACGGGGCCAGCGACGATGACCTGCAAGCGCTGTTCGAGCAGGCCATCCGCGCCAAACCGCGCGGGCATCACCTCGCCGAACAACGGCCGCCGGAATGCGTCCTGCCGATGTCGTCCATCGGGGGATAACAGGGAGATTCAACGCAAAGAAAATGACCATAGGTACAAGTGGGACACACTTCCACGCCACATAGAAGAATTCTGCCAGCGTTAAGATATTCGCTTTCCAGGCTGACCAAGTGCGTTCCACTTTTCGTCTTCTTGAAATCTCGAAGGAATGAACATGCCTGATGAAACACTGACCCATCTGGACGAAAACGGCGCGGCGCGTATGGTCGATGTGTCGGCAAAAGTCGCCGCCGCGCGCGAGGCCATCGCTGCCGGGGAAGTACAGATGCGGCCCCGCACCCTGGCATTGATTCAGGAAGGGGGCATCGTTAAGGGCGACGTCCTGGCCGTGGCGCGCGTCGCCGGCATTATGGCGGCAAAAAGAACCCCGGAGCTAATTCCCCTCTGCCACCCACTGCCCATCACGGGCGCCAGCGTGGAGTTCACCTTCGATGCAGCGCGCTCGGTGGTGAACATCGTGGCGCGCGTGCGGTGCACCGGCGCGACTGGGGTCGAGATGGAAGCCCTCACCGCCGTGAGCGCGGCAGCACTGACGATTTATGACATGGCGAAGGCCGTGGACCGGGGCATGCGGATCCAGAACATCCGCTTGATCGAAAAACACGGCGGCAAAAGCGGCGACCTCATCCTGGAGACATTGGAATAGCACCCCGCTCCGCCGTCATCCCGAGCGCAGTCGAGGGATCTTCCCACGCGTGAAGCCAGGAGATTCCGCGACTCCATCCTCTATCCTTCTCTCGCCCTCCCCCCTCTCTCCTGCTCGATGCGATAGAAACAGAGCGGATCCTCGCCGCGACGCCCGCTATAGGTCAGCGCGATATCGCTGCACCCGCCCTCACAGCGTTCCCCGTGGGGGCACGCGGCGCAGAAGCCATGCCGCTGTACGGGCTGCCGCAGCGCAGCGAAAGTATCGCCATACCAGAGGTCGGCCAGCGATTGCTCGCGCACGCTACCCATCACCCAATCGTCCGGCAGTGAGAGGCACCCCTTGACGCCGCCGTCGCTGCGAATCCCCAGCGTGTTCCGTCCCGCGCTGCACCCCCACCACTGCTGCCCCGGCATCCGCAGGCTGGGAATCCGCGCCGAGCAATACCCGAAGTCGTGCGCGCCGATCACCGGCAGCGTTTCCCACGACCACATCACCCGCACGCGAGCGATAAAAAGACCCGCGAAGTAGAACTCCTCCGGCATCAACAACTCAGCGCGATCCAAACGGCTGCCGCTGGCGCTGGCCACCTGAATCTGCCACCGGATAGCGCGCCCCCGGAGCAACCGGGCAATCGCGGGCAGCTCGTAGAGATTGCGCCGGGTCAACGTGGTGATGACAGAAACGCGCAGCCCGGCGGCCTGCAGTGCATCGATGGCTTGCAGGGTGCGCGTAAAGGCGCCGGGAACCCCACGGATGGCGTCGTGAACCTCCGCGCAGCCGCCGTCTAGGCTGGTACCAACGGTGCGGGGCGCAAGGGAGCGCAGCTGCGCGATCCGTTCCGGTGTGATCAAGGTCGCGTTGGTAAAGACAACCAGCGCCACGCCGCCCTCGCGAAGCCGCGCGGCAATCTCGAACCAATCTGGGCGGAGAAGGAGCTCGCCGCCCATCAGCGTGACCTCGCCGGCGGGCAGCGCAGCCAGCTCATCCGCAACGCGCAGCGCCTCGGCAGTCGCCAGCTCGTCAGGGCGCGGTTGTCCCGCCGCCGCGCCACAATGCGAACAATGCAGGTTGCATCGCAGCGTCAGTTCCCAGACACAGCACGCCAGCCGGGGCGCGGTCATGACCCAGCCTCCACCAGGTCGCGCGGGTCGACCAGCGGGCCATCTGACCCCGGCGGCGGCGCCGCTCGATCGGAGAGCGCGTCCAGTTCCTGTTCATAGGCCGGGCGAAAGATGACAGGGAGATCATGTTGCAGCGCCTCGTAGTGTTCGAGCGCCTCAAGTACCCGTCCCTGCACCCGGCAAATCCGCGCCAGATTCCAGCGCGGCCAGAGCAGACCGGCATCGTAGCTCAGGGCCGTCTCGAAGGCGTCGCGGGCTACGTCGAGGCGCCCATGGGCAAAGACGCGCACTCCCTCTGCGGTGAGGTCCCGCGCCAGCTCGGCAAGCGCCTCCCGGGTGAAAATCCGCAGGCGGGCATCGGCAGGATGCCGCCGCCCGGTGACCCGTTCGAAGGTCCCGCGGATGTCGTCAAGACCCTCGTTGGGATACAGGCACGCGGCCAGATAGAGACTGATCTCCCGCTCCAATGTGGCCCAAGGTGCGCGCGTCTGAAAAGACGCGGGGGCCAAAGTCCGCCAGCGGCAGGCTAACCGCGCCGTAAAGTGCGTCGCTTGCAGCGTCGCGACGAGCGCATCTGCCGTCGCCAACATCTCGGCAGGCCACCGCCCGCGTTCGGGTAGGGCTGCGAGCGCACAAGCAGCAACCTCGGGGCTGTAGCGCGCCGCCATACTAAAGAGCTGCAACAACGATGCCTCGCCCGGCGTCGTCAGAAGCGGCAGCACATCCGTACAAATCGTCTCCACCGCCGCCAGATAGGCCGGAGCATCATCGGGATCGACAACGCCCCGTGCAAGCAGCAGCCCGTGGAAGCGGATCGCAAAGTCCACGCCGGGTGTATCCGGGGCGCGGGTAGCTCGCAATAAAAGAGAAGGACGCTCCGGGTTCTCTCCCACCGGGGTCGCCGTCACAGCTACGAAACCGGCCTGCACCGCCAGCTGCGCCAATTCCTCCGCGTTGAAGAGATAGCGGTGTCGCCAGCCGCGCCGCTCATCGCCAAAGAGCCA
>JAFGNR010000331.1 GCA_016926915.1 Anaerolineae bacterium
GCCGCCATGCGTTGGATGCGGTCGACCATCGCCGCGCGCCATTCCGGGTCGCGCGCCAGGCGGTCCCACACGCCATGGGATTCGATGTTGGCTTCGTCGAGAACGTAGAGACCATAAGCATCGCACAGCTCATACCATCTGGGGACATCGGGATAATGGCAGGTCCGCACTGCATTCACATTTGCCTGTTTCATCAAGCGGATGTCTTCTAGCATCGACGCCTCGGTGAGCGTGTGTCCTGTGTCCGGATCGTGCTCGTGGCGGTTGACGCCTTGGATACGTAGGGGGACGCCATTGACGCATACCTGTCCGGCGATAATCTCTACCTTGCGGAATCCTATCTGACAGCGCTCCACGTGCACGACGTCTCCGCCGCCGTCCTTGAGCGCCAACAGAAGCGTGTAGAGCGTGGGCGTCTCCGCCGTCCACTTTGCCGGGTTCTCCACAGAGATCCGAAAGGTTGCCATTGCGTTTCCGTCCGCGGTCGTCGCTAACGGTTGCACAGCGTATAGACCTGGGGAGGCTGGTTCTTCCAGCATCAAGGTCAGACTATATCCCGCTGTCGTGGCCTGGCCCAAACGTCTCACTTGAGCTTGAACCTTGAGCGTGGCATTCCGGTACTCTGGGTCGAGATCGGTCTCTATAGTATAGTCCCAGAGATGGATGTCCGGCGCCGACCATAGGGTGACATCGCGGAAGATGCCGCTCAAGCGCCAGAAGTCCTGGTCCTCCAGATAGCTGCCGGTGGACCAACGGTAAACGCGTACTGCCAGTATGTTCTCTCCCGAATGCAGGAACGGTGTGAGATTGAATTCCGCCGGGAGGCGGCTGTCCTCACTGTATCCCACTGCCTGACCGTTGACCCATAGATGGAAGGCCGAGTCCACACCGTCGAACCGGATGAAGGTCTGCCGACCTTCCCAATGTTCGGGAACTCCGAAGCGTAACCGGTAGCAGCCGGTGGGATTGTCGTCCTGTGGAACGCCGAGCGGGATCTCCATGGCCCATTCCGGCGCCTGCAGGTCGCGAATGGTAGCGCCTTTTTTTGCCATGGCCAGCTGCATTTCCGCTTCAGCTGCTTTGAATCTCGGATCGATTGGGAACGGATACTGAATGTTGGTGTAGATGGGTTTCCCGTATCCTTGCAGCTGCCAGTTCCCAGGTACCGCGACCGTATCCCACCCACTGTCGTCGTACTCAGGCGCTTCGAAGCCTACCGGCGCGGAAGCCGGGTTAGGCGACCACTGGAATTTCCAATCGCCGTTGAGCAACTGCGTATATGCCCTGGTGCGCTCCCACGCCGCAGCCTCGTCAGTGTAGGGGGTCAGCGGCACGTGCCCGCTTTCCTTGTTACGCTCGATGACGCGCGGATTTTCCCAATCGTTTGTTTCCATACCTTATCGTCCTTTACGTGATTTGTTGGGGCAGAATGATGATCTTCTTGACCTTTTCCAATCCCTTTTCGATAAGGGTGATGCCGTGTTCGAATGCATCCAGCGGCAAGCGGTGCGAGATGAGGTTGGCAACGTTTATGCTCTGTGACTGTAACAAGGCGATAGCCTGATACGAGTTGCGCACCGAGGTAAACGATGAAAGTAACGTAAGCCCCTTTTCGAAGATTGTGAAGGCGTCCAGAGATAGTTTAGCGCCGGCAGGCGGCACGCCAAAGAGTAGAATGGCGCCGCCCTTGCGTGCGAAGTCGCTGGTGCGTCCCATGACTGGCGGCGCGCCGGTGGCATCCACAACCACGTCGAAGCTGTCCTTCTCCAATGCGTCAAGGGTGTAGCAGACGCGGTTTGCGCCTTGCGCTGTGGCAAAATCGGCGCGGGCCGGAGTCTTTTCCACGACCGAGACATGGACTGCCCCTTGTAGTTTAATCACTTGCAGCAGCAGTATGCCGATGGGGCCGGCGCCCAGGATGGCCACACGATCCGCCAGGCGAATCCCGGCGCGTTGTACCCCATGGATCACGCATGAAAGCGGTTCTACGAAGGCGCCGCTTTCGAAGGAAAGGTCGCCGATGGAGAATACGGCTTTCTCCGGCGCCACGACGGTTTCGGCCATGCCGCCGGGCAATGTCACGCCTACTGCTTGCCAGTTAAGACAGAAGTTCTGGCGATTGTTCAGGCAGTTGACGCAGTTATCGCAGGCGATGTTGGGCTCTACCGCCACGCGATCTCCCACTGCGAACCGGGTCACATCTGCACCGGTGGCCTCAACCACGCCGGAGAATTCGTGCCCTGGAATGACCGGATAGGCGCCCAGGTATTCCCCGCGCAGGATATGAATGTCGGTGCCGCAAATGCCGCTTGCCATGACGCGAATGCGGACGTCGCGCGGTCCCGGCTCCGGCATCGGTAAGTCTACGACGGTCGCCTGGTTGGGGCGTTCGATTTTGATGGCTTTCATAAAACCTCCTCAACGCCACTTTGCTTCTCGTGCGAAACTTCTTTCCTGTGTCACGCGATAACCGTGAAGGCGCCCTTCAGACCTTCACGAGCGTTGGCGCCAATCCACACCCAGAATTCCCCGGGTTCGACGACGTAATCCATCGTGAGGCCATGGAAGCCTAACGTGCGCGCGGGAATTTCGAAATGTACGATCTGGCTTTCACCGGGTGTCAGGGTGACCTTCTTGAAGCCTTTAAGTTCTTTTACAGGGCGCGTCACGCTGCCGCAGAGATCCCGCACGTAGCACTGCACGATCTCATCGCCTGTTCGCTCGCCGGTGTTGGTGATCTTCGCCGAGACCACCAGGGTGTCATCCAATCCGATTTCCGGCGTCTCGACGGCAAGATCGCTATAGGCGAAGGTGGTGTAGCTCAACCCGAATCCGAAGGGGAAGAGCGGGTCGCTGGATTCGTCGAGATATTGAGATTTGTGGGCGCGGTCGAACTGGATGATGCCGCGTATGTCGATAGGACGCCCGGTGCTCTTGTGAGCATAGTAGACGGGAATCTGTCCTTCGCTGCGCGGGAAACTTGCGGTGAGTTTGCCGGAGGGTACCGCGTTCCCAAACAGCAGGTCGGCAACGGCGCGTCCGGTGCGGATGCCGCCATGCCAGGCCATCAACATGGCGGCTACATGCTCGGCCATCCAGGGAATCGCCAGCGGGCGTCCGGCCATCAAGACCGCTACGACCGGTTTCCCGGTTGCCACAACCGCCTCGAGAAGCTCCTGTTGTCTTCCCGGCAGATCCAGGTGGGCGCGCGAGTGTGCTTCCCCGCTCATCATCAGACTTTCGCCGAGCACCATGACGACTACATCTGCGGCCAGTGCTGCCGAGACGGCCCTATCGAAATCCACATCGCCGCCCTCGATCTCACAACCAGGGACGTGAAGTAGCGTGATGTTCTCCGGTAGGACTGCCTGCAGGCCATCGAGAACGGATTCTACGTCTTCATCGCGCCCTTGAAGTGTCCAACATCCCAGGGGTTCGTGGTGATTGTCAGCCAGCGGTCCGATGACGGCTAAGGTCTCTATTGAGTTGGAGAGGGGCAGGATCTTTCCTTCATTTTTCAGCAACACCATGGATTTCCGGCAGACTTCCAGCGCCAGCGCCCGATTTTCCCCGGTGAGTGTGATCTGGTCGGCCAGGCTCTCGTCGGTATAGGGCGCCTCGAAAAGGCCCAGCATGAATTTCAGGCGCAGTACACGCCGCACCGCGTGCTCGACCAGGTTTTCAGGCGTCTGGCCCTCACGAACCAGCGCCGCGAGGTGGAAGGGGAATGCATTTCCCATCATGTCCACGTCGACGCCCGCCAGGATGCTCTTGCGGGTTGCTGTTTTGTGATCCTCGGCAAACCCGTGGTGAATGAGCTCGCCGATGGCATCGAAGTCGCTCAGTACGACGCCCGGGAACCCCCACTCTTCGCGTAGGATGGTGCGCAATGTGAAGGCGTTTGCGGAAGCGGGAATACCGTTCAACTCGTTGAACGCTGACATCACCGTGCCGGCGCCAGCGTCGAAGGCAGCCTTGAATGGCGGAAGATAAACGTCGCGCAAGGTCCGCTCGGAGATATCGACGGTGTTGTAATCTTTTCCCGCTTCCGCAGCGCCGTAGGCAACGTAGTGTTTGGGGCAGGCCACGATGCGCCGTTCACTCGTGAGATCGGCGGCCTGGAAACCCCGGATGCGCGCCTGGGCCATGGCGCTGCCCAGGAAGGGGTCTTCTCCGGCGCCCTCGGCGATCCGGCCCCAGCGCGGGTCGCGGCAGATATCGACCATGGGAGCGAATATCCAATCGGTGCCGCTGGCGGCTGCTTCATCTGCTGCAACGCGGGAGGCGCGCTCCAACAGCGCCGGCTCCCAGGTGCACGACTCGGCAAGGGGAATGGGAAACACGGTCCGGTAGCCGTGGATGACGTCATTGCCGATCAGTAGGGGGATGCCCAGCCGGGATTCTTCGACGGCGATGCGCTGCAGACGATTGATTTCTTGTGTATCGGTGAGACTCAAAATCGACCCGACGCGCCCTTCCCGCACCCAATCATCGGTATCCTCACGCCAGCCCAGGTTGATCTGAACCAGTTGTCCGACTTTTTCTTCCAGGGTCATCTGTTTGAGCAGGGTATCGACGCGTTCTTCGATACTGGGATCAATATCGGTAAATCGCAGATGGGGTGTGTTCATGTTGTAGAATTCCTTTCAACCAAGATGAGATATAGTTACGCGCGACGTTGGCGCCTGGATGGCGTCATGGGTTTTGCAGACCAATACGTGAGCAGAACTCCGGACGTCCTGCGATGCCTAGATTCAGGTGAAAGAGCCC
>JAFGNR010000332.1 GCA_016926915.1 Anaerolineae bacterium
GAAGGCTTTCTACGAAAATCCCGATCTCTTCATCTACGACGAGGGATTGCCCACGCTGCAAGCGCGCCAGGACTACGCCGCCGAGCGTCTGCGCCTGCTCTACGTCGGCATCACCCGCGCGCGCAAGGCCCTCACGGTGACGTGGAACACCGGCCGGCGCGGCACCGCGCAACCCGCCGTCCCCTTCATCGCGCTGCAAACGTGGTGGGAGACGGAGAAGCCTGAAATGCAGGCGAAAATTCTGTCAGCAGATTGAGCAGATTAAGCAGATTTACATCTTTTAATTCGTGAGAATTCGTGTAGATTCGTGTTAGTTCTCTATGAGGACCAAAATGACAGTACCCGTTGATTTGCAATTCAGCCAGGCCAGTCTGCAAGACTTCGTGGATTGTCCACGGCGATTTCACCTGCGGTACGTGTTGCGCGTGGCGTGGCCGGCGGTCGCCGCTGAGCCGGTTGAGGAGTACGAACGTCACCAGCAGTTGGGACTGACCTTCCACCGCATGGTGCAGCAGCATTTGGTCGGCGTCCCGGAGGCGCGGCTGACGCCGCTCGCCGCCGATCCCGACCTGGAACGCTGGTGGCGCAATTACTGCGTGTACCGCCCGGCGGAGATGCTGCCCGACACAGCACGCTACCCAGAGGTCACGCTGACGGCAGCGCTGGTAGAACGTCGCTTGCTGGCGAAATACGACCTCATGGTGGTGCAGCCTGGACAACGAGCCGTCATCTTCGACTGGAAAACGTCGCCCAAACGGAGCAAACCTCTTACGCTGAAGGCGCGCTTGCAGACGCGCGTCTACCGCTACCTGCTGGCACGCGCAGGCGCGCACCTCAACGGCGGGCAGCCCCTCGACCCTGCACAAATCGAGATGATCTACTGGTTCGCCGAGCACCCCGAAGCGCCGGTGCGCCTGCCCTACGATGCAGCGCAATACCACGACGATGAGGTCTATCTGGCCGGCCTCATCGAACAAATCCTCGCTCTGGATGAGGATGCCTTTCTCCCAACAGAGGACGAACGCCGCTGCGCCTACTGTCCTTATCGCTCCTACTGCGACCGGGGCGTCAAAGCCGGCGACCTGGGCGGTGATGAGGATGAGACAATCGAGGATGTCGCGGAACTGCGCATGGGCTTCGATTTCGAGCAGATTGCGGAGATTGCCTTTTAGGGACAAACGTGGGCCTCAAATGTAAAGAAACCCCTCATTCTCCACACAAACGAATCGAGTTTTCATCAAGCCGTGCTACAATGTCAGAAAACCATCGGGGAGGCGAATGCGATGCATAAAAGGCGCGTGTTCTGGAAATGGAGTCTGGCGTGTTTGACAATCGTCTTTGGTATGTTGCTGATCAGCAGCCGCGCCCCCGCAACGGCCCAGTCAGGCCAATACCCCGGTTTCCGCGTCGAGGGTCGCCACCTCTACGACCGCTTTGGCAACAGGGTCGTCCTCTACGGCGTGAACAAGATGATCATCTACACCGACCGCGACGGTATCCCGGCGTTTCCCGAAATCGCCAAGACCGGCGCGAACGTCGTGCGCATCGTCTGGCTGGCGGAAGGTTCGGCGGAGGAGCTGGATATCGCCATTACCAACGCCATCAATCATCAGTTGATTCCCATGGTGGATTGTCACGATTCGACGGGCGAATGGGAGAACCTGCAACTCTGTGTCGATTACTGGGTACGGCCCGACGTCCTCACCGTACTCAAAAAACACGAGGCGTATCTGCTCATCAATATCGCTAACGAGGCCGGGAATAGCATCGTGCCCGACAACGAATATCGCGCAGGGTACGCGCTGGCGATCTGGCGGATGCGCGGGGCGGGTATCCACGTTCCACTGATCATCGATTCCTCTGGGTGGGGGCAAGACATCAACGGCTTGCAGAAGAACGGGCCATACCTGATCGAGGCCGATCCCGACCATAACCTGATGTTCTCCATCCATATGTGGTGGCCGAGCGCGTGGCGCGGCTCGCAGGTGGCGCAACTCGTCATCGACGAAATTCAGGAAACGGTGGAACTCGACCTGCCGCTCATCATCGGCGAGTTTGCCGATTTGGGGCCGGGCTGCGTTTGCTGCATCCCTTACCAGACGATCATCGAGCAAGCCGCGCTCAACGAAATCGGCTACCTGCCGTGGTCATGGGGGCCGGGTAACAGCGATTGCGCGGAGATGGACATGACCGAGGACGGCACCTTCGACACGCTGCGCGGCTGGGGGCTGGAAGTCGCTATCACCAGCACGTACAGCATCCGCAACCTCGCCGTGCGCCCGGACTGGATCGTCGCCGCGACGCCGATCCCCACCCCGACGCCCGCACCTATCCCGACTCCGCTATCCGCACCAGAAGGCAGCCTCTCGGTTGGACGCCCCGTTGAAGTTTCCTCTGTAGAGAGCGCCAACCTGGCAGGCGAGAATGCGGTGGACGGGCGGCTGAACTCACGCTGGGCCTCGGAGTACGCCGATCCACAGTTCATCACGGTGGATTTGGGCGAAGTCCGCGACATCGCCCGCATCGTGCTGGTTTGGGAAGCGGCCTACGGCAAGGCGTACAAACTGCAAGTCTCCGATGACGGCGCGACCTGGACGGACCTCGTCCACGAAACGGCGGGCGACGGTGGGCAGGACGATCATCTCGTCGCAGCGCGCGGGCGTTACGTGCGGATGGAGGGGCTGAAACGAGGGACAGAGTGGGGTTACTCGCTGTGGGAATTCTGGGTCTTCGACCGGGCCGACGCGCCGCTGCCGGAGCCGGATGCAACCGGCGACGTCACC
>JAFGNR010000333.1 GCA_016926915.1 Anaerolineae bacterium
AGACGCACCCCGGCAAGTAGCGGACGCCGCTTCCACCATGGAGACGCCACCGGTACAACGCACATCCGGCCCCGAAACAGCGCCAGAGCATCAGGCTCTCCGCGCACAGGTCCGGCGGGCGCCGTTGCACGAGGCCACGCCGCCGCCAGCAGCGCCGGATGCGTCCTATCAGGATGCGTCCTATCAGGACGCGTCCTATCAGGAGATGGTCCAAAGAGAAGCATGGCGGGACACGGAAACGGCGCACCATCCAGACATGGCCGCGTCCGGAGAAACTACGCCGGACCGCATCGCTCAAAGGTTCCCTGGTGATGAAAACGTTTCGCCGGTCGAATCAACCACGGAACTGGCGGCCACCTCTCGCGTGACGCAATCCCCGGAAGCTCGACACGTAGCTATACAGCCTGAATCGGGCCAGAAGACGCCAGAGATTCCGAGCACAACAGTAATGCAGGCGCCCTCCGATTCAAGCGAGAGTACATCAGAAGCCACCGGAGAACGCGAAACGTCACGACCTGTGGCGTCCCAGGCGCCACTCGATAGGGAACCGAGTGCTATCACTACGTCGCCGGCGGAGGCTGCGCCCCTGCAGAGATCGAGCCTGCCGGCGAGCCCTACACAGGCACGACCGGAACGCCCCCACCCTCCTGGACCTACGCCCCCGAAGACAACACTAGAGACGACAATTGTGGAGAGCGCTACACACGACGCACCAGCGCGTCCAATAACGGAACCTCCAACCGCCGGGGCGCCTACCCTGCTCACGGCCGTTCAACGTGAAACTGAGTCCCTTCCCCAGCCCCCACAGGGCCGGGGAACCACGCAGGCGCCTGAATCTGCCGGTCCCGGAGCGCCGGCCCGGCCGACGATGACGCCGGACATCGCGAGAGACGTCGCCTTCCCAGCTGCCCCGTTCCCGAATGCGCCCATTCCCCAACCGAGCCGTTCGCGGGACATGATCGCAAGAGACGTCATCCCAGAGACGCCGGCGCCGCAACCACACATGGCAGAGCAAGACGAACCTGCCATGCCGGGCGCGATCGATGCGGCCCTGGTGCAGCGGTTGGCAGCCCGCGCCGGGCCACAGTGGCCCTCACGGGCATCCTCCGGCGTCCCCACAACAAACCTCGATACCGCCGCGCGCGCGCGCGATGAAGGGACTCCTTCGGAGGATGAAACAGCAGCGTTGCAAGGAAAAGCAGAGCCCCCGCCAGGCAGGGTGGGAAGCCCGGCGATAGACTATAGCGTGACCACCCTCCAGCGCTCGCCCGCGCCACAGCGCCAGGCCAGCAAACCTGCAAAGCGGTTTTCGGCGCCGCCCACACCCCCGGCGGCGGAAATCTCAACCGGGTACCGCGCGCCGGAACCTATCTCAGCATTCCCTCTGGCAATGCCGGCGCCTGTACAACGGGAACGCGAAATCGAGAGTGTACAGCCGCCAGTCAAACCTTTCACGGTTCAACGGGCAGCGGCGGAGAAATCCCCGGAAGCCGATAGCAAAGCCGAAACAGAGTTAGATTTGGAGGACCTGGCGCGGCAGATTCTGCCGCGCGTCAAGCGTCTATTGAGAACCGAATTCGAACGCCGGTCCAGCAAGCGGCACGAGTTATGAGTCATAGTGGATTACGTCAGGTGCGCACCCGCAAGGCGCACGGGTAGCAGGAGTGTAAGGAATGGCAGATAGCGGAGATGAAACTGTCTCGAAGGCGCGCATTGTTGTCGTCGACGAGGACGGGAATGAGGTTTCGGGAAAAGAGCTGACGTGCATCTACAATCCGGAAACCTTGCAGTTCAGTCGTTCCTCATCGTGGGACAAGAAAAAAATTGCTAAGAAAAGCCGTTCGGAGCACAACTACAAAGGTGGGGAGGGCGCTTCCCTTTCTGTGAAGCTCATTTTCGACACGACGCGCGATTATGGGGAACATGGACTGAGTGTAACCGCCGGCGCCGACGTCCGGGACTACACAAATTTCCTGTTTGCGCTCATGGATGTAGATAGCGAGGCGGGGCGCCCGCCCTACTGCCGCTTCGAATGGGGGGGGAAATTCTTCTTCGTGAAAGGGTTCGTGAGGAGTGTCAGCGCCTCTTATACACTCTTTTTGCCCAACGGCACGCCCATCCGCTCTGAAGTGGACATCTCCTTCGAGGAGACTCATGGGGAATCAGATCTGGACAACGAAGCACAGAACCCCACCAGTCGCAGCGAGGCGCGGAAGACGTGGATCGTCCACGAAGGCGAGCGCCTTGACTGGATCGCCTACAAGGAGTATGGGAATCCCGCCGCGTGGCGACACATTGCGGAGGTCAACGGGATCGACGATCCCCTCAGCCTTCGTTCCGGTCAAGTGTTGAAACTCACACCGTTGAGTTAGGAGCGCGTTTGATGGAAGAAGTCGAGTATATAGTAGCAACTGCCAAAACCGCCATCAAAGTGGATGGGCAAGCC
Source organism: Anaerolineae bacterium (assembly GCA_016926915.1). Taxonomy (GTDB): domain Bacteria; phylum Chloroflexota; class Anaerolineae; order B4-G1; family SLSP01; genus JAFGNR01. Next base: position 2,447 of record JAFGNR010000333.1, read on the forward strand.
ATCGACACAACTATCGACGCCTCACTCATCGAATGGATCATCGACAACGACCTGCGCCTGCCCGACATGATTTCCTTGCGCTTCGACGCGGACGATTTGACCATGGTCGATGACGACACCTTCAAGATTGGCAAGTCTTTGGAAGTCACCCTTAACTCAAATAACACGGACAAGACCTTATTCAAGGGAGAGATCACCGCGATTGAACCCGTTTTTGGCGATGGACACGTGGAACTGGTGGTGCGGGGATACGACAAATCGCACCGGCTCTATCGCGGCAAGAAAACCCGCGTCTTCGCCAACATGACCGACAGTGACGTCGTAACCAAAATTGCCCAAGAAGCCGGTCTATCGGCGGATGTGGACAGTACATCGGCGACGCATGAGCACGTGTGGCAAAACAACCAGACCGACATGGAGTTTCTGCGCACACTGGCGCGCCGGTTGGGATTCCATCTCTACGTGGAGGACCAAACCCTGTATTGCAAAGAGACGCCTGCCGCATCAACCACGACCGTGACGCTGGCATGGGGGGAGAACCTGATCAGCTTTCGCCCCAGAATCAGCGCAGCGCACCAGACCGACGAAGTCAACGTGCGCAGCTGGGACACCGCCAAAAAGGAAGCCGTGGTCGGAACCAAAACCGCAGCCACGAACACCAGCCATCAAGGCGGAACGAGCAGCAGCGGCGGGGACATCGCGAAGACGGCCTTCACCGCGGCCGCCACTACTCTCATCAGACCTTCAGGTCTGACCCAAACCGAAGCAGAGGCCATGGCCCAGGCGCTTCTGAACCGCATCAACAGCAGTTTCGTGCAGGCAGAAGGGTTGTGTATTGGGAATCCAGATATCAAGCCGGGCATCGTGGTGGAACTGAGTGCTCTGGGAGAGCGATTCAGCGGCGCCTATCTGGTAACGACGACCACCCACCGTTTCGTAGCCGGCGCCTACGAAACGGTCTTCACCGTTCGGGGCGCTCAAAACGATGTGTGGACGCACATTCTCGAAGGAGACATCCATACGTCGGGGGCGTTTGACCCGCGAGGTCTAATCTTGGGCGTTGTACCGGGGATTGTTACCGACAACAGTGATACCGACGACCTCGGACGGGTGAAAGTCAAGTATCCCTGGTTAACCGACGAGCTCGCGGGACATTGGGCCCGGCTATCTGCCCTGGGAGGCGGGGCGGAGCGGGGCATCTATTTCATTCCGGAAATCGACGATGAAGTCTTGATCGCCTTCGAACAGGGCGACTTCAACCGGCCCATCGTGTTAGGCGGACTCTGGAACGGCAAGGATGCTGCGCCCAAGAAAAGTAGTGAAATCGTCGTGGATGGCAAAGTTAACGAGCGCATTATACGTTCGCGCACCGGGCACGTCATCATCCTGGGGGACAAGGAAAACGAAGAACAGATCATCATTCGCGATAACACCGAGAAGAATGAGATTATTATCAACTCGACAGACAACACCATCACGATTAACGTCGAGGCAGATTACACCCTCGCCGCCAAGGGCGCCGTCAGCAGCAGCAGCGATAAAACCACGGACATTGTGAGCGCCGGAAATATGACGCTGAAAGCCGACAAAGGCGCGAATATCACGATCCAGGGGAACAAGATCGAGATCAAAGGACAGGGCAACATCGCTGTTCAGGCCACCGGGAATCTCGATCTCAAAGCCAACGGGCAATTGAATATCCAGGGCGCCAAGGTCTCCATCCAGGGGCAAGGTATGACCGAGGTGAAGAGTAGCGGCATCCTGCAGATCCAGGGTTCGTTGGTAAAGATCAACTAGGAACAGGGAGGCAGATTACCATGTTTCCTGCAGCACGCATTGGCGACCTGACAGCAACCGGCGACGCCATCACCGGGCCGGGCGTTCCGAACGTCTTGATCGGCGGGCTGCCGGCATCGGTGGTGGGCGATCTGGTGTCCGGGGCGGCGTGTGTGGGCAGCATCACGCAGGGGAGCGCAACGGTCCTCATCGGCGGGCGGCCTGCCGCCCGCGTTACCAGTATGGTCGCTGGCGCCAATCCGGTGACCGGAGTGCCGGTAAGCACCGCGGTGGCCAAGGGACAGCCCAACGTCTTGATCGGCGGGTAGATGAATACAGGATCTGCTTGTTTCATGCGAACCAGAGGGTAGACGAGTGAATGAGATCAAGAGAAACGTAAGAAATTCCCCACCGACGTTTGGGGGGCGGCGGATATCCGTAGGGCTACCGGCGCGCGCGCTTTGGGTCCTGGTGTGCCTGGCCCTGATACTGGTAGGATGCCGGGAGCCGCCGGCTGCAACCGAACAACCGGCGGTCGTCGAGGCGCCGCCGGGTCCTGAGCCCACAGAACAGACAGCGCCTGATGAGGAGACTCCCGAAGCAGAACCGCCAGTCTTCGCAGTGGAAAATGTCCAGGAGCGGTTGGAGGTCGCCTCGCCTGATGGCGCAATCCTGGTGTCCTTTTTACTCATGGATGGCGCGCCTTATTACGCCATCAGCCGGGAGGGCAACGACGTGATCTTGCCCTCGCGACTGGGGTTCGTGTTCAGTCATGAAGCGCCCTTGCGCCAGAACTTCGCCCTCGCGGCCTCCGAAACCCAGAGCGTGGACGAAGTTTGGACCCAACCCTGGGGAGAGGTCAAAGAAATCCGCAACCATTACAATGAGCTCCACGTGGCCTTGACCGAAACGACCAACGCGCCCCGCATCCTACACCTCACCTTCCGGGCCTTCGACGACGGCGTAGGATTCCGCTACGAGATTCCCGAACAGGCGCACCTCACCGATTTCGAGATCCTGGACGAGGAGACCGAGTTCATCCTGGCAGGCAACCATCAAAGCTGGTGGATTCCGGCCTACGGCGACAACCGGTACGAATACCTCTACACCCAATCCCCCATCAGCGACCTGGACATCGTACACACGCCGCTGACGATGGCCACGGCGGAGGGACTCTACCTGAGCATCCACGAGGCCGCGCTGACCGATTACAGTTCCATGACACTCTGGCATACCGGAGATGCCACCCTACTCTGCGACCTGGTACCGTGGTCCGACGGTGTGAAAGTGAAAGCCACCGCACCGCTGAAAACACCCTGGCGCACGATCCAGATTGCAGAAACGCCCGGCGACCTGATCACCTCCTATCTCATCCTCAACCTCAACGAACCCAACCGGCTCACCGACGTCTCCTGGATCCATCCGGGAAAATACGTGGGTATCTGGTGGGGTATGCACCTGGGGCTCAACACCTGGGGCTCCGGCCCGGATCACGGCGCAACCACCGAAAATGCACTGCGTTACATGGACTTCGCCGCCGACAACGGCTTCGCGGGCGTACTCATCGAAGGTTGGAACGTGGGATGGGACGGAGATTGGACCCGCTACGGCGACCGGTTCGAATTTACGACGCCCTATGATGACTTCGACATCGAAACCGTAGCGACATACGCCGCAGAACGCGGCGTGACCTTGATCGGGCACCACGAGACCGGCGCAGCAGTTCAAAACTACGAGGAGCAAATGGAGGAGGCTTTTGCCTTCTACCGGGACCTGGGCGTCACGACGGTGAAGACAGGCTACGTAGGTTGGGGGCAGGGTATCAAGCGCTATAACGAGAGCGGCAACCTGGTCGGACTAGAATGGCATCACGGGCAACACATGGTCGAACACTACCGCAAGGTAGTCGAAACTGCCGCAGACTACCAGATCATGCTGATCGTACACGAGCCGATCAAAGATACCGGCATCCGGCGGACCTATCCCAATATGATGTCACGAGAAGGCGCGCGGGGACAGGAGTACAATGCCTGGGATGGGGAAGGCGGCAATCCCCCCGATCACACGACAATCCTCCCATTCACCCGCATGCTTGCCGGACCGATGGATTTCACGCCGGGTATCTTCGATTTGCTGCTCGAAGACGCCGACCGCCCTGGAAACCGCATCAACACCACGCTGGCAAAACAGCTCGCGTTGTATGTCGTCCTTTACAGCCCGCACCAGATGGCTGCCGATCTGCCCGAAAACTACGCGGGGCATCCGGCCTTGCAATTCATCCGCGACGTTCCCACCGATTGGGAAACCACACAGGTACTCAACGGGGCTATTGGCGATTACATAACTATCGCCAGAAAGGATCGCGCCAGCAGCGACTGGTATCTCGGCAGCATCACGGACGAAGAGGGGCGCACGTTCGAAATCCCGCTCACCTTCCTGGACGAGGGACGGACATACACGGCGCAGGTCTATGCCGATGCCGAAACGGCCGATTGGGACTACAATCCACTCGCTGTCCAAATCAGCGAAGCCACCGTCGACCGCGAATCGACCGTCACATTGAAGCTGGCGCCGGGGGGCGGCGTGGCAATTCGCTTCCATCCCGAAACTGCGTTGGACTAGAAGCGCCATAAAAGAAGAGAGAATGTCAGATGAAGACCTTTCCGATCTTGAAGACGCAGCGGCTCGTGTTGCGAGAGTTCGCACTGACCGATGCCGCAGCCGTTCTGGATAGTTTTACACGGGAAAAGGTCACGCGTTTCCACAACGTCAGTACCATGCTGGATATCGAGGAAGCCAAGGCATTGGTCAAGGCGCGCAAAAAAGCGTTTACCACGGGGCGCGGTATCCGTTGGGCAATCGCGCTGCGAGAACATGGCAGGCAAGGGATCGGGTCGTGCGGTTATTACAATTTCAATCGCAGCTTCCATTCCGCTGAAATCGGATACGATTTGCATCCCGATTTCTGGGGACGCGGCATCATGACCGAAGCCCTGACCGCTATCATCGACTTCGGGTATAGCGACCCGTTCGATTTCCACCTGAATCGAATTCAGGCCCTAACCCATCCCGAGAATCGCGCTTCCATCGCGCTGTTACGGAGATTAGGCTTTCACGAAGAAGGTTTACTGCGCGCTTATGGATTTTGGAAGGACAGCTACCAGGACGTACAGTGCTTCTCGCTGCTCAGGAGCGAATGGCCAAACGGGCGACCGCAGACATCAGGCCCGCAAGATATAGGGAGGTGATCCATGTTAGGATACCGAGACATCGTGATCGAGCACGTGACCCTGGCTCAAGAGGCGGAGAACAACAAGAGCCGGCGGCGTTTAGGCCGGCAGGATAAATCCCGGGGACGCAAGCCGCACCGGCAGGCCGAAGACCACACCCGGTACGCGGTTACCCTATCCGACAATGAGCAGCGGGAAACCGCGCAGCAGAGGCCGTATGCCCAACGATGATCGCGAGCTCCGCAACCGCGAGTTCCTGGGGCAGGGACTGGCATTCCCGCTGCAAATAAACCAGCGGGGAGAAATCGCCATTGCGCGCGGCGCCGACGACATCGAGCAGGCCATCCGCATCATCCTGGAAACGTCGCCGGGAGAGCGCGTGATGCGCCCGGATTTTGGCTGTCGCGCGAAGGAATTACTGTTTGCACCACGCAACGCCACGACACAAGGCCTGATGGCCTACTACGTGCGCCGCGCGCTGCGGCGCTGGGAACCCCGAATCCAGGTCCTCAACGTCGAGGTAAGCGCCAACCCCGATCACGACGGGGCCTTGCTGGTGGAAATCTCATACGAGATCAAAGCGACGCATGACGAACGAAGCATCGTATACCCATTCTATCTCATGGGGGAAGAATAATTGGATAGGAGACTCTTATGCCGCTACCCGAACCGAGGTTAGACGATCTGCGTTTCCAACAAGACCTGGTTGATGAAGCGCGACGGCGCATCATACGCTACTGCCCCGAATGGACCGATTACAACCTGAGTGATCCGGGCATCACGCTGATCGAGCTGTTCGCCTGGATGACGGAGCTGTTGACATTCAGATTGAACCGCGTCCCGGAAAAGAATTATCTCAAGTTCTTGGATCTTCTGGGCGTCCAGCTCCAGCCCCCCAGCAGCGCCAGAACGGAACTCACTTTCTGGCTTTCTACCCCGTTTCCTATCACCCCGGACAGCACCTCAGTCGCAGTCGTCCCGCAGGGCGCCGAGGTGGCAGGGCAACGGCTCGACGGCGCACCTGAAGTCATTTTTACCACCGACACCCGTATGCTCATCCAGCCGCCAAGGCTCACACAACTACGACGCGCCGGGGACATCAACAAGAACTACCTGCCCAGACTGGGAGTCGAGGTTTTCGAGGTCTTCCAGACCAAGCCGGAAATCGGCGATACTTTCTACATCGGACTCGACGAGGACACCGACATCAGCGGTTATATCCTGCAACTAAGTTTCACCTGCCAGCAGACTCAGGCCGTCGGCATTCGCCGCGAGGATCCCCCGCTGATGTGGGAAGCCTCCCTGGGTGAAGGCAACTGGAGCGAAGTCCGCCCCAGCCGGCGGCGGGGAGAACAAGACACCACCGGCGGCCTCAACAATCCCAGTGGGCGCCTGACCCTTTATCTCCCCCTGAACATGCAGCCTGACGAGGTGCAGGGACGGCGCGCCTACTGGATTCGCTGCCGTCATGAACAACGCAGCCCTGAACAAGGTACATACGCGCAGTCGCCCCGGATCACAGGCGTCGTCGCCTACGCGCTAGGAGGCGCAGTGTACGCAACCCACGCCGTCATCCGGGAAGACGAACGCCTGGGTATCAGCAATGGGGAACCGGGCCAGGTCTTCAAACTGCAGACAGCGCCGGTGCTGGCGCTCCGAAATGACGAGACGATCGTCGTGGAAGAACGCCGGCAGGGAGAGGTAGGGTTCGTCCCCTGGGAATGCGTCGACGACTTCGCCGGTTCAACGCGGTACGACCGGCATTTCACCCTCGACAATGCCACCGGGGAAATCACCTTTGGACCGAGCGTGCAACAAGCCGACGGGACCGTGCGGCAATACGGGCGCGTACCCGAAGCCGGACGTGAAATCCGGTTCACCCGCTACCGAAATGGCGGGGGCGCGGTGGGCAATGTCCCCACCCACAAGCTGGAAGTGCTGCACACCTCCCTGCCTTACATCGACCGGGTGACCAACCTGAAACGCGCTGAAGGCGGGCGGAATCAAGAAACCCTGGATGAGGCAAAACTCCGCGCCCGGCGGGAGATGCGCGCCCAGCAGCGCGCCGTCACGACAGAGGACTTCGAGAGCCTGGCCCTGCGCGCCAGCAGAGCTGTGGCGCGAGTCAAATGCCGGACCGCGGGATACACCGGACGCGACATTCCGGCAGGCATGATCGAACTCCTGGTCGTGCCCACGGCCCTCGAAGCCATACACGCCGGAGACCTGAGCAAGCTGGCGCTGGAGACCGCGTTGCGCGAAGTCATTCTCGCCTATCTGGACCAGTACCGCCTGTTGACGACAACATTGAACGTGCGGGAACCGCACTTCCTGGGCGTTTCGGTAACGGCACAAATCGTGCCGGGCGAATTCAGCCATCCGGAGACCGTGCGAGCACGCGTCGACGCCCAACTGCGCGCCTTTCTAGCCCCCCTGGTGGATAAGGAACAGGCGGCGGTTTTCTCGGATCTAACAGGGCAAACCTGGGAAGGATGGCCATTTGGGCGCGATCTCTTCGTATCGGAGCTCTTCTCACTCATCCAACAAGTTCCCGGTGTCCGGCACGTCCTCGACGTACAGCTGCGATCACGACCGGTGATCCCGGTTCAGGAGTCCGGAGAGCACCGGGAGGAAGCCCTGGCATCCCTGGAGAGCCGCATTCTGAACGTGCCGGATGATACCCTGATCTGCTCACTGCCCCACAGCGTTGAGGTAGTCACGCTATGAGTCCCCACGGGGCCCTGACCGTCGATCACGTGGCTGACGTGTACCGGCGCTATCCGGGCGAGCCGCTGGTATTCCACACGCGCGTGACCGTGCACCAACCGGTGAGCGGCTACGTCGCCAGCATCACCCTGCCGGAGCACGCCCGATTGGATACCACGGACGCGCCACAACAAGCGAAGGGACCGCGCATTGTACGGTGGGAAGAAGGCAGCCTGACCATCACATGGCAGGTTGAAAGCGACCTGGATCCCGGGGCCATTCACGAATATACGGTGCGCACGATCGTCGCCCCCACATATGAGAACCTCACGCTTACAAGCCGCGCCTGCATTCGTAAGACTGAAGCTGGCGATATCCTGGCAGAGGAGAGCGCCAGCGTGGCAGTTTTCGCCAAGGGTCAATACCTGCGCCACCTCCCCGCGGTATACGAAGACGACGAGCTGATGGGGCGTTTTCTCATGCTGTTTGAGAGTTTCTGGAAACCCATCGAAGCACGTCTGAATCAACTACCGACCTATTTCGATCCCCGCACGGCGCCTCCCGACCTGCTTCCCTGGATGGCCGCCAATCTCGATCTGACCCTGGACCCCCGGTGGTCGGAAACCAAGCGCCGCAAGCTCCTCCGCGCCATCATTCGTCTTTACCGGATGCGGGGGACACGGCAGGGACTGATAGAGTATTTGGAGATTTTCACCGGCGTCCGTCCACAGATCGTGGAACACCGGGCCAGCAATTTCGTCCTGGGATCGAGAGCACAGCTGGGCCAGGGGCTGGCCCTGGGCACACAGAACGCGCCGCATACCTTCTCGGTACGGTTGACGTTGCCGCCGCTACTTGAAGAAGAGGCGAGGCAGCGTCAGGCCATCATCGAGGCCATTATCGAGCAGGAGAAGCCGGCGCACACCGTGTACGAACTATACATCACAGAAGGAGAGGTGGAAGCCTGACAAAATGGCTACGCGCCGGAACGGCGCCGGTTGCAAGTTCCACCCGTACGTTTCGTCTAATCCGAGGTGACCATGACGCAAGAAAAGAACTTGATCGATCGCATTCCCGTCAAACGTCTGCATCCCAGAGACGGCACAGCCATCACGGCGGCAGTCTGGGAAGAGGCCCACACCTACCATCGCGGGCGCCAGCAGCTCCACGATGCGCTGGGACATGGGCCCGGCATCCTGACCGGGCTCAACGTGATCGCCAGCGATCCACCGGACAGTACCGTGTACGTGCTTCCGGGCGTAGCCATTGCTCCCAACGGCGATTTGATTGTCGTCAAGCGCCCGGTTACGTTCGACTTCGGCGCGGCGGAGGGAACACTGTCGTTATGGCTCACGTACACCGAGAGCCCCCCCAGCACCGAATCCGACCCTGATTCAGGTGAACGACAGTACATTTACGCACAGTTCGGACTCGAGGCGCAGATCAGCGACCAGGATGTAGACGGCGTGGGGCTGGCGCGCATACGGCGGCAATCCATGCAGGCGCCTATTACCGACGCTTCCAATGCTGCCCGGCCAAAAGCCAACGAAATCGACCTGCGGTTCCGCCGGAGCGCCGGAATTCCCGTGCAGCCCCACCCGTTACTGGCAGCCGTAATCCGGACGGAGGGTGGAGAACCGGCAGATCATGGCGCAGAGACCCTGGCGCAGACGCTGCGATTCACAGGGCGCACGCCGTTATGGATCGATCACGACGTTACGCTCAGCAGCCCCCTGGACGGCTACGACCTCGTCTATCTGATCGCCCAAACGACCGTCGCCCCCGGAAAAGAGACTCTCAACGCACTCTACACCTACCTGCAAGGCGGGGGCAGTCTGTTCATCGAAAGCTGTCACACGGCAGGGAGCGATCCGGCAGCCTCGGAAGCTAGTCTGCTCGATATGCTGACCTCGCTGGGCGTGCAGCTGCACCCCATCGAGGCCGGACACCCGCTCTTGACTACCCCCCACTGCTTCGCAGCGCCGCCCGAGGGCGCGACCAGGAGCGAAGTTCGCATTCTAGTAGGGGAGGGCGTGATCTTCAGCACGGGGGATTACGGATGCCTGTGGGCCGGGAAAGGACACGGTTTCACGCCCACACGCGAGGCTATTCGCGCCGCTCACGAGTGGGGAGAGAACTTGATTCATTTCGCAATGGCGCAACGCGAGACGTTAGTCTCGCGAGACTAACGTCTGAGCCGGCCTTAATATGCGTGTTTCAGAAAAGGAGGGCCCAGGTGGAACGCACTTAGTGAGACTCGAAAACACAGGTTTCGACGCTGTGAGAGTCTTCCTACAAGACGTGAAAGTGCATCCCACCTTTCTGCCCAACTGCGATGAAACACACCAGAGGAACGGAAACGAGAGACATTCACCGCTTGAGAGGTGAGCATGGAATCAGGAAATACCATCGAAGTCACCGACCGGGATGGGTGGCGGAAAAGCTTTCCGCTGAAGAAACGCATCACGCATATCGGCAGCGCGCCAGATAGTGACATCGTGTTGTCGGCCAGTCGCGGTGGGGGAGTAGCGCCGCGCCACTTGCAATTGATCATGCTGGGCGACCAGAACGTGGGCTGCCGGTTGGTCAACCTGGCAAGCGCCGACCTGGCGGTGGAACAAACACAGGGAGAAGGCCCGGCTTCCCTAAACCTGCCTTCGCACGGGACGCTGGTTGCCGCCAGTGGACAACGCATTCACGTTGGAGAATTCATCCTGGACTTGCGATTCGCCACGGGGTCGTGTACAGAAGCCGAGCCGGCAGCGATGTTGGCGAACGCGCCGGGCGCCCTGACGCCGTCTATGGCTACAGTTACCCAGACGGCGACCGCTATCGGGCTGCGATTGGCGCTGCCGGAAATAACGTTGGCGCCGGGCCGCACCATCGAAGGCGCAGTGATTATTCGCAATCAGGGGGATCAGCCCGGCGTCCAGTTTTCACTGGCGATGGAAGGGTTGCCGGCAGCATGCGTGACGTTGGGACCGGCGCCGCTGCTCTTCCCCAATGCGGAAAAGGCTGTGGCGCTCCAATTACACCACACGGCAGGGCCGGAACCCAAAGCCGGGAAACACCGGCTTACCGTGCACGCAGCTGCTCCGGAAGCATATCCAGGCGAACGAGCAACGGTGTCACAGGTCATCGACATCCAGCCTTACTACGCGCATTCATTATACCTTGTGAGTATGGACCATGATGGTTAAAAACTCAATTCGGAACACGATTCTCTTCACGGGTGGGGCGTTGTTGACATTGTGCGGGTGCAGCGCTGGCTCTGGCGGGTGGACCTGGCGCAGCTGGATATGGCTTGTCATCATTTTGATCTTGCTTGCGATGGTCGCCCTTGCCATCCCCGCCATCATCCAGATGCAGAAACGCCAGGCGCGCCGCCGCTACCACCTGGAAATCCACAATCGCGGCAACGTCAAGAGCCGCTACGAAATCCAGGCCGACGCTCCCGGCGCGGAGTTGACCTTCACCTTCATGTTGAACGGCATCCCCCTCGTGACCAACGCCGGCGAGCCGGAGGCGGCGCCGGGCGCCGCCGGCGCAGCTCCCCAGCGCGGCGCTATACCGCCACAGCGCAAGAAACAGGGTAAGCAAATGTTGGGGTTGGGGAGCGCCATATCTGGCCTGTTGATCACGGTCGGCAACCTGTTGCCCTACTCGGTGGGCGTGAACTTGATCCGGATAGGCAGCAAGATGCGACGGGGACAAGGCACGCTCGAACAAGTCGGCCGGCTGTCCGAACGCGCCGGGAAACATACCCCAACAAAGCCGGGACCAACCCCGCGCGGGGCAGCGGTCCCGGTGCAACCTGCATCTATGCCCCCGGTCGGGCCGGAGAGTGTACAAACGCCGGCTATCGAACCGGGCGAAGTGCTAGGGTTGGACCTCTTCATCGAGCCGAGAAGCCCTTACCGGCGTCTCAACGTCCCGTTCACCTTGCGGTCCAAGTCATTGGAACAACCGGAGCCGATCGCCGAGACCGCGGAAGGAATGGTCGCTACCCAGGGTCTCACGCCATTCCAGATCTACGGACCATTTATACTGTTACTCATCGGCATTGTCATCGTCGTCGCCATCGCAGCACTTCTTATTGGCACAGGGGCGTAACGACATCGCGAACAACGTCATCAAACCCTCTCGTGGCAATCACGCACCAGCGCATATCCTGGGGCGCGTGATCCGAATGCCATCGGGAGAAAGGGATGAACGTATACAAGAGAAAGTTCTTGAAAGCAGAGAAAGAACGACAACGATTGGAGAAAAAGCGCAAAGAACGTCACGAGCGCCAACAGCGCCGCCAAACCGCACGCATTCACCGCACCAACGAACAGATTCTCGAAACGGCGCAACGGTACAATCGCCGTATCCAGAAGATACTTACAGCCTATGGAGAGATTCACTTTTCGAACCACGGCATTCAATTCGCAGTCAGCAGCGCGCCTTGTGTATGTTGCGACCCGCGCGGCCTTATCAACTGCGTGGGATGGTCGGTGCGCGGGGTCACGCCCAAGTCATGCACGCCCGTTTACGTGCGGCTGCGCCTGGCGGGGAAGTTCCCTTTTGGTCCTATTGTGAGCGGTTTCCGTCTCAAAGGCACAGATCGCGACCGGAACGCACGCTTATCTATCGCGGCCTTGCAAAGAGCGCTGTCCGGAACACGCCCGAATTGCGCTTCGGATTCCGGGAGCCAAGGCAGAAAGTCGAAACATGTTTATCAATGTTGACGAACTAGCATACAGATCCAATATTTACTCTGCACAACCGAATCCAGAATGGGCAGTGGGAGAGCTTCTATGACCCAGACGCAGCTTGAAATCATTCATCCTGACGGGACCGTGTCCTTCGTGACACTCGACCCGGCGCGAGGTATCACCAATATCGGCCAGGCTCCGGAAAACGACCTGGTGCTGCACGGACACGGCATTGCAGAGTTCCACGCCATCCTCGATCACCGCGAGTCCAAGTTCCGGTTGACCTTGCTGTGCGAATCTCCGCTCACAGTAGATGGGAAGCAGGTCGCGGGATTAGGGACGACCACGCTCGGCGCCTGGAGCACCATCGAGATCGATGGGCATACGCTGATGGTTGTAAGCGGCGCATCACCTGCTGCGCCAGGGCGTCCGTCCGCCGCACCGGCGGCGCCCCTCCCGCGAGAGACCGCCGTGGCGCCCGCCGCACCGGACGCTGCCGCCCCCCAGCCCTCTGCCGGCCCTGCTCCAGAGATCGGCGCGCCGGAATGGCGCGGCACGCGGCCTGCCGATACGCGCGATGAGACGCTCATTGCTGACATGGAAGAACGCGAGTGGACCCTCGATGTAGAACAGTCCGCCAGCATGACCGTGCACGTCGCCAATGGCGGGCCGATTGTCGCCACGCTCGACGTGACCTTGGTGGGCATTCCACATGAGTGGGTGACCATTACCCCACCCCAGCTCAATCTTTACGAGGGTCAAGGCGGCGCCGTGACGATCACGATTACACCGCCACGCCACTACACCAGCCGCGCGGGCGAGCATCACTTTGCCGTTATGATCACATCGCCCAACTATCCGGGACGCAGCAGCCAGTTAGGCGCCACCCTGACGATCAATCCTTTCCACGCGTTCACGGTCACGGAGCTCGATCCCAAGGATCAGACGGCCAGGGGGCGCCGTCCCCGGGGAACGGCGAAATTCCACATCGCTAACAAGGGTAACGGCGTGGATCAGTTCCGTCTTGAGGCGCTCGACCCACAGCGAGCCTGCACCTTCGAGTTCGAGGTGCCCGGAGAAGGCGGCGAGACCTTGGTACTGGCGCAGCAAGCGGAAATGCGCCTGCCGCCGGCCGAAACCTTCGTCGTTCCGGTGCACGTCTCGCCCACGAGACGGCCCTTCATCGCATTGCGCAAAGAACGTCACAGCTATTCGGTCAACGTGAACCTGTTGGCAGAAGATCAGATTCCCCGCACCCTCTTGGGCGAGGTCAAAGTACGCCCGCGCATCGGTCCGGGACTACTGATCTTGATCTTATTGTCCCTGATCGCCCTTATCGTCCTGATCTTCCGGCCCCGCATCTACGAATTCACCGCCTCCGATACCGAGATCGACGTCGGTCAAGAGATAGCCTTAACCTACCGGACCTCAAAGTTTGCCCGGCGCTGGATCGAGACCGACCAGAACACGCGAATCAGTCTTGAAACCCCCGAAGACGGCTACGTGGATATGCCAACCAGCGACACGCTTTACACGCTGCGGGTGGAGAACCTGCTCTCCGAGCTGGTACCGTTCTTGAGTCCCAGTTGGGATCCAATCCTGGTGGACGTCATGCCCCTGGAGCCCCGAATTCGCGCGTTTACAGTCGATCACAACGCCATCGTCGCCGGGCAGACCATTGTCCTGCGTTGGGATGTCGTCAACGCCGACGGCGTCGTGCTCTCGACCAACGGGCAAGAGCAAACCCTGGCGCCGGCGGAATACGTCAGTGAGCGCGAACTGACGCTCGGAGAGCCTACGAACTTCACGCTTAGAGCCACGAACCAGTACGGCGGGCAGGCCGTAGCCAGCCTGAGCGTCCGCGTGGATCCTCCCACCCCCACCCCCTTGCCGGTCCCCGCGATTCAGCGCTTCACCGTCGCGCCGCAGGAGGTGACCGCCGGCGAGAATGTGACGCTGACCTGGGAAGTCGAGCAGGCAACCTCAGTTCAGATTCTAGGGCAGGATTACCCCCCCAACGGGAGCACAGTTCAGACTCTGAATGAGCCGGGCGTCGTGGAATTCGTTCTGATTGCGCTGTATGACGACGAAAGCGGCGTGCAATCGCCCAGCCGCAGACAGAGCGCCGCCGTTCGTGTGACGGTGCGGGAGAAACCTACCCCCACCCCCGAACCGGTGCAGCCGGAGATCGCAGATTTCCGCGCCATCCCGGAAGAAGTCGTCATGGGCAGTGGGGCAACGGTGCAGCTGGTATGGTCCATCAACGGCGAGACCACCGACGTGGAGCTATTCGGCCCGACAATCGGGACGTTGAACAAACTCCTTAACCAGGGCAGCCTGCCCATCACGGTCGATGCGGCGACCTTCTTCATCCTCACCGCCTATAACGGGGAGCTCAGCGATAGCGCCACGGTCGAAATCGCGGTAATCGAACCCACACCGACCCTGCCTCCGCCCGCGCCGGAACCGATCATTCAGTTCTTCGAGGCGGAACCCGTTGACGACCCGGATGACGTGATCGAGATCGAAGGCAGCGGACTGAGCCGCAAATACGAGGTCGTGTACAATGCCAAAGTCAATTTCCGCTGGTCGGTGCTGAACGTCGAGCAGGTAGCGCTGGCAGCTGGCGAGGATACAAGCAATCGCGCGCCGACCGGCGAGCTGGCGACCATCATCCGGGCGCCGGTCAACTACCAGTTGATCGCCACCAATGCGGAAGGCGTCACGCGCTACGCCTTCATCGAAATCGTCTTGCGAGCACTCTCGGTTCCACCGGCGCCGCAGAATCTCAACGGGCCTGGCGGGTCACTGGCAGCCGGCACACCGCTCACGCTGACCTGGACCTACAACCCGAACTACGTAGACAACATCATTGGTTTCCGCATCTATCGCGCCAACACCTCAGATGGCATCTTCAACCGGTTAGGGGATGAATCGCAGCTGCCGAACACAGCGCGGTCCTGGCTCGATCCCAGTCCCGCCTGCGGACAGGTTTATTACGTCAGCGCCGTCTACCTGGATCTGGACAACAACAAACAAGAGACAGAGCCCAGCCCGAACCGGTGGTACAGTTGGCCCTGCACGACCGCCGCGCATTGAGGCCCGGCACAGAAGGTAAGCGCACCAGCGCTACTCGAATTTCTTAATACTGGGAGACAGACCATGGGCTCAAAGTTGTACTACCGTTCTATCCAAGGCCGGTTGCTCAGGATAGTTACCATCCTTGCACTATTGTGGGCACAGCTCATCCTGCCCTTTGCGATGCCGGTGCACGCCGCCCCGGCGC